>NZ_CAXWGV010000013.1:0-49762 GCF_964266725.1 Tessaracoccus sp. O5.2 | reverse complement strand
ATCGTCAGCTCCATCCGTGATGGTGCTCACGCGGAGGTCCTCACCCGAGGCAACGACACACCTAACCGGAGGTTTCTACCCGAGGCAACGACCCCGCACAAGCGGAGGTTTCTGATGAGTCAACTCGAGGCGTTGACGCAAGAGCCTGGGACGCGCTACGTTTCGCGCTAGGGGGCACGCGTAGAGCGGTCCCCACGGGGGCAGAATCACTTCCCCCTTTGGCATGTTCCTGGAAAGGGGGCAACCACGATGGTTGCTATCTACGCCCACCTCACCGCACTGCTCTCGGTGCTCGGCCGTCGCTTCGCGGACAAGACCAAGGGCGCCACCGCCGTCGAGTACGGCATCATGGTCGCCCTGATCGCCGTCGCGATCATCGCCGCCGTCGGCCTCGTCGGCGACGAACTCAACACATTGTTCGGGGACGTCCAAGACGGGCTCGCCAACGCCTGATCTAGTCCAGCGCTGCTTTGTGGGCCCTCGTCCCGGGGGCCCACAAAGCACTTGAGTCGATATCAAACGGGGGAGCATGAAGTCGATGAGAGAATCCGGTGCGGCGGCCGTGGAGTTCGCCCTTGTCGTGCCCATACTTCTCGTGTTGGTTCTCGGCATAGTCGAGTTCGGCTTCCTTACTTTCCTTAACGCCTCTGCCGCGGGTGCCGCCCGTGAGGGAGCCCGAGAGATGGCTATCTCGCAGAACCAGGGCCAGGCGCAAGGGGTCGCGTCATCGGCATTCGCGAACACGACCGGCCGCCCACCCACTCTTGTGACAGTTCCGGGCACGTGCAGCGCCGGAGCCCCAGTAATAGTGACCGTGACCTATTCGTATCCGACCTTGACGCGATTTTTCGTGCCGAAC
This sequence comes from Tessaracoccus sp. O5.2, assembly GCF_964266725.1. Taxonomy (NCBI): domain Bacteria; kingdom Bacillati; phylum Actinomycetota; class Actinomycetes; order Propionibacteriales; family Propionibacteriaceae; genus Tessaracoccus; species Tessaracoccus sp. O5.2. The sequence goes on along the minus strand of NZ_CAXWGV010000013.1, from coordinate 48,903 downwards.
TTCACTGCGAGTGGAACAGGGGAAATGCGATGCGGAGGATGATATCCGAACGCGGCGCTGTGGCGATCACGGTGGCACTTCTGATGGTCTCTTTGGTCGGATTCACCGCGATCGCCGTTGATGTCGGTGCGCTCTGGATGGACCGCAAAGAACTGCAAAACGGTGCCGACGCCGCCGCACTCGCGTTGGCCCAGAGTTGCGCCGAAGGCGCGTGCGAGGCGGACGAGCCGGGCATGGCGTCCAGCTACGCCACGGGGAACAAGCGCGATGACAACGTCACGGTCACCGGGATCACCCACGGCAGCTCATCAGTGACCGTAGACGTGGCCAGCGAGCGCAACCACTGGTTCGCACCGATCATCGGTCATGATTCATTGGAAGTCACGGCCTCCGCCACCGCTTCATGGGGCGGAATCGGCGCAGGTCTGGTGTCGCCATTCACCGTTTCGATATGCCATCTCGCGGACGTCACCGGTGGCACGAGCGTCAAGATGATCATCAAGGGTGACAAGGTGGACTGCGTCGCAGGCAACCCACCGCACACAGTGCCTGGCGGCATGAACTGGCTGGATACCGCGGGCAGCGCCGACTGCACCGTCATGACCAGCGTCGACGGCTGGGCTCCGGGGAATGCGGGCAACGATGGCCCTAACAACTCCAACTGCAATTCTCTCCTCACCAACATGGTTGGTGAGGAGATCCTGATTCCGCTGTTCGACGAAGCCAAGGGCACCGGTGGCGGCTCCTATCACATCGTGGGATTCGCCGTCCTTCTCGTCTCGGACTACTGCCTCAACAAGGGCTTTGGGTGGTATGGCGGCGCGGACAAGTGCACCGGCGCGGAGCGCTCGGTGACTGGTACATTCGTCAAGCGCGTCAACCTCGCCAGCGAGGTGGGCGGGCCGAACTACGGCGCCACCGCAGTCCAGTTGACCCAGTGACCCATCGAGGACGAGACAACCACACATGAGAAGACGTGTCATCGCCGCCATCGCGGCGACGCTGTTGACCCTGATCGGCGCCGCGATGGTGGCGGTCTACGTCGTGCGGGCAGACGAACGAGCGCTCGCCCAGTTCGACCCCACCGAGGTGCTCGTAGCCACCGTGGAGATCCCCACCGGCGGCACGCTGACCGCCGGCGAGAACGCCGAGCTGCGTGCCCTCCCGAAGATCGCAGTCGTAACCGGTGCGCTCACCGACGCGGAGCCCGTGTCGGGCCTGGTTGCGGCGGCCCCCATCCTCCCGGGCGAGCAGATCGTCCCCCAACGCTTCGTCAGTCGGGAGACCATCACCGGAGACCAGGTGGTGGTGCCAGAGGATCTCGTGCAGGTCACCATCGTCCTCCAGCCCGAGCGGGTGCTGGGCGGGAAACTCATCGCCGGGAACACCGTCGGCATCGTCGTGTCGGTACAGCCCGATGTAGGCCCCTACGAATCCGAGACCATCCTCCACCGGATCCTGGTGAGCCGCGTGCAGGACGTGGAGCCCGTCCAGGCGACCGACGACGGCGAGGCCGCGCCGGCAGCTGCCCCGGGCGCGCAGTTCATCACGCTCGCCCTGCCTGCCCCCGATGCCGAGCGCGTGGTCTGGGGAGCCGAGCACGGCACTCTGTGGCTCACCCTTGAGCGCGAGACCTCGGTGATCGACGGGACACGCCGTGTGCTGTACGACAACGTGTGGACGACCGAGGGGACGCCTCAGTCATGAGCGCTGTCATACTCCTCGGGCGGGGAGCTCACATCATCGATCAAGTCACGCTGGCCACAGGCGGTCAGGTCAACGTCCTCTCGGGAGAGGATTCTGACGCGCTCGCTCGCGCTCTAGCAGCCTCGCCCCCGGCAGAGTTGCTCCTCATCGATGCCGCACCGGACCCGCAGGGCGCAATCGCCATCGCCGACTGGGCCCAGCAGCGTTACGCTGTGCCCGTCGTGTTGATCACTGACGAAGCCCCAGCCCTAGCGCTCCCAGCCATGCGGGCGGGTGTGCGGGACATGATCTCGCCCTTGGGCAGCGTGGAAGAACTTCGGGATGCCATCGCGCGCAACCGGCGCGCGGCCGTCATCGAGAGCGCAGCGCCGACGCGGGGCCAGATCATCACGGTGGCGTCTCCCAAAGGGGGCGTTGGCAAGACCACGGTGGCCACCAACCTGGCGGTCGGTCTCACGCAGGTGGCCCCCGAGCGGGTCGTGCTTGTGGACTTGGACCTCCATTTCGGCGACGTCGCCAGTGCCTTGAACCTCACACCGACGTATACGCTGCCCGACACCATCCGGCCAGCCCTGAACGGCGACCTGTTGGCACTTAAGACTTATCTCACCCGACACGAGACGGGGCTCTGGGTTGTCGCCGGCTCCGAATCGCCCGCCGCTGCTGATGCGATCACGTCCGAGGAGATCACCGCCCTTCTGAAGACGCTGTCCCAGGCCTTTGACTATGTGGTCGTCGACACCTCCCCGGGGCTCTCGGAGCACACTCTCGCGGCGCTCGACCTGACCGGGGAACTTGTGCTCGTGACGGGGCTCGACGTGCCGGGAGTCCGGGGGCTGCGCAAGGAGATCGAGACACTGAGCCAACTGGCACTGCTGCTCGAGTCACGTCACGTCGTGCTGAACTTCGCGGACGCCTCTCGAGGGCTGACGGTCGCCGATGTCGAGGCGACCATCAACGCCAAGGTCGACGTGACTCTCCCTACAGCGAAGGTGGTTCCGATCTCTGTGAACCAGGGCATTCCCCTGCTCCAGACGCGCGGCAAGGATCCCCTCACGCGGGAACTCTCGGGCCTCGTCGCACGGATCGCGGGCCGATCGGAGGCCTCCCGCCCCCGCGGCCGCCTCTTCGGGCGAGCAAGGAGCACCGATGGGACTCGCTGATCGCCTGCGCGCCGCGCGTGGAGAGACCGCTGCCTCGATTCAGGAGCCGAGTCCTGTTGAAGCGGACCAGCAGCCCGTCACAGCGGCGCGCATGGCAGCACCGCCCCAGCCTGCAGTGCAGCAGTCCTCTCCCAGGCTTCGGGCAGACACGGACGCCACGTCTGTGCCCACCTCCCTCGCCCAGCGCTCCGGACCCGCGCGGTCGGCCGGTCAGGATGCAGTCAGGGCGCTGAAGGAAAGAACCACCGCCACCCTGTACGAGCGGCTGGGCAACCGGCTGAACGACGCGTCGCTGACCGACGAGCAACTCCAGGAGCTGGTCCAGAAGGAACTCGCGGCCATCATCGAGGGCGAGAGCCTCGCGATGACCGGCTCGGAGCGGCGCCGGCTGCTGGAGGAAGTGCAGGCCGACGTCTTGGGCCTCGGCCCGATCCAAGGGCTGCTTGCCGATCCGTCGGTCACCGAGGTGATGGTCAACGGGCCCGACAAGGTCTATGTGGAGCACGCCGGCCGCATCTACCGCTCGGATGTGGTGTTCCGCGACGAGACTCACCTGCGTCAGATCATCGATCGCATCGTGGGACGCATCGGGCGCCGCATCGACGAGGCGTCGCCGTTGGTGGACGCCCGTCTGGAAGACGGGTCTCGCGTCAACGCCATCATCCCTCCGCTCGCCTTCAGCGGGTCCACCCTGACCATCCGAAAGTTCAGCCACGATGCCCTCAGCGTCGCCGATCTGATCAAGCTCGACACCATGTCGCCGGAGATCGCGGAACTGCTCCAGGCCTGCGTGAAAGCGCGGCTGAACATCATCATCTCCGGCGGCACGGGCACCGGAAAGACCACGCTCCTCAATGTGGTGTCCTCGTTCATCCCTGACGGCGAGCGGATCATCTCCATCGAGGACGCCGTCGAACTCCAGCTCCAGCAGGATCATGTGGTGCGGCTCGAGTCGCGGCCGGCCAACATTGAGGGCAAGGGCGAGGTCACCATTCGCGACCTGGTGAAGAACTCGCTGCGTATGCGCCCCGACCGCATCATCGTCGGTGAGGTGCGTGGCGGCGAGGCCCTCGACATGTTGCAGGCCATGAACACCGGCCACGACGGCTCGCTCTCCACCATCCATGCCAACTCGCCGCGAGATGCGCTCTCCCGCCTCGAGACCCTTGTCCTCATGGCCGGCATGGAGCTGCCCCTCCGTGCGATTCGAGAGCAGGTCTCCAGTTCAATCGACCTCATCGTCCAGCTGGCCCGGTTGCGAGACGGCACCCGTCGCATCGTCGCGGTGACCGAGGTGCACGGCATGGAGGGTCAAACCGTGACGATGCAAGACGTCTTCCTGTTCGACTACTCAGCCGGAGTCGACAGGGATGGACGGTTCCTCGGACACGTGATGCCGACAGGCGTTCGGCCACAGTTCACCGACAGGTTCGCCGACCTGGGCATCCAGCTGTCGCCACGCGTGTTCGGCACCGACCTCCGGATGCGCTAATGCTCGGACAGACGCCCCCGGTTCTGGCGATCGCCACCCTGGCCATAGGACTGGCTTTCGTGATCTTCATGGCCCTCTGGCTGCGCCCCAACGCGAATGAGATCCCGCTCCATCGGCGCCGCCCAACGCAGCAGGAGCGGCGCACTGCCCTGGCCGGGGTGGCCGATGCTGCCACCCGAAGAGTGGATCGGCTGCTCGCGAACCGCAACCTGACGTTGTCGGACCGCCTAGACATCGCCGGGATCACGATGACGCCAGGCCAGCTTGTCATCTTGGGCGTCTGCGCCGTTCTCGTCGCGGCGGCTCTCGGAGTCTTGCTGGGTTCACCGCTACTCGCCGTGCTGCTGCCCGTCCTCATGCCCCTCACTATCGTCGCGGTTGTGTCGGTGAAGACCAGCCGTAAACGCGCGGCCTTCGGGCTTCAGCTGGATGAGACCGCCCAGATGCTGGCAGGCAGCCTCCGCTCGGGATACTCGTTCACCCAGGCCATGTCCATGGTCGGCCGGGAGGCCGCGAGCCCGACCGCCGAGGAGTTCGCCCGCATGACCAACGAGCTTCGGGTCGGCCGGCCCCTGGGCGAGACGATGGAACGCACCGCCACGCGCATGCAGAGCGAGGACTTCTCCTGGATTGCGCAGGCGGTGGCGATCAACCGTGAGGTCGGGGGCAACCTCGCCGACGTTCTCGACGGGGTGTCACACACGATCCGCGAGCGGGCCCAGCTGCGCAGGCAGGTGGCTGCACTGAGCGCCGAGGGCAGGCTATCCGCCATCATTCTGATCGCCCTGCCGTTCGTCATCATCGCACTCCTGTTGTTCGCCAATCCGGCATATCTGTCCACGCTATTCACACACCCGGTCGGCTGGGCCATGATTGCGGCAGCGATCGTCCTGCTCGCAGTCGGGTCCTTGTGGCTCCACCGCACCGTGCAGATCAAGTTCTGACCATGTACCTGCCTGATTTCCTCCTTCCAGTGCTGGCTTTGGCCGCAGGGCTGGGTGTGCTGCTGTGGCTCCTGCTCGCTGGACCCGACCAGGCCCGGGTGCGGGCCGTCCAGAACCTTCAACGAGGCCACACCCCGGCCCAGGATCGTCCTCGGCACCAGCAGGGACACCTGAGTGTGGCCCGGGTCATTGACAGCCCCGAGCGGCGAGGCCGCCTCGAGCGTGCCCTCGCAAAGGCCGGCTTCCCCGGGGGCTGGACCGTCGACCAGCTCCTGTCCATCAAGGTTCTCGGGACGCTTCTCTCTGCGGTGTTGTTCTTCCTGCTGTGGATGTCTAGCCGCTCCTCGTTGGTGGTGCTTCTCGGGCTCGCCGTCACGGTTGGTGTCTTCTTCCTCCCCGACGTCCTCCTACTTAACGCGTTCCAGAAGCGCAGGGAGCAGGTCGACCTCGAGCTCGCAGACACGCTGGATCAGATGAGCATCGCGGTGCAGGCAGGCTTGGGCTTCGACGCCGCCATGCTGCGCGTGGCGCGCAACGGGACTGGCGTCCTGGCGCGCGAACTCGTTCGGACCATGCAGGACATCCAAGTGGGGCAATCGAGGCGCAATGCCTACGAGGATCTTGCCGAGAGGACGGGGTCCATTCCGCTGCGGCGGTTCATCCGCACGGTGATCCAGGCGGAGGCCTACGGCATCCCGCTGGCCGACGTGCTCAATGCGCAGGCCGACGAAATGCGGCTGGCTCGTAGGCAGCGCGCCGAACGCAAGGCCATGGAGATCCCTGTCAAGGTGGTCTTCCCTCTCATCATCTGCATCCTGCCAGTGATCTTCATCGTCATCCTCGGACCCGCCGTGATCTCCATCATGGAAACCCTGTTCGGCGCGCTCTGATCGTGGCGATCCTTGTTGCGATCATGGCGGTCGGTGCCACTGTGTCATCACCGCTGCTGTCGCGTTCTTTCGGCGTCCGCTCTCGGTGGATAGTTGCTGCAGCGACAAGCGCGCTGCTGGTGGCATGGGTCTGGTCGTCGGTCGGATACAGGGGGACATTGGAGCCCCTCGGATTCCTCGTCCTAGCCGCATTCTGGGGAGCTGCGACAGCCGTCGACCTCGCAGAACATCGGCTGCCTGATCCGCTGACGCTGATCCCCTATCCGCTGTTCTTCGCGCTACAGGTTCCCTACGCGTGGCTCTCGGACGGATGGGGGCGTCTCGGGGCCGCTTTCCTGGGGTCTTTGCTCACCTCAACCATTCTCTTCGTGTTGGCTTACATCAACCCCAGCGGTTTCGGCCTCGGGGACGTCAAGCTCGGGCTGACGACGGGGGCTGCGCTCGGGTGGTTCGGCATCGGCACTGCCTTACTCGGCGTCGGGGCTGCCTTCATCCTCATGGCGCTGATCAGCGCCATGCTCTTGGTGACGAAACGCATCAGACGCGACAGCGAGATCCCGTTCGGCCCCTTCATGATTCTCGGAGTGCTGGTCGCGCCGTTCGCGGCTAGCCTCCTCGGTTGGTGAGGCTCAGGCGCCGGTGAGGATCAGGTAGAACATCCGCCCGAGGAAGAACAGCCCAACCGCCACGCCCACCGCGACGACCGGGATCAGGATCCGCTGAGCCTTCTTCCACCGCGTGCTCGGCACACCGACCGGCCCCCACGGCCCTCGACCCACCTGCGCGCGCACGGGCGCATGGCCGTTGAGGTCAAGGTTCGAGAAGATCCGCACCCCGCCAGCTTAGGCGAGGATCAGCCGCGGGCCAGCGCCTCCTCCACCAGCTCCGCCGCCTTCCCCAGCGACTGCAGCTGCGGCACGACGTCCTCCCGACGCCAGCCAGCCATCCCGCACGCGGTGCCGAGGAGGACACCGTCGAGGTCATCGACCTGGAGTTGTCGCAGGATCCCCAGCGCGGACCGCACCAGCTCGTCGGTGCTCTGCGGTCCGCGACTCGTATCCACCACGCCGAGGATGAGGCCGCGCTCCTCGTCGCGCCACTCGGCCAGCTCGTCGAGATCTACCAGCGAGGCGTCGACCGAGACCCCGGTGAACCCCGCACGGCGGGCGACGTCGAGCCACCGCCCCGGCGCGCAGCAGTGGAGCCATGCACCGTCGGCCATCGGACGCAGCGCCGCGACGAGTTCCGGCGGGTCGACCCGCCTGTGCCGGCTGAACCCACTCGCCGTCGGGATCCGGCCCTCCGCGACTGCAATCAGGGACGGCTCGTCCACCTGAACCCACACCTCGCGGCCCGGCAGCCGTCTGGCGAGGTCAACCTTCAGGCGCTCAACGCCGTCGTGCAGCGCCTGGGCCAACTCCCGGCGCGCGCCGTGGTCGGCCAGCAGCCGGTCCCCCATCGTCCGCTCGACCGCCGCGGCCAGCGTCCACGGCCCCGCGACCGCCACCTTCAGCACGCCCGTGAACCCCTGCAGCAGTTCCTCGGCGTCGTCGAGATCGTTGCGCCACTGTGCCTTCGCCCGACGGTGCTCGGCGCCCGCGTGGGGCACCAGCCTCCAGCCGGCCGGCTGGAGGTCGAACCCCAGCCCCTCGATCAGTCCCAGCGCGCGACCCACCATGCCTGACGTGACCCCACGGGCGGGCAGTTCCGGGAACGGGAGAACGTCGGGCAGCGCCTCGGCCATCGCGGTCAAGGCTCCACGGAAGTCCGTCCCCGGCAGCGACCCGGCTGCGGTGATGCGCATCATCGGGCCCCGGCAATCACAGCACTGCCCACCACGCGGTCCCCGTCGTAGACGACCACCGTCTGTCCCGGAGCCACACCGTGCGCCGGCTCGTCCAGGCTAACCCGCAGCCCACCGTCGACGGCCTCGATGGTGGCGTCCTGCGGCGTCCCGTGTGCCCGGTACTGGGCCTGGCCGCGCCACGGACCCTCGACCGACGATCCCGTCCACGTGGTGCGAATGCCGGTGAGCTCGGTGACGGCGAGGTCGTCGCGGGCCCCCACGACCACCGTCCGGCTCGCCGGCTCGATCCGCAGCACGTACCGCGGTTCACCGGTCGGCGCGGGCACCCGCAGGTCGAGGCCCTTGCGCTGCCCCACCGTGTACCGGTGCGTGCCACGATGCTCGCCGAGGACCTCTCCTGCGTCGTCGACGATGGGGCCGGGGGCGTCGTCGAGGTAGCGGGCCAGGAATCCCTGTGTGTCGCCGTCGGCGATGAAGCAGATGTCGTGACTGTCGGGCTTCTTCGCCACCCCGAAGCCCAGCGCCTGCGCCTCGGCGCGGACCACCGGCTTCTCGACGTCGAACAGCGGGAACACGCAGCGACGCAGCTGGTCCTGCGTCAGCATTCCGAGGACGTACGACTGGTCCTTGGCCGCGTCGGCGGCGCGGTGCAGCGTCACCGATCCGTCGTCCTTCCGGCGTAGGTCGGCGTAGTGGCCCGTGGCAACCGCGTCGAAGCCGAGCGCCAGCCCGCGCTCCAGGACGGCCGCGAACTTGATCTTCTCGTTGCAGCGCAGACAGGGGTTGGGCGTGCGGCCGGCGCGGTACTCGGCGATGAAATCGTCGACGACCGCCTCGCGGAACTCCTCGGCGAAATCCCACACGTAGAAGGGGATGTCGAGTTTGTCAGCGACACGCCGGGCGTCGTGGGAGTCCTCCAACGAACAGCAGCCGCGGGCGCCGGAGCGGTAGGAGGCGGGGTTCTTCGACAGCGCGAGATGTACGCCGGTCACGTCGTGGCCGTCGGCGACGAGACGCGCGGCGGCGACGGCGGAATCGACTCCGCCCGACATGGCGACCAAGACGCGCATTCTTTCCTCCTGCTTGCGACGTCCCACTCTAGACGCAGCCGTCACAACAGCTCCGATCACACTCGGAAATTGTCAGTGTGGGCGATTAGTGTGGCGTCCATGGATCACTCCCCGCCCGAGCCCACCACCTTGGCCGCGCTGGACCACGCCCATCGGCAACTGGTCGCTGCCGAGACAGCCGAGATCATCGCCCTGGCCCACCTGATCGACACCTACCACGTGGACATGAACGACATCGCCGTCGGCCTCGAGGACACCATGACTCCAGGAGCCGACGGGACCCCCGCGGTCGCCGAGTTCCTCGCGCTGGAGATCGCCCCGCTGCTGGGGGTCTCCCCCGGCGCGGCGGTGGGCCGCCTCGGTGACGTCCTCAACGTCCGCCACCGCCTCCCCACCCTGTGGGCTGCGGTCCTGGCCGGCCGCATCCGGTGGTGGCAGGCCGTCGACGTCGCCCGCCGTTCGGTTCATCTGAGCGCCGAGGCAGCGCTCACGCTCGATCGACGGCTCGCCCACGCGATGGCGCTGATGCCCTGGCAGCGGACGCTTCGGCTGCTGCCCGGATGGATCATCGCCGCGGACCCCGCCAACGCCATCGCGCGCGAGGCGTCGGCCCGCACGAGTCGCCACGTCACACTGGGTGAGATCGAGGACGGCCATGTCGACATGTGGGGACGGCTCACCCCCGATGATGCCGCCGCTTTCGACCATGCACTGTCCAGCATCGCCCGGACCCTGCCCGCAACGGCGGACGTCGATCAGCGGACCGGCTGGAACCAGCGCCGCGCCGCCGCCGTCGGCATCCTCGCCCGCGGGGCGTTCGGCCAAGAGTCTCTGCCGTCGCACCAGCTCATCGTCCACATCACCTCAGACTCAGTGCCGAGCGGAGAGGCGGCGAAGCAGACCTACCTGGCCGACGGCACCGCCAGCGGCACCGCCCGCGTGGAGGGATGGGGCGCCATGCACATCAGTGGCCTCCGCGAGCTGCTGGCCGGCTCCCGCGTCACGGTACGCCCGGTTCTGGACCCGAACGAGATCCTGCCCGTCGATCAGCACGATCCGCCGGACCTCATGCGGCTGGCTCTCACGCTCCGCAACCCCGTCGACGTGTTCCCTTACGGCTCACGCGTCGCCCGGGCCTGTGACCTCGACCACACGATTCCCTACCGCACGGATCGAGGGCCGGGCCAGACGTCGATGGACAACCTCGGCCCCACGGCCCGCTATCCCCATCGCGCGCGGACACACGGCGGATGGCACGTCTGCCAGCCGCAGCCAGGGACCTACCACTGGCGCTCCCCCGCCGGCTACGAGTACCTCGTCGCCGCGGTGGGCACGATCAGACTCACCGCCCCACCCGAACTGGCCGCGGCCTGAGCCGCACGCCGCCTGACCCCTCCTGACCGTTGACCCCGCCGGGCGCCGCCCGCGGGGCCGGCAGCATGCCCGCCGGTCGCCTCGAGCTCAGAAGGCGGTACGGGCCACCGCCAGCGCCTCCGGCAGCGCGGCCGCCAGCGCGTCGACGTCCGCCACGGTGGTCGCCCAGCCCAGCGAGAACCGCAGCGACTGCACCGCCTCCGCCTCTGACCGCCCCATTGCCAACAACACCTCGCTCGGCTGATGCACTCCCGCCCGGCACGCGCTGCCGACCGAGGCATGCACCCCGCGCTGGTCCAGCAGGAACAACAGGTCGTCCGCGCGGACGCCGTCGAACGTCACGTTGACGATGTGCGGCGCGCCGCCGGGCAGGCTGTTGAGCCGTCCCCCCAGCGACACCGCCAACGCCGAGATCCGATCGCGCAGCCCCCGCAACCGCGTCGACTCCGCCTCCAACTCCCCCACCGCGAGCGACGCGGCCCGCGCAAAGGCCGCCGCCAGCGCCACCGGCTGCGTCCCCGACCTCACCTCGCGCTCCTGGCCACCGCCGAGGCCGATCGGCAGCGGCGACACCTCCCGACGCGCCAGCAGCGCCCCGATCCCCACCGGCCCCCCGACCTTGTGGGCCGACAGCGACACCAGATCCAGCCCGTCGGCGCGGAAGTCGAGCGGCACGTGTCCCAGGGCCTGCACGGCGTCGCTGTGCACCCACGCCCCAGCCCCGGCGGCGATTTCCAGCACGGCGGCCACCGGCTGCACCGCGCCCGTCTCGTTGTTGACGGCCATGACGGAGACCACCGCCACGTCGCCGTCGATCATCGCCCGCGCCGCGTCGAGGCCCACGAGGCCGTCGCGGTCCACCGGCAGGACCTCCGCGCCGCGCTTCACGGCACCGCCCACGGCGGGATGCTCGACGGCGGACACCAGACACCGCGACCGTCCCCGCGCCCGACCGGCCTCCCATCCCCCCAGCACGGCGATGCTGTCGGCCTCCGAGCCGCCGGAGGTGAAGATCACCTCGGCCGGCTCGGCCCCGACGGCGGCCGCCAGCTCCTCGCGCGCCTCCTCCAACACCCGCCGGGCGCGCTGCCCGGAGCGGTGCAGGGACGAGGCATTGCCGACGACGCCGGCGGCCGCCACGAACGCCTCAAGCGACTCGGGCCGCATGGGAGTGGTCGCGGCGTGATCGAGATAGACGGACTGCACGAGGCCACCTCGGGTGCGACGGAACAATGGATCGGCAGGCGTCATGCTACCCGGGGTATGGCCTGACCAGCGCCGATACCCGGGGCGATCCGTTCCCGGCACAGGGCAGCCGCCCGCACCCACGACGCGCCGACTGTGGCTTTTGCACGAGTTACTGGCAGAATGAACCGCCCCAGCCCAACGATTCATCACTGAATCCACGAAAGCCGACTATGACTGCACCGACGATCCCTGATACGAGCGTTCTCGGCGCCCGCATCACCGCCACCGGCGTCCGCTTCGGCCTGTGGGCCCCGCGCGCCGAGCGCGTCGAGCTCGCCCTCATCGACCCGCTGAACCGGCAGCACAACGTCGAGATGACGATGGACGACGATGGGATCTGGACCGTCGAGGTGCCCGAGACGGGCCCAGAGCAGCACTACGGCTTCCGCGTCCACGGCGAGTGGGACCCGTCGTCGGGCAGCCGGTTCAACCCGGCGCGGCTCCTGCTTGACCCGTACGCCAAGGCCATCAGCGGCGGCGTCGACTTCCGCGGCCCGATCCTCGACCACGTGCCGGGCGACCCGTTCACCAAGTCGAGCACCGACTCGTTCGGGGCCGTGCCGCTCAGCGTCGTGGTGGCGGACTCTCCCCCGCCCACCCCGATCGCCCGCCGCCGTCCGATGTCGGAGACGATCATCTACGAGACCCACCTGCGCGGCTACACGAAGCTGCACCCGCTGGTCCCGGAGCACCTCCGCGGCTCGTACCTGGGCATGGCGGACCCGGCCGTCATCGACTACCTGCTGCGCTTGGGCGTCACCGCGGTGGAACTGCTGCCGGTGCACCACTTCGTGTCCGAGCCGTTCGTCGCCTTCAAGGGGCTGCGCAACTACTGGGGCTACAACTCGCTCGGCTTCTTCGCCCCGCACGCCTACTACGCCACGCGCGGCACCGTCGGCAACCAGGTGGCCGACTTCAAGATCATGGTGTCGCGGCTCCACGAGGCCGGCATCGAGGTGATCCTCGACGTCGTCTACAACCACACCGGCGAGGGTGGCCACGAGGGCCCGACGCTGTCGATGCGCGGCATCGACCACCTGTCCTACTACCGCCTGACCAACGACAAGCGCGACGACTACGACGTCACCGGCTGCGGCAACTCCGTCAACACCGCCCACCCCATGGTGCTGCAGATGGTGCTCGACTCGATGCGCTACTGGGTCCAGGACATGGGCGTCGACGGATTCCGCTTCGACCTGGCCACGACCCTCATCCGCGACGAGAACCACCACGTGGACCAAAACCACGCCTTCAAGTCCCTCGTGGCCGCCGACCCCGCGTTCGAGGGCATCAAGATGATCGTCGAGCCGTGGGACATCGGCCCGTACGGCTACCAGGTCGGCGCCTGGGGTCCCGGCTGGCACGAGTGGAACGACCGCTTCCGCGACCACATCCGCGACTACTGGCGCGGCGCCGTCCACGGCGTTCAGGAACTGGCCACGCGGCTGGCCGGCTCGCCGGACATCTTCGACGCCCCCGGCCGCTCCCCGCAGTCGAGCATCAACTTCATCACCGCCCACGACGGCTTCACGATGCGCGACCTCGTCAGCTACGACGTCAAGCACAACCTCGACAACGGCGAGGCCAACCGCGACGGCTCGGACAACAACCGCTCGTGGAACCACGGGTGGGAGGGCGAAACCGAGGACCCCGAGATCAACGCGCTGCGCCGTCGCCAGGTGCTCAACCTGATGGCGACCCAGATCCTGGCCGCCGGCACGCCGATGATCACGGCCGGCGACGAGTTCGGCCGCACCCAGAAGGGCAACAACAACGCGTACTGCCAAGACTCGCCGCTGTCCTGGGTGAACTGGGACGTCGCGCCGGAGTGGCAGCGGGTGCAGACCCGAATCGCCGACCTCATCGCGCTCCGGCAGTCGCACGCCATCCTGCGCCCCACGGACTTCGGCTACCACACGGAGGTACTGACCGAGCACGGCGAGAACCTGCAGCGCGTCGACCTCACCTGGATGGACGGCCGCTACGGGGAGATGAGCACCGACGCCTGGCACGACGGCGGCCGCCGACTCCTCGGCATGTACGTCTCCGACGAGCGCGAGGCGTTCCTCACCTGGTTCAACTCCGGCGCCGAGCCCGTCCCACTGGTGCTGCCGACGCTGCCGTGGGGCTTCGGCTACGAGATCGTCTGGCACAGCGCCGACGACGACGAACTGCCCGACGGCGTCCTTCCGGCCCTCGCCGAGATCCAGATGCCGGCCCGCGCCGTCGTGGTGATGCGCGTCGACGTCCCCACCAGCTCGAAGGAACTGATGGCTCTGCTGGCTGAGGCCGAGCCCTCGTCGATCGATCTGTTGTCCTGAGCTCCGCACCGTTCGGCGCGGGCGGCTAGGCTGGCGCCCGTGAGTGCGGAGATCCCAGCCATGAGTAAGCGCATCGTTCGGACCGAGGGCGGCCTCGGCCGGATCCCCGTGACCGGGGTGAGCCCCGTCATCGAGTGCGGGGTGTACCCCGTCAAGGCGGTGGTCCACGAACGCATCCTCATCCAGGCCAACGTGTTCCGCGAGGGCCACGATTCCGTCAACGCCTCGGTCATCCTGACCTCGCCGGGCGGGACGCAGCGCCGCATCGACATGAAGCAGGTCGAGCCGCACGGCCTCGACATCTGGCAGGCGCACGTCCGCATGGCCGCCGAGGGCGATTGGACGTTCCGCGTCGAGGGCTGGAGCGACCCGTGGGGCACCTGGCGCCACCACGCCGAGGCCAAGCTGCCCATCGGCCAGGACGTCGACCTGGTGTGCATGGAGGGCCGCGACCTGCTGACCCGGTCCGCCCAGCAGGCGGAGCTCATGCGGGTCCCGGGCGCGGCGAGCCTGCTGCACGCCGCCGCGGAGACGCTGCGGGCCGACGGCGACGTCGACGAGATCCTCGAACTCATCACCTCGGCCCCCATCACCCGCGCCATGGCCCGCTTCGGGCCGCGCGAGCTGGTGTCGCCGACGCAGGAGTACCCGATCCGGGTCGAGCGGCGCCGCGCGCTGTACTCGTCGTGGTACGAGTTCTTCCCCCGCTCGCAGGGCGCCTGGCAGGACGAGCACGGCCAGTGGCACTCCGGCACGTTTCGCACGTCGTTCGAGCGGCTCGAGGCGGCCGCCGCCATGGGCTTCGACGTCGTCTACCTGCCCCCGATCCACCCGATCGGCCGCGCCTACCGCAAGGGGAAGAACAACTCCCTCGACGCCACCGACGCCGATCCCGGCTCGCCGTGGGCGATCGGCTCGCCCGACGGCGGCCACGACGCGATCCACCCGGACCTCGGCGACTTCGACGACTTCGACGCGTTCGTCGCCAAGGCGCGCTCGCTCGGGCTGGAGGTGGCGCTGGACCTGGCCCTGCAGGCGTCGCCGGACCACCCGTGGGTGACCGAGCATCCCGAGTGGTTCACGACCCGCATGGACGGCAGCATCGCCTACGCGGAGAACCCGCCCAAGAAGTACCAGGACATCTACCCGCTGAACTTCGACAACGACCCGGCGGGGCTCTACCACGAGGTGCTGCGGATCGTCCGGTTCTGGATCGACCACGGCGTGACGATCTTCCGCGTCGACAACCCGCACACCAAGCCCGTCGAGTTCTGGGACTGGCTGCTGGAGCGCGTCCACGAGACCAACCCGGAGGTCATCTTCCTCGCCGAGGCGTTCACCAAGCCGCAGATGATGGCGGCGTTGGGCAAGGTGGGCTTCCAGCAGAGCTACACCTACTTCACGTGGCGCAACCTCAAGTGGGAACTCACCGAGTACCTCACCGAGCTGTCGCAGGAGATGGCGTCGTACTACCGGCCCAACTTCTTCGTCAACACGCCCGACATCAACCCCTTCTTCCTGCAGTCGGGCAACCCGGCGGCGTTCTCGATCCGCGCGATCCTCGCCGCGACGATGTCGCCGACCTGGGGCGTCTACTCGGGCTTCGAGCTGTTCGAGCACCTGCCCGTCGCCGCCGGCAAGGAGGAGTACCTCGATTCCGAGAAGTACGAGTTCCGGCCCCGCGACTACAACGCCGAGCCCAACCTCAACCTGCTGCTGGGCAAGCTCAACGAGATCCGCGAGGCGCATCCGGCGCTGCAGCAGCTCCGCGACATCCACTTCCACCACGCGCCCCACGACTCGGTCATCGTGTTCTCCAAGAACGACGGGGCAGACACGGTGCTCGTGGTGTGCTCGCTCGACCCGGACCACACCGTCGAGTCCGACATCATGCTGGACCTGGCGGCCCTCGGCCTGGGCGGCGAGTCGGTCCGCGTGACCGATGAGCTGACCGGCGAGTCCTACGTGTGGGGGCAGCGCGCCTGGGTGCGGCTCTGGCCGAGCAAGCCCGCGCACGTCTTCCACGTCACGGCGCCATGATCGCCGACCTGACCCGGCGGCTGTGGGACCTGGCCGTCGCGTCGCGCTGGTTCAGCGGGCGCAGCGGTCGGCCGGTCGACGTGGAGCTCGGTCCCTGGGCCGGTGAGGACCTGCGCCCCGCGGTCCTCGTCGTCGAGTTCGGCGACGGGCACCGCGAGCGGTTCCACGTCCCGTTGCTCTACGGCGACGGCGAGCCCGTCGACGCGTGCGACGACGGCGCCGTCCTGCTACGGGCGCTGCACGACGGCGCCCCCGGCTTCGAGCGCTACCGCGACGTCCCCGCCGATCTGCCCGCGCGCCGGTACGCCGGCGAGCAGTCCAACACGTCGGTGTTCTTCGGCGACGAGCTCCTGGTCAAGGTCTTCCGCCGTCTGGAACCGGGCCGCTCCGTCGACGTCGAGTTGCATGAGGCCCTGGCCGGCAGCGGCGTCGTGGCGGAGCTCTACGGCGCGTGGGTGTGGGACGGCACGGACCTTGCGGTGTTCCTCGAGGCGCTGCACGACCCCACCGACGGCTACGTCCTGGCCTGCGACTACGCCCGCGAGGGCCGCGACTTCACCGGCCACGCCCGCGCCCTGGGCGAGGCCCTGGCCACGGTGCACCACACGCTGGCCGAGCGGCTCCCCACCGCGACCATCGACGGCGCCGCCCTGGCCCGCGAGTCCCGCGAGCGATTCGCCACCGTCGCTGCCGAGGTCCCGGAGGTCCGGCCGTTCGCCGACGCGGTGGACGCGGTGTTCGCCGAGATCGCCGACGACGAGCTGCCCGCCCAGCGGGTCCACGGCGACTGCCACCTCGGCCAGGTCCTCCTGTCGGAGGGCCGCTGGCGCTACGTCGACTTCGAGGGCGAACCCCTGAAGTCCATGGAGGAGCGGCGCCGCCCCGACTCTCCGCTGCGCGACGTGGCCGGCATGCTGCGCTCGTTCGCCTACGCGCACGCCGCCGGCGACGCGTCCGCCGACTGGCTGGCCGACTGCCGCGCCGCATTCCTGGCCGGCTACGGCCTCCCGACCGACGCTCAGGACCCGGTCCTGGCCGCGTACGAGACGGACAAGGCCGGCTACGAGGCCGTGTACGAGGCCCGGTTCCGGCCGGAGCTCCTGACCGTGCCGCTGGCCCACCTGGCCTCGTTGGTCACGGAACGATAACCATCCCATCAAGCCCGGGACGGGTCGGCGCGGAGCCTCACACGGCCCCACCCGGGCACGCTAGATTGACGCAACAGATAGTGACCCTAAGGAGTCGAGACATGGCACACGACCGCTTCGGTGGACTGACCGGATGGGACTTCGAGGGGTTCCACAGCGGTGGCGACACCGAGCTGTGGAAGCGGCTCGGCAGCACCGTGGTGACGGTCGACGACGACGAGCGCGGCCCGATCACCGGCGTCCGCTTCGCCGTGTGGGCGCCCAACGCCAAGTCGGTGCACGTCATCGGCGACTTCAACTGGTGGACCGGCGACGCCATGGAACTCATTCCTGGCTCCGGCATCTGGGGCCTGTTCATCGAGGGCCTCGGCGAGGGCACGCTGTACAAGTACCGGATCGAGACCAGCGACGGCCAGTGGGTCGAGAAGGTCGACCCCATGGCCCGGTTCAGCGAGCAGGCGCCGGCGAACGCGTCGATCGTCTACGAGTCGCGCTACCTGTGGTCCGACGACGAGTGGATGGCCAAGCGCCGCACGTCGCAGGCGCACGCCGAGCCGATGAGCGTCTACGAGGTGCACCTCGGCGGTTGGCGCAAGGGCAAGAGCTACCTGGACCTCGCCGAGGAGCTGGTCAGCTACGTCAAGTGGCAGGGCTACACGCACGTCGAGTTCATGCCGCTGGCGGAACACCCGTTCGAGCCCAGCTGGGGCTACCAGGTGACCGGCTACTTCTCCCCCACGTCGCGCTTCGGCAAGCCCGATGACCTGCGCTACCTCATCGACCGCCTGCACCAGGCCGGCATCGGCGTGATCATGGACTGGGTGCCGGGACACTTCCCCAAGGACGCGTGGGCGCTGGGCCGCTTCGACGGCACCGCGCTCTACGAGCACGCCGACCCCCGCCAGGGTGAGCACCAGGACTGGGGCACCTACATCTTCAACTACGGCCGCAACGAGGTGAAGAGCTTCCTCGTGTCCAACGCGCTGTACTGGGTGCAGGAGTTCCACATCGACGGCCTGCGCGTGGACGCCGTCGCCTCCATGCTGTACCTCGACTACTCCCGTGAAGACGGGCAGTGGGTGCCCAACCAGTTCGGCGGCCGCGAGAACCTCGAGGCGATGGATTTCCTGCGCTACTGCAACCGCCACCTGTATGAGCGCGAGCCGGGCGTCGTGATGATCGCCGAGGAGTCGACCAGCTTCGCCGGCGTCACCAAGCCGGTGCACGAGGGCGGCCTGGGCTTCGGCTTCAAGTGGAACATGGGCTGGATGAACGACTCGCTGCGCTACCTGCAGCTGGATCCCGTGTACCGGCAGTACGAGCACAACCTGCTCACCTTCGCGATGGTCTACGCGTACTCGGAGAACTTCGTGCTGCCGATCAGCCACGACGAGGTCGTGCACGGCAAGGGCTCCATGATCAACAAGGTCCCGCAGGACGATTGGCGCAAGTTCGCCACGCTGCGCGCCTTCTACTCCTACATGTGGAGCTTCCCCGGCAAGCAGCTGGTCTTCATGGGCTGCGAGTTCGGGCAGCGGCCGGAGTTCAACGAGTCAGTGTCGCTGGAGTGGTGGGTCAGCGAGCTGTGGGGCCACGGCGGTCTGCAGCGCCTGTTCCGCGACCTCAACCACCTCTACCGCGCCAACTCGCCGCTGTACGAGCTGGACAACTCGCCCGAGGGCTTCACCTGGATCAACGCCGACGACAACGGGCACAACACCCTGTCGTGGGTGCGCCACGACGCGTCGGGCAACCACATCGCGTGCGTGACCAACTTCTCCCCGGACCCGCTGCGGGACTACGAGATCGGCCTGCCCGAGGCCGGGGCGTGGGAGGAGATCCTCAACACCGACGCCCCGATCTACGACGGCTCCGGCGAGTTCGGCAACCTCGGCGAGGTGACGGCCCACGAGGAACCGTGGGGCCACTTCCCGGCGCGCGCCCGCGTCACGGTGCCGCCGCTGGGCTCGATCTGGCTGCGTCGCACCGCGGAGTGATCCCGCCCCGGTGTCGCCCGGCGCGGCGCCGCCGGGTACGGTCGACGGCGTGAGCGACTTCAAGGTGTCGGTGGACATCGCCTCGGGGGTCGGCACCCTGCGCTGGGACGAGCAGGAGGTCGACGTCGAGACGCTGCAGCGCGCGCTGTCGCTCGCCTCCGACGACGCGATCCTCGCCCACGACCTGCGGCGCCTCCAGGTGGAACTGCCAGAGTGGGACACCGCCGCCCGCGTGGCGCTGCACCGCTGCGGGTTCCGCCTGGAGGGGCGCCTGCGCTCGGCCATCGAGCCGGAGCCGGGCGTCTTCCGCGACATCCTCGTCTACTCCCGGCTGGCCGTGGACGCCGTGTACGGCCCCACCGGGTTCTCGGGCGTGCTGGATTCGATCTTGCCCACCAAGCGCACCATCGCGCACGCCCTGTTCCGCGACCAGCGGGGGCGCGTCCTGCTGCTGGAAACCTCCTACAAGCAGGACTGGGAACTGCCCGGCGGCATCGTCGAGCCCGGTGAGCCGCCGCGGCACGGCGGTGCCCGCGAGACGCTGGAAGAGCTGGGCATCGCCGTCGAGTTCGGACAGCCGCTGCTCATCGACTGGATGCCGCCCTATCTGGGTTGGTCGGACGCCGTGGAGTTCATCTTCGACGGCGGCGTGCTGCCGCCAGAGGTGGCGGCCGAGCTCGGCACCGACGACCGCGAGATCCGCGCGATCCACTGGGTCGAGCCCGACGACGTGCCCCGGCACGTCACCGAGCTGTCGGCGCGGCGGATCGCGCTGATGCTCGACGGGTACCGCGGTCTGACCGAGAACGGCTACCCCGTCTGATCCAGCGGTCCACAATGGGAGACATGGCCGACGCGACGCGCGACGTCACTCTCCTTCCCCCCGCCGATGTCACCCTCGCCCTCGCCGTCGACCCGGCCGAGGGCCTGTCCCTGGCCGAGGTGGCCGCCCGCCGCGAGATCCACGGGCCCAACGAGCTGCGCGCGACGCCCCCCGACCCTGCCTGGCGGCGCTTCCTGCGGCAGTTCGCCGACCCGCTCATCTACCTCCTGCTGGCGGCCATCGTCATCTCGATCATCGCGTGGGCCGTCGACGGCGGCGTCGGACTCCCGGTCGACGCGACCGTCATCGCCCTGATCGTCGCGGCCAACGCCGTCATCGGCTACGTGCAGGAGAACCGCGCCGAGCGGGCCGTCGCGGCGCTCGCGGACCTCACCGCGACCCGCTCCACCGTCCTGCGCGACGGGCTGCTCACCACCGTCGCGTCCACCGACCTGGTGCCCGGGGACATCCTCGTCCTGGCCGAGGGCGACGCCGTCGGCGCCGACGCCCGCCTCCTCACCGCCACGGCGCTGCGCGTGCAGGAGGCGTCGCTGACCGGCGAGTCCGAGGCCGCTGAGAAGTCCCCGCAGCCGCTGGACGAGCCGGGCGCGCTCGGCGACCGCGCGAACATGGTCTTCAAGGGCACCGCCGTGGCGCGGGGCGTGGGCCGCGCGGTCGTCACCGCGACCGGCATGGACACCGAGATGGGGCGCATCGCCACCCTGCTCGACGAGACCGAGTCCGAGCCGACGCCCCTGCAGCGCGAGATCGCCCGCATCTCCACCACGCTGGGGCTGCTGGTGGTCGTCATCGCCGTCGTCGTCATGGTCACCACCGCGCTCGTCAACAGCGTCCGCACGCTCGAGGGCGCCGTCGACGTCCTGCTCATGGGCGTCTCGCTGGCCGTGGCGGCCGTGCCCGAGGGGCTGCCCGCCATCCTCTCCCTCGTCCTGGCCATCGGCGTCCAGGCCATGGCCCGCCGCAACGCGGTGATGAAGGACCTGCACTCGGTGGAGACCCTGGGTTCGGTCTCCGTCATCTGCTCGGACAAGACCGGAACGCTCACGAAGAACGAGATGACCCTGCGCGAGATCGTCACCGCGTCGGGTCGGGTCGTCCTCGGCGGCACAGGGTACACGCCCGTGGGCGAGGTCCGGGTCGACGGGGACGTCGAGGCCACGCTCGACGAGGCCCGCCGGGCCCTGGTCGCCGGCTCGATCGCCAACGACGCGCAGCTGTCGCAGCAGGACGGATCGTGGGAGATCCAGGGCGACCCCACCGAGGCGGCCTTCCTCGTGGCGGCGCGCAAGCTCGACGGCGCGCACGAGCTCAGCAGCGGACACGACCGGGCGGCCGAGGTGCCGTTCAGCTCCGAGCGCCGGATGATGTCGGTGCTCAGCCGGCATCCCGCCCGGGGCCACTCGGTGTTCGCCAAGGGCGCCGCCGATGTGCTGCTGGAGCGCTGCGTGTCGGAACAGGTCGCCGACGGTGCGCGCCCCCTCACCCCCGGGAGGCGGCGCGAGCTGGCCGCAATGGTCGAGGAGTTGAGCAGCCAGGGTTACCGCACGCTCGGCGTCGCCTGGCGGCCCGCGACCGCGGCCGAGGCCGGCACCTTCGACGAGCCCGCGGAGCGCGACCTCATCTTCGGCGGCCTCGTGGCCCTGCTCGACCCGCCGCGCGAGGAGGCCGCCGCCGCCATCCGCGAGGCCCAGCGGGCGGGAATCCGCACGGTCATGATCACGGGAGACCACCCCGTGACCGCGGCCCGCATCGCCGCCGACCTGGGGATCACCCGGCCGGGCGACACGGCCGTCATCACCGGCCGCGACCTCGCCGAGGTCGAACCGGCGGAGCTCGCGGAGGCCGCCCGCACCGCGAACGTCTACGCGCGCGTGGCGCCGGAGCACAAGCTGCGGGTGGTCGACGCGCTACAGGCCGACCGGCAGGTCGTCGCGATGACCGGCGACGGCGTCAACGACGCCCCGGCGCTGAAGTCGGCCGACATCGGGGTCGCGATGGGGATCACGGGCACGGAGGTGACCAAGGAGGCCGGGGCGATGATCCTCGGCGACGACAACTACGCCACGATCGTCGCCGCCGTGCGGCAGGGCCGGGTGATTTTCGACAACATCAAGAAGTTCATGCGCTACCTGCTGAGCTCCAACATGGGCGAGATCGCCACCGTGTTCCTGGGCGTGACGCTCGGCACCGTCATCGGGCTCGCCGACCCCGCCAACCCCGGCGCCGCGGTGGTGCCGCTGCTGGCCACCCAGATCCTCTGGATCAACCTCGTCACCGACTCCGGCCCGGCCCTGGCCATGGGCGTCGACCCCGAGATCGACGACGTCATGGCCCGGCCCCCGCGCCGCGCCGACGACCGCATCATCGACCGGCACATGTGGCAGCGCATCCTCGGCATCGGCGCCCTCATGGGGCTGCTCAGTCTGGTCGTCTACGACCTGACGCTGCCCGGCGGTCTGCTCGGCGGGCTGGACCGGGTCGCCCCCGAGGGCGCCGAGCTCGACACCGCCCGCACCACCGTGTTCACCGCGCTCGTGATCATGCAACTGGCCAACGCCCTCAACAGCCGCTCCGACCGCGCGAGCGTGCTGGACCACCTGTTCACCAACCGCTGGCTGTGGGTGTCGTTGGCAGGCGCGGCCGCGCTGCAGGTCGCCGTCGTCTACGTACCTACGCTGCAACGCGCGTTCGGTACCGCGCCCCTGACCTGGTCGCATTGGGCGGTGGCGGTCAGCGCGGGCGTCGTCGTGATCCTCGTCGAGGAGGCGGTCAAGGCCGCCCGGCGGGCCGGCGAACGGTCGACGCGCAGGGCCGACCGCACCTAGTCTGGGGCTGTGCCGACGACTCCCAGCTCCACGTACCGCCTCCAGCTCAACGCCGCGTTCACGTTCGACGACGCCGTGGCGCAGGTCCCCTACCTGGCCTCGCTGGGGGTGTCGCACCTGTTCTGCTCCCCCATCCTGCAGGCGGCCCCGGGCTCCATGCACGGCTACGACGTCGTCGACCATGCGGCCATCTCGGCGGAGTGCGGCGGGGAGGACGGCTTCCGCCGGCTGGCCGCCGCCGCCCGCGAGCACGGGTTGGGCCTGGTGGTCGATGTCGTGCCGAACCACATGGCGGTGCCGACGCCGCTGTGGCTCAACCGCGCCCTCTGGGACGTCCTGCGCGCCGGCCCGGAGTCCGAGTTCGCCGGCTGGTTCGACATCGACCTCAGCCGCTCCCGGGCCATCCTCATGCCGGTGCTGGGCCGCCGCATCGGCGACGAACTGGCCGACGGCTCCATCGTCGTCGAGGAGCGCGACATCGCGGGAACGCCGCAGCACGTCGTCGCCTACCACGACCACGTGTTCCCGATCCGCCCCGGCACCGAGGACCTGCCGCTCGACGAGCTGCTGGACCAGCAGTGGTACCGCCTGGCGTACTGGAAGGTCGGCAACGACGAGCTCAACTATCGACGCTTCTTCGACGTCGACACCCTCGCCGCGATCCGCGTTGAGGATCAGGACGTGTTCGACGCCAGCCACGCGCTGCTCATCCGCCTCTACGAGGAGGGGCTGATCGACGGGTTCCGGATCGACCACCCCGACGGCCTCGCCACGCCGCGCGGCTACCTGCAGAAGCTGCAGCGCGCCACCGGCGGCTGCTGGGTGGTGGTCGAGAAGATCCTCGAGCCGCACGAGACCCTGCCGGCCGGCTCCCGCTGCGCCGGCACCACCGGCTACGACGCGCTGCTGCGGGTGGCCGGCCTGTTCCACGACCCGGCGCAGCTGCCCCGCCTCGACGAGCTGTGGGAGCGCGTCGCGCCCGGCGAGGGCTGGTTCACCGCCTCCCTGCTGCGCGCGAAGGAGGAGGTCGTGCGCACCATGCTGTTCGCGGAGGTCAACCGCCTGGTGTCCATCGCGGTGGCCATCTGCGACTCCGACGTCCGGCTCCGCGACCACACCCGGCGCCAGCTCGACCGCGCCATCCGCGCCCTGCTCATCCACATGGACCGCTACCGCGCCTACGTCGAGCCCGGCCTGCCGGCCCCCGACGCGGAGCGTCAGGTCATCGTCGACGCCGCGGACCGCGCCCGGGCGGACCTCGACGAGGACGAGCAGGCCACGTTGGACCTCATCGTCGCGCTCGCCTGCGGCGACACCGGCGTCGCGGGCACCGGCGGCGCGGAATCGCTGCCGCCCGTGGCCACGCACCCCGTCACCACCGAACTCCCCGACGCGCAGCAGGACATCGCCGAACTGCGCGCCGAGTTCATGGTTCGCTTCGCCCAGACCTGCGGCCCCGTCATGGCCAAGTCGAAGGAGGACACCGCCTTCTACCGGTGGTCCCGCTTCATCGGCGTGAACGAGGTCGGCAGCGAGCCGACGCTGGTCGGCGTCTCCGTCGACGACTTCCACAGCTTCGGCGAGCAGCTCACCACGGACTGGCCGGCGACCATGACCACGCTGTCGACCCACGACACCAAGCGCTCCGAGGACGTCCGCGCCCGGCTCGCCGCGCTGCTGGAGCACGCCAAGGACTGGGACGCCTGCGTCACCGAGCTGCGCGCGGCGACCGACGGCCAGCGCCACGCCGTCGACGGCCCCACCGAGCTGCTGCTGTGGCAGACGCTCGCCGCCACCTGGCGCCTGCCGGGGACGCTGGCCGGCGCCGCCCCCATCACCGCCGAGCGGCTCGACGCCTACCTCACCAAGGCCATGCGCGAGGCCAAACAGCACACGACCTGGACCGCGCCGGACCAGGCCTACGAGCAGGCGGTGCTGGACCTCGCGCACCTCGCGCTCACCGACGAGCGGTGCGTCGCGGCGCTGGACGCCTTCACGGCCGTGACGCAGGAGTCCGTGCGCTGCGCGGTCCTGGGCGCCAAACTGCTGCAGCTCACCATGCCGGGCGTGCCCGACGTGTACCAGGGCTGCGAGGTCGTCGACCTGTCGCTGGTGGACCCCGACAACCGGCGCCCGGTGGACTACGTGCACCGGGCCGACCTGCTCGCCGCCGTCGACGCGTCGCGCCAACAGAGCCTGGACGCCGAGAAGCTGCTGGTCACCAGCCGCGCGCTACGGCTCCGCCGCGACCACCCCGACGCGTTCCGCGGCGAGACCGCCACGTACGCCCCCGTGCCGAGCACCAGCGGCCACGCGGTGGCCTTCGCACGCGGCATCCGGGACGACGGCGTCACGGCCGTCGCGGTCGCCACCCGGCTACCCACCGCCCTGGCAGAGCGCGGCGGCTGGAGCGAGCACCAACTCATCCTCCCCGACGGGCACTACACCGACGCCCTCACCGGACGCGAGGTGACCGGGGGCGCCGTCGCGTTGGCCGACGTGCTGGCCGACCTCCCCGTGGCCCTCCTGGTGGCCGCCCGATGAGGCCCGCCGTCTGGGCGCCTAACGCCCACGCCGTCGCGCTGGACGTCGCGGGAGATCCGCAGGACATGCGGCAGCGGGGCGGCGGCTGGTTCGAGGCCGATGTGGACCTCGCCCCCGGCGCCCGCTACGCGTTCCGGCTCGACGGCGGCGACCCGCGGCCCGATCCCCGCTCGCTGGCGCAGCCCGACGGCGTCCACGCGCCCAGCGAGGTCGTCGACCCCGCGCTGTTGCGCCGCGACACCGGCTGGCGCGGCCGGGACCTGCGCGGGGCCGTGCTGTACGAGCTGCACATCGGCACGTTCACCGAGGAGGGCACCTTCGACGCGGCCGTCGCCCGACTCGACCACCTCGTCGACCTCGGCGTCGAGGCGATCGAGCTCATGCCCGTGGCGGCCTTCCCCGGCGAGCGCGGCTGGGGCTACGACGGCGTGGCGCTCTACGCGGCCCATCCGGCCTACGGCGGGGTCGCGGGCCTGACCCGCCTGGTCGACGCCTGCCACGAGCGGGGCCTCGGCGTCGTCGTCGACGTCGTGCACAACCACCTCGGCCCCGAGGGCAACTACCTCGGCCAGTTCGGGCCGTACTTCACGTCGCGCCACTCCACCCCCTGGGGGGACGCGGTGAACCTCGACGGCCCCGACGCGCACGAGGTGCGGGCCTTCCTGCTCGGCTCGGCGCGGCACTGGCTGGTCGACGTCGGCGCGGACGCTCTACGCCTCGACGCGGTCCACGCGCTGCGCGACGACTCCGACCGGCACTTCCTTGCCGAGCTGGCGGACGAGGTCGCGGCGTGGGCGGACGAGGTGGGCCGCCCCCTGACGCTCATCGCGGAGTCGGACCTCAACCAGCCGGCCATGGTGTCGCCGCTGGGCTCGGTGCCCCACGCGCGCGGGATGGCGGCGCAGTGGGCCGACGACGTCCACCACGCGCTGCACAGCTTCTTCTCTCGCGAGACGCAGGGCTACTACGTCGACTTCGGCACCGCCGAGGTCCTCACCCACGCGCTGACCCGCGTCTTCGTGCACGACGGCGGGCCGTCCACCTTCCGGGGCACGGAGTGGGGCGCGCCGGTGGACCCCGCCAGCCACCTGTACGACGGGCACTCGTTCGTCGTGTTCCTCCAGAACCACGACCAGGTCGGAAACCGCGCACTCGGCGACCGCTTCGACCGGCACGCCTCCCCCGACCTGCAGGCCGCGGCCGCCGCGTTGTACCTGCTCTCTCCCTACACGCCGATGCTGTTCCAGGGCGAGGAGTGGGCGGCCTCCAGCCCATTCCCGTACTTCAGCGACCTGGGACCCGACCTCGGCCCGCACGTCACGGCGGGGCGCGCGCGCGAGTTCGCCGCCATGGGGTGGAGCGACCCGACCCCCGATCCGCAGGATCGCGAGACCTGGCGCTCGGCCGTGCTGCCGTGGCAGGAAATCGGCGAGTCCGCCCACGCGGAGATGCTCGCCTGGTACCGCCGGCTCATCGCGCTCCGGCGCGAGCGGCCCGAGCTGCGGGACCCGGCCCTGACCTCCGTCGACGTGCGGGTCGTCGACGCCGACACCGTGGTGATGACGCGTGGCGGGCGCGTGCGCGTCGCGGCCACGCGGGGTGACGGCGCGCAGGTCGACCTCGGGGAGGGCCGGATCCTCGCCGCGTGGGGCGATGTCGCCGACCTCGGGGGCGGCCGATACCGGCTCGGCGGGCCCGGAGCTGTCGTCGTCGGTTGATCGGGCCCAGGTGTGGGGCCAAGATGGGACCCATGACTTCTGCTGCGTTCTCGCGCCCCGGCGCCGTCGACCTCTCGTCCCTGTCCCAGCCCGCCCCCGCGTCGGGCGGCTACGTCATGGACGTGGCGGAGGCCGACTTCCAGGCGGTGGCCGCCAAGTCCTCGCAGTACCCCGTCATCCTCGAGTTCCACTCGCCGCGCGACCCCAACGGGAGGGCCGTGTCCGACACGCTGGCCGAGCTGGTCAACGCGGCCGGCGGTAAGTTCCTGCTCGGCCGGGTCGACGTCGACGCCGAGCCGCGCGTGGCCCAGGCGCTGGGGGTCCAGGCCGTGCCCACCGTCGTCGCCGTCGTGGGCGGCCAGCTGGCCCCGCTCTTCCAGGGCACCAAGTCCCGCGAGGAGATCTCCGCGATCCTCGACCAGATCGCCCAGCTGGCCATCGCCAACGGCATGACGGGACGCGCACAGCCCGTCGCAACAGCCGGCTCCCCCGAGGCTGCGGAGGCCCCCGCCGGCAACCCGCGGTTCGCCAAGGCCGACGCTGCCCTCGAGGCCGGCGATTTCGAGGCCGCCGTCGCGGAGTTCGATGCCCTGCTCAAGGAGACCCCCGGCGACGCCGAGGCCCTCGCCCGCCGCGCACAGGCCGCGCTGCTGGTGCGCAGCGCCGGCTTCGACCCCGCGACGATCGTCGCTCGCGCTGAGGCCGGGCCCACCGACGTCGCGGCCCAGCTGGACGCGGCCGACCTCGAGATCATCCAGGGCCGCTACGAGGAGGCCTTCGACCGGCTGCTGGGCCTCGCCGGGCAGCTGCCGTCCGACGAGCGCGACCCCATCCGCGTGCGCCTGCTGGAGCTTTTCGAGGTCGTCGGGCGCGCCGAGCCCGTCGTCCTCAAGGCGCGCCGCCGGCTGGCCAGCGTCCTGTTCTGATCGGCGGGGGCTCCCCGGCGCCGGCCCCCGCCACTACGATGGCGGCATGGCACACGAGCGCGCCGGGCAGCCGGCCCAGGACCAGGACCTGATCAACGTCGACGAGCTTCTCGCCGCCTATCACGACCGCACACCGGACCCGGCCAACCCGGACCAGATGGTGGTCTTCGGCACGTCGGGGCACCGCGGCTCGTCGCTGGACACGGCGTTCAACGACCTGCACATCGCCGCCACCACGCAGGCCATCGTCGAGTACCGCCGCGCCCAGGGCACCAGCGGGCCTCTGTTCATCGGCAAGGACACACACGCGCTCTCGCTGCCCGCCTGGACCACGGCCATCGAGGTCCTGGCGGCCAACGGGGTGGAGATCTGCGCCGAGCGCGAGGACGAGTACACCCCGACCCCGGCGGTGTCGCGGGCGATCATCCGCTACAACCGCGAGCACTCGGCGCAGGCCGACGGCATCGTCGTGACGCCGTCGCACAACCCGCCCCGTGACGGCGGGTTCAAGTACAACCCGCCCAACGGCGGGCCCGCCGACTCGGACGCGACGACCGTCATCGCGGCCCGCGCCAACGAGCTGATGGCCGACCCGTCCGCCATCCGGCGCATCTCCTACGCCTCGGCCGAGGTCAACCGCTACGACTACCGCACGCCGTACTGCCAGGAGCTGGCCACCGCGATCGACCTCGACGCCATCAAGGCCTCGGGGCTCGTGCACGGCGCCGACCCGATGGGCGGCGCGTCGGTGCAGTACTGGGAGCACCTGGCCGAACTCGGGCTACCGATCACGGTCGTCAACCCAGCCGTCGACCCGACGTGGCGCTTCATGACGCTCGACACCGACGGCAAGATCCGCATGGACTGCTCGTCGCCCGACGCGATGGCCTCGCTCGTGGGCAAGCGCGATGCCTTCTCCGTGTCCACCGGCAACGACGCGGACGCCGACCGGCACGGGATCGTCACACCGGACCACGGCCTGATGAACCCCAACGCCTACCTGGCCGTGGCGATCAGCTACCTCTTCTCCCACCGCCCGGGGTGGGCGGCCGACGCGGGCATCGGCAAGACGCTCGTGTCGTCGTCGATCATCGACAAGGTCGCGGCGAAGCTCGGGCGCCGCCTCGTCGAGGTGCCCGTCGGCTTCAAGTGGTTCGTGCCCGGCCTGACCGACGGCTCCATCGGCTTCGGCGGCGAGGAATCGGCCGGCGCCTCCTTCCTGGCGCGCGACGGCTCGACGTGGACCACCGACAAGGACGGCATCCTGCTGGCCCTGCTCGCCTCCGAGATCATCGCGGTGACCGGCAAGACGCCGTCGCGGCTGTACGCGGAGCTGGAAGCCGAGTTCGGCCGCTCCTACTACGCCCGGGTGGACGCCGACGCCAGCCGCGAGCAGAAGGCCCGGCTCAGCCGCCTCGGCGCCGACGACGTCACCGTCACCGAGCTCGCCGGCGAGCAGATCACCGCCGTCTTGTCCCATGCGCCGGGCAACGGCGCCGCCATCGGCGGGATCAAGGTCACCACGCCCAGCGCATGGTTCGCCGCCCGCCCCTCCGGCACCGAGGACAAGTACAAGATCTACGCGGAGTCCCTCAAGGGCGCCGACCACCTGGCCGCCGTGCAGTCGGCCGCCAGGGACCTCGTGGACCGGGCGCTGGGAGCCTGAGCCTCAGAGGCCGTCGGCGTCGTTCGGGTCGTCCAGCACGATGGGATCCATCCGCATGACCTGACGCAGCCCGGACCGCTGGATGACCCGCTGAATGGTGAGGTCGCGGCGGTCCGGGTCACCGACGTAGCGGATCTCGCGCAGTCCCTGCCCCTGCGCGGCCGACTCGAACACGAAGTGCCCGTAGCCCAGCACCTGGCCCATGAGCGAGCGGTACATCGAGATGTCGAGGATCCGCGTCATGGGCATGGTCGCCAACGACCGGTCGAAGACGCCGTGCACCCGGAAGACGCGCATGTTGGTGATCACGAACCGGTCCATGCGCTGCACGTGCACCTTCCACAGGCCCACGACGAGCGCGGCGACGCCCAAGACCAACGGCACCGCGTAGTAGTCGCCGGCCCACACGGCCGTCCAGAACAGCGGGATGCTGAGAGCGGCCAGGGCGTACCACCAGAACGTCGCCGCCCAGTGCTTGCGCACCTCGTCGATGATGACCTCGCCCTCGTCCACCAGCAGGTGGCCCTGGACGTCGGGCTCGACCAGGCCGCGCCAGACGTTCACCTCACGCAGCCAGCGTGGTGAAGAACCGTCCGATCGCCTCGAAGGCCCCGAAGAACGCGCGCACGGCCTCCGCGGCGGCCTCAGGGCGTGTGAACAGGTAGAACAGCACGAATGCGGCGATGAGCAGCAACAGGGCCTTCTTCACCCAACCGATCACGAGCGGCCTCCTCCTCACAGGGTCTCGGGCAAGTCTGCCCGACGTGCGCAGACTCTCCGGGACGACGCGCCGACCGACGCCCACGAGATCCCACCCCGCCGTCCTCGTGCGGCACCCCGTGTGGAAGACTCGTGCCCATGGACAACTCTGATCTTTTCATCTGCATCGATCACGTCGGCCTGGCCGTCCCGGACCTCGACGAGGCCGTCAAGTTCCACGCCGAGGCGTTCGGCTGGCGTGAACTCCACCGCGAGGTCAACGAGGAGCAGGGCGTCGCCGAGGCGATGCTGGGCACCGGCGAACAGGGCGAGGAGAACGCGAAGATCCAGCTCCTGGCCCCCCTGCGTGAGGACTCGGCCATCGGCAAGTTCCTGGCCAAGAACGGCCCCGGCATCCAGCAGCTGGCCTACCGCGTCGCCGACCTCGACCACGTCAGCGCCGTGCTCCGCGAGCGGGGCCTGCGTCTGCTGTACCCCGAGGCCAAGCGCGGCACCGGCGGCTCCCGGATCAACTTCGTCCACCCGAAGGATGCCCGCGGCGTGCTGCTGGAGCTCGTCGAGCTCCCCAAGGAGCCGGCTGCCCACTGAGGCTGACGATCACGGGGCGGAACGCGCGGCGTTCCGCCCCGTGCCGTGTCTGCGGGAGGGGCTAGGCTCGTCCTGGATCTGACCGAAGGAGCATCCGATGCCTGAGTTCGACAGCGAAGAGACCGGGCTGAACCTGTTCGACGACCGAGCCACGGCCGCGGGCAGCTTCCCCCACTCGATGCTGGGCTACGACCGCCACGCCGTCGACACCTACGTGCGTGAAGTGGAATCGAAGGTCAGCCAGCTGAAGCTTCAGGTGCGGGAGCGGACCCGCGAGCTCGAGTTCGTCCGCGCCGAGCAGGGAACGACCGACTTCACGCGCCTCGGCGCCCACGCCACCGGGCTGCTCCGCGCGGCCGAGGCGCAGGCGGCCGACATCGTCGTCCAGGCCGAGAACGAGGGCGAGCGGATCAAGACGGAGGCCCGCCGGACCGCGGCGTCGCTGCGTGAGTCCGCCCAGCAGGAGGCTGACGACGTGAGGCTCACCGGGCTCGCCGGGCTGCGCGAGCTGCGGCAACAGCAGGCCCAGGCCGGCAAGGAGGCCCTGGAGACCGCCCGGCGGGACGCCGATCTCATCGTCGCCGACGCGCGCATCAAGGCCGACAGCATCGTGGAGGCGGCCACGACCCGCGCATCGGCCATCGTCGATGCCGCCACCGCTGAAGCGGAGCGCATCCGGCTCGAGGCCCAGCGCACAGCCAGCGAGCTCCGGCTCGCCGCCGAGCGCGCCGCCGAGGAGCAGGCCGCCGCCACCGCACAGGCGGCCGCCGAAGCCGAGCGCGTCGTCACGGAGCGCCTCGCGCGCACCGAGCAGGACGCCGCAGACGTCGAGGCACGGGTGGCCGCGGCGCGGGAGGAAGCCCAGCGGATCCGTGCCGAGGCCGTGGCAGCGGCCGAGGAGATCAGGCTCGCCGCCATGCGGGAGAGCGAGGAGACCCTGGCGATCCTGCGCACCCGCACCCGCGACGCCGAGGCTGCGCTGGAGGAGCGCATCGCGTGGCGCAAGGAGCAGCTCGAGCGCGAGATCGGCACGCTCGAGGGACGCCGTCGCGCCGCCCTGGCCCAGCTCGGAAATCTCCGCGCGCTCGCGGAGGAGTCCAGCGCGGAGTTCGAGGACTCCCCCACCACCGTGATCCGGAAGGATGACACACCCCAGTGACCGACCCCAGCGCCCCAGCCGCGGTCCCCGAGCCGGCGCCGAGGCCACACCGTTCCCTCCTCGGGCGCGCCGCGACGAAGCTCCGGCGCGGGGCGCGCACACTCATGACACCGACGCCGGAGCCGGTGATCGTCCCTGTCCCCTTCACGCCGCCCCCACCCGAGGAGAAACCGCGCTGGCCGTCACCGTTCCTCTTCGGCTTCATGGGTGCGCTCGGCGTCCTCATGGCCGTGGCTCTGGCCCAGGCCGTCCTGACCGTCCAGAGCGTCCTCATCCTCGTCGTGCTGGCTCTGTTCCTGGCTCTCGGGCTCAGCCCCGCCGTCGAGTTCCTGCGGCGTCGGCGGGTCCCCCGCGGGTTCGCCGTCACCATCGTGGCGGTGACGCTGCTCGCGGTCATCGCCCTCGGCGTGACGGCGCTGGTGCCCATCCTCACTGAGCAGACCGCCACCCTCATGCGCAACCTGCCCGGCATGCTTCAGAACCTGGCGCGGCAGCCCCAGATCGCGCAGTGGGAGGAGCAGTACCAGATCACCAGCACCATCACGGAGTTCTTCTCCTCGGGCGCCCTGTTGGAGAACCTGTTCGGGGGCCTGTGGGGCGCCGGCCGGCTGGTCGCCAACCTGGTGTTCTCGGTCATCGTCACCCTGGTGCTCACCATCTACTTCCTCGCCTCCCTGCCCACGATCAAGGAGACGATCTACTCGCTGGCCCCGGCCAGCCGGCGGCCCCGCACCCGCTACCTGGCCGAGGAGATCTTCCGCGGGGTCTCCGGCTACATCACCGGGATGTTCGTCATCGTCTCGGTCGCGTCCGTGAGCGCGTTCATCTTCATGAACATCGCCGGCCTCGGCAGCTACTCCCTGGCGCTGGCCTTCGTCGTGGCGATGTTCTGCTTCATCCCACTCGTCGGCTCCTCGCTGGCGATGGCGAGCGTCGCGATCGTCGGCTTCGCCGTCGACCCCACCATCGGTATCGCCACCGTCATCTACTTCCTGATCTACCAGCAGTTCGATGCGTACGTGCTCTATCCGACCGTGCTGAAGCGCACCGTCAAGGTGCCGGGGGCCCTCGTCGTGCTGTCGGCCATCATCGGCGGCATGCTCTTCGGCGTCATCGGCGCCGTCATCGCCATCCCCACCACGGCCGCGCTGTTGCTGCTCCACCGGGAGATCGTGCAGCCCGCGTTGGACGCCGCCTGACCCGCTCTTGGTAGGGTGGCGGCGTGCGTCTCGTGGTTGCGAAGTGTCAGGTCGATTACGTCGGCCGGCTGACGGCGCACCTGCCGATGGCCACGCGCCTCATCCTGGTCAAGGCCGACGGGTCGGTCTCGGTCCACGCGGACGACCGCGCGTACAAGCCGCTGAACTGGATGAGCCCCCCGTGCACACTGCAGGTGGAGGCACCTGACCCGGACGCCGCCGCGAGCATGGGGGTCACGGAGGTCTGGCAGGTGCGCGCCAAGGACGGCGACACCCTCCGCATCTCGGTGGCCGACGTGTTCCACGACTCCGCCCACGAGCTGGGTGTCGATCCGGGCCTGCAGAAGGACGGCGTGGAGGCCCACCTCCAGGCGCTGCTCGCCGATCACCCCGCCACGCTCGGCGACGGGCTGAGCCTCGTGCAGCGCGAGTACCTCACCCCCATCGGCCCGGTCGATCTGCTCCTGCGCGACGACCGGGGCTCCTACGTCGCGGTGGAGGTCAAACGCCGCGGCGAGATCGACGGTGTCGAGCAGCTGACCCGCTATCTCGAGCTCATGAACCGCGACCCCCACCTCGCCCCCGTCCGCGGCATCTTCGCCGGCCAGCAGATCAAGCCGCAGGCGCGCACCCTTGCCAGCGACCGCGGCATCGAGTGGCGGCTCATCGACTACGACGCCCTGCGCGGGCTCGACAACGCCGACGAGCGGCTCTTCTAGTGGCCCGCCGTCCGTCCAAGCACCTCCGTGCGCCGCGCCCCCTCCTCTCGGGCGGCTCGCAGCGGCGGGAGAGCCGAGGCGGCCGCACCTGGATCGTCCGCGACGTCCCCGCGCACCGGGCGGTCAAGGAGTACCGGTGTCCGGGCTGCGACCAGCGCGTTGCTCCGGGGACCCCGCACCTGGTCGCGTGGCCCGACACGCCGCCACTCGGTGCGGAGTCCGGGCTGGAAGTCCGGCGCCACTGGCACCCACACTGCTGGCGGCTGCCGCGATGACGCTGCACGAGATGGTCGTCGGCTCCGGCCCCGCGCACGCCGTGTTCCTCCACGGGCTTTTCGGGCAGGGCAAGAACTTCGGCACCGTCGCGGCACGGCTCGGCGATGTGGCCACCTGTCACCTCGTCGACCTGCCGAACCACGGCCGGTCGTCGTGGACCGAGACGTTCACGCTGGACAACCAGGCCGACGTCGTGGGCGACTGGCTCGAGCAGCGGTTCGGCCATCCGGTGGCGCTGATCGGTCACTCGCTGGGCGGCAAGGTCGCGATGCGGCTGGCGCTGCGGCGGCCCGAACTCGTGGACCGGCTCATGGTGGTCGACATCTCGCCCGCCCGCAACGTCGCGGCCGCGCAGTTCGTCAACCTGGTCGCGGCGCTGCGGACGCTGGATCTCGACTCGCTGACCAGCCGCACGCAGGCCGACGAGGAACTCTCCGAACTCATCCCCGACGACGTCGTGCGGCGCTTCCTGCTGCAGAACCTGCGGCGCAAGGGCGACACCTGGTTCTGGCAGGCCAACCTCGACCTGATGGGCGACTCCCTGCACGCCGTCGGCGGCTGGCCCGCCATCGACGGCCACTTCGACGGCCCCGTGCTCTGGGTCAACGGCGGGCGCTCCCCCTACGTGCAGCCCGAGCACCTGGAACCGATGCGCCGGCTGTTCCCGCGCGTGCTGCAGGTGACGCTCAAGAGGGCGGGGCACTGGGTGCACGCCGACGACCCCGACGGCTTCGTCGCGGTGGTGCGGCACCTCCTCACGGACGCCTGAGGCGGGCCGCCGTCAGCCCAGGGACACCGACTCGATGCGGGCCTCGGCGTTGGGCGATGTCTGGTCCGTCCCGTCGACGCCCTGCGCCGCGATCCCGGCCACCACGTCGAGGCCGGCCTGATCCATGGTGCCGAACACCGTGTACTCCGGTGGTAGCGGCGTGTCCGCCCATACCAGGAAGAACTGGGAGCCGCCGGTGTTCGGCGGCTGCCGCTTCGCCATGGCGACCGTCCCTGCCGGGTAGGTCGGCGGCGGGTTCAGCTCATCAGGGATGGTGTAGCCGGGCCCGCCGGTGCCGGTGGCCGTCGGGTCCCCGCACTGCAGGATGAAGATGCCGTAGTCAACGAGGCGGTGGCACTCGGTGTCGTCGTAGAACCCCTGCTCGGCCAGCGAGACGAACGAGTTGACGGTGCACGGCGCCGTGGCCCGGTCGAGCGTCAGGGAGACGTCCCCGGCGGTGAGGTGCAGCGTGACCCCGACGGTCCCCTGGTCGGACACGTTCTCGCTGCGCGGCGGGTCCACCGGCCGCGCTGGCTCCCCCTCGGGCGGGTACTCACACGTCACGCCGGCGCCGCCGGCCACCGCGCCGCCCGCCGAGTCGTTGGCGTTCTGACAGCCCGTCGCGAGCAGGGCCAGGGTGGCGAGGAGGGCCAGGGGTCGGATGCGCACGGCGTCCAGCTTGGCATAGATTGAGGCCATGGTCACACTGTCGAAGATCTACACCCGCACCGGCGACGCCGGCTCCACGAGGCTCTCGGACAACTCCGAGGTGCGCAAGACGGACCTCCGCGTCGAGGCGTACGGCCAGGTGGACGAGGCGAACGCCACGATCGGCGTGGCCCTGGCCATCGGCGGCCTGCCGCCGCGGGTCGTGGAGATGCTGCAACTGATCAGCAACGAGCTCTTCGACGTCGGCGCCGACCTCTCGACACCCCTGCATCCGGCGCCCGCCTGGCCGCCGCTGCGGATCGAGCAGCCCTCCGTCGAGCGCCTGGAGGGGTTCTGCGACGAGCTGCAGGAGGGCCTGCCGGTCCTGCGCAGCTTCATCCTGCCCGGGGGCACCCACGCGGGCGCCCAGCTGCACGTGGCCCGCACCGTGACGCGCCGCGCGGAGCGGGCAGCCTGGCGCTGCGTCGAGGAGCACGGCACGGACCCCGAGGGGGGCGTCAACATGGCCGCCGTCACCTACCTGAACCGGCTGTCGGACCTGCTGTTCATCATGTCGCGCGCCGCCAACGGCACCGACGGGGAGATCCTCTGGGTGCCCGGCACCGACCGCCAGAAGCCGGAAGGGGCCCGCTAGCGGGGCGAGTCCGCGCTGCCCGGGAGATAGTGGCTGCCGGGCGGGGCGGACTCCAGCCAGCTCATCAGGGCCAGGACCTCGTCGCGCGACATCGCCAGGGTGTGCAGGTGCCCCGTCACCCGGTCCTTGACCGTGACGATGACGGAGTCGGCGAACAGCGCGATCGCCTCGAGGCCCTCCGGCTTGCGCTGATGCACATACGTGGTCCCCGCCCGCTGCAGAACCAGCTTGGGGGTCAGTCCGAGGGAGAAGGACCGGAACCACTCGAGGTTCTCGCCACGGTAGCGGGCGACGCCCAGTGCCCAACCGTGGCCGGGCGTGTCGTCGCGCACCCGGTGGGCGCAGTCGAACAGTCCGCCCTGGCCGGTGAGCCAGCGGCGGCGGAGGTAGAGCAGGGCGAACGGCAGCAGAATCAGCGCGACGATGACGACCGTCGTGACGATGAACTGCCACGGCATGCTGCCCCGATCCTCCTCCTGGGGCACTGCCCCACTATGCGTTCAGGGCGGCCCCCCATGGGGGCCGCCCTGAACGGTGTCGTGCTAGGTCGTGGCCCTCTCGCCGGCGCGGATCTGCGCCTGGAGGATCCTCAGGTGATGGAGTTCGTCGTCGTCCGCGTCGCCCTGCATGGCCTTGGCCTCCAGGGTGGACGCCTCACGCCGCGCCTCCTCCAGCCCCACCTCGTGCCCGAGCGTCGCCACCTGGGCGAGCACCGAGACGCGGTTGTGGGCGACGGAGATGAACCCCTCGTCGACGGCCAGCGACTCGCTGCGTCCGTCGGCGGTGACGATCTCCACCACGCACGGGACGAGGACCGCGAGCAGCGGCTCATGGCCGGGCAGGATGCCGATGTCGCCCTCGACGGTGCGCGCGATGATGTTGACCGACTCGCCGGACCAGACGAGCCGGTCCGCCGCGACGACCTCGACTTGCAGCGGGGGTCGCGACACGATCAGTTTTCCTTCTGGATCTTCGACCAGTTGGCCATGACGTCGTCCATGCCGCCCACGTTGAAGAACGCCTGCTCCGCGATGTGGTCCACGTCGCCGCGGGTGATCATCTGGAACGCCTCGATGGTGTCGGCCAGCGGCACCGTCGAGCCGGGGATGTTGGTGAACTTCTCCGCCATGTAGGTGTTCTGCGACAGGAACTGCTGGATGCGCCGCGCCCGGTTGACGACGATCTTGTCCTCCTCGGACAGCTCGTCGACGCCGAGGATGGCGATGATGTCCTGGAGTTCCTTGTTGCGCTGCAGGATCTGCTTGACGCGCACCGCGGTGTCGTAGTGCTCCTGACCGATGTACTGCGGGTCGAGGATGCGGCTCGACGACGACAGCGGGTCGACGGCCGGGTACAGGCCGCGCGACGCGATCTCTCGCGACAGCTCCGTGGTCGCGTCCAGGTGGGCGAACGTGGTGGCCGGGGCCGGGTCGGTGTAGTCGTCGGCGGGCACGTAGATCGCCTGCATCGAGGTGATCGAGTGTCCCCGGGTCGACGTGATCCGCTCCTGCAGCTGACCCATCTCGTCCGCCAGGTTCGGCTGGTAGCCCACGGCCGACGGCATACGGCCCAGCAGCGTCGACACCTCGGAACCCGCCTGCGTGAAGCGGAAGATGTTGTCGATGAACAGCAGCACGTCCTGGTTCTGGACGTCGCGGAAGTACTCGGCCATGGTCAGCGCCGACAGCGCGACCCGCAGACGGGTGCCCGGGGGCTCATCCATCTGTCCGAAGACGAGCGCGGTGTCCTTGAGGACGCCGGCCTCCTCCATCTCGTTGATGAGGTCGTTGCCCTCGCGGGTGCGCTCCCCCACTCCCGCGAACACCGAGGTGCCGCCGAAGTTGTGGGCGATGCGGTAGATCATCTCCTGGATGAGCACCGTCTTCCCGACGCCGGCGCCGCCGAACAGGCCGATCTTGCCGCCCTTCACGTAGGGGGTCAGCAGGTCGAGGACCTTGATGCCGGTCTCCAGCATCTCGGTGCGCGGCTCGAGCGTGTCGAACTTCGGCGCCGGGCGGTGGATGGGCCAGCGCTCGGTGATCTCGATCGTCGACGGGTCCACGTTGAGGACGTCGCCGGTCACGTTCCAGACGTGGCCCTTGGTGATGTCGCCGACGGGCACGGAGATGGGGGCGCCGGTGTCGCGCACCTCGGAACCGCGGCGCATGCCGTCGGTGGGCTTCAGAGCGATCGCGCGCACGAGGTTGTCGCCGATGTGCAGGGCCGTCTCCATGGTCATGGTGCGCTTCTCGCCCATCACCTCGGTGTCCACGAGCAGCGCGTTGCCGATCTCGGGGATCTGGTCCGCTGCGAACTCGACGTCGACGACTGGGCCGATGACGCGGGCGACACGACCGACACCACCGGTGGCGGCCGGCGGAGTCTGATTGACAGTGGCAGTCATGAGTTCCTCATTCGTTCGAAGGCTCATTCGGACAGCGCCGAGGCGCCGCCGACGATTTCAGTGATTTCTTGGGTGATCTCGGCCTGGCGGGCCTGGTTCGCCTCGCGCGTCAGTTGCTCGATGAGCGACTGCGCGTTGTCGGTCGCGGACTTCATCGCCCGCTGCCTGCTGGCAAGCTCCGACGCGGCCGACTGCAGCAGCGCGCTGTGGATGCGGTTGGCCACGAACAGCGGCAGCAACGCATCCAGCACCGTCTCGGCGTCCGGCTCGAAGTCGTAGAACGGGTTCAGCTCCTCGCTGCCCCGGTCCGGGCCGGCAGGCGCGTCCTCCACCACGAGCGGCAGGAGGCGCACGGCCGCCGCCGTCTGGGTCAGCATGGAGACGAACCTCGTGTACACGACGTGGAGCTGGTCCACCCCGCCGTCCTCCGTCGGCCGGAGGAACTGGTCGAGCAGCACCTTCGAGATCTCGCGGGCGTTGTCGTACGTCGGGCGGTCCGAGAAGCCGGTCCAGCTCTGCTGGACGGGACGGCGGCGGAAGTCGTAGTACGCGACGCCCTTCTGGCCCGTGATGTACATCACGACTTCCTGGCCCTCGGCCGTCAGCTTCGCGTGCAGCTGCTCGGCCGCCTTGATGACGTTGGCCGAATAGGCGCCGGCGAGGCCGCGGTCCGAGGTCACGAGCAGGATCGCCGACCGCTTTGGCTGCTCCACGTCGACGAGCAGCGGGTGCTCGATGTCGTGGACGCTCGCCAGCGCCGACACGGCCCGGACGAGTTCCCGCGTGTACGGCAGGGCCGCCCGCGCCGCGTTCTGCGCCTTGATGATGCGCGACGCGGCGATGAGCTCCATGGCGCGCGTGATCTTCTTGGTCGTGCTCACCGACCGTCGACGCTCGCGGAGCTCCCGCAGACTGCTACCCATGGACTCAGCCCCGCTTCTGGCGGACGATCGTCTCCTGGCCGATCTGCTCGTCCGCGAGAGGCTTGTGCTCCTCGTGACCGACCAGAAGCTTGCCCTCGGAGGTGCGGAAGACCCGCTTGAAGTCGGCCAGCGCCTTGGCGGTGGACTCCTTCGCCTCGTCGCCGAAGACGTTGGTCTCGGCGATCGACTGCAGCACGGTCGCGTTGTGGCGCAGGTGATCGAGGAACTCCTGCTCGAAGCGCAGCACGTCGTCGACGGGGACGTCGTCGAAGTGGCCCTCGATGCCGGCCCACACGCTGACGACCTGGTCCTCGACCGGGTACGGCGCGTACTGGCCCTGGCGCAGCAGCTCGGTGAGCCGGGCGCCGCGGTCCAGCTGGCGCCGCGTCGCGGCATCGAGGTCCGAGGCGAACATCGCGAACGCCTGCATGTCGCGGTACTGCGCGAGGTTGATCTTCAGCGAGCCGGCGACCGACTTCATGGCCTTGATCTGCGCGGCGCCACCGACACGCGACACCGACACGCCGACGTCCACGGCGGGGCGCTGGTTCGCGTTGAACAGGTCCGACTGCAGGAAGATCTGGCCGTCGGTGATCGAGATCACGTTGGTCGGGATGTAGGCCGACACGTCGTTGGCCTTCGTCTCGATGATCGGCAGGCCGGTCATCGATCCGCCGCCCAGCTCGTCGGAGAGCTTGGCGCAGCGCTCCAGCAGGCGGGAGTGGAGGTAGAACACGTCACCGGGGTACGCCTCGCGGCCCGGGGGCCGGCGCAGCAGCAGCGACATGGCGCGGTAGGCCTCGGCCTGCTTGGTCAGGTCGTCGAACACGATGAGGACGTGCTTACCCTGATACATCCAGTGCTGGCCGATGGCCGAACCCGAGTAGGGGGCGATGTACTTGAAGCCTGCGGGGTCTGAGGCGGGCGAGTGCACGATCGTGGTGTAGTCGAGCGCACCGGCCGCTTCGAGCGTGCTGCGCACCTCGGCGATCGTCGAGCCCTTCTGGCCGATGGCCACGTAGATGCAGCGGACCTGCTTCTTGGGGTCACCCGATTCCCAGTTGGCCTTCTGGTTGATGATCGTGTCGATCGCGATGGCGGTCTTGCCGGTCTTGCGGTCGCCGATGATCAGCTGGCGCTGGCCGCGGCCGATCGGGATCATCGCGTCGATGGCCTTGAGCCCGGTCTGCAGCGGCTCGCGGACCTCCTGGCGGTCCATGACGCCGGCGGCCTGCAACTCGAGGGCGCGACGGCCGTCGAGGTCGGTGATCTCACCGAGGCCGTCGATCGGGTTGCCCATGGCGTCCACGACGCGGCCGAGGTAGCCGTCGCCGACGGGCACCGACAGCACGTCTCCGGTGCCGTGCACGACGGACCCCTCGTCGATGCCCTCGGAGTCGCCGAGGACGACGACGCCGATCTCGCGCTCGTCGAGGTTGAGGGCGATGCCCAGGGTGCCGTTCTCGAAGCGCAACAGCTCGTTCGCCATCGCGGAGGGCAGGCCCTCCACACGGGCGATGCCGTCGCCCGAGGTCACGACGGAGCCGACCTCGGTCCGGGATGCGGCCTGGGGCTGGTAAGACTGGACGAAGTCGTCCAGCGCACTGCGGATCTCGTCCGGACTGATGGTCAGTTCAGCCATTGCGTTTCTACTTTCGTCTACGAGGTGATGAGTTGACGGCGGACCTGGTCGAGCCGCGCGGCAACGGTTGCTTCGATTACGTCGTCTCCGAGCGCGACGTTGATGCCGCCGAGCACGGAGGGATCGACCTCGACCTGCAGCGCCACGGGGCCGCCGGCCTGGGCTTCCAATGCCCGCCTGAGCCGTGCGAGGCGCGCCTCGTCGAGGGGCCGGGCGACGGTGACCTTGGCGATCTTCTCGCCGGCCAGGTCGGCCGCCATCTCGAGGATCTCGCCGACGGTGCGGGCGTAGTTGCGCCGCCGGGTCCGCACGGTCCGCGCGGCGAGCGCGCGGGTCACGGGATGCACCTTGTCGGCGATGAGCCGGTCGATCAGCTCCTGCTTGGCGTCGACGGGGTACGTCTGGTTGCGCAGGGTGCCCGCGAGCTCCGGGTTGGAGTCGATGGTCAGGCCGAGCGTGTGCAGTTCGTCCGACACGCGGTCGATGTCGCCGGTGCGCTGGGCGTCGAGCAGCGACAACCGGACGGCCTGCCGCTCCAAGCCCGCAACCATGTCCGCGCCACTGTTCCAGGACGCCTTGACGGCCTCGGTCAGCACCGCCAGCGTGGCGGCCGACACGCGACCCCCCAGCAGGCGCGTGGCGAGCCCCGACCGGTCCTCCACGGAGGCCGACGGGTCCGACAGCGAGCGACGCAGCATCGGCTGGCCGTCGAGGAGGTCGACGACGGCGAACAGCTCTGCGGCCGTGGTGGCATCGGTGGGGATGCCGTCCACGGTCGCGTCGAGTCCAGCGGGTGCGGCGCCGACGGCCATCATCGGGCCTGACCCGCCGACTCGAGCTCAGCCAGGAACCGGTCGACGGTGCGCATGGCGCGCTCGTCGTCGG
Source organism: Tessaracoccus sp. O5.2 (assembly GCF_964266725.1). Taxonomy (NCBI): domain Bacteria; kingdom Bacillati; phylum Actinomycetota; class Actinomycetes; order Propionibacteriales; family Propionibacteriaceae; genus Tessaracoccus; species Tessaracoccus sp. O5.2. Next base: position 6,592 of record NZ_CAXWGV010000013.1, on the reverse strand, counting down.
TCAGGGACTCGCCCACGATCTTGCCGGCGAGCGTCGTGGCGATGCCGCCGACCTCACCGCGCAGGTCGTGCACAAGCTGGGACCGCTCGGCCTCGAGCTGCTGGCGCCCGGCGTCGAGAATCCGCTGCGACTCCTTGGCCGCCTTCTCCCGAGCCTCCGCCACGAGGGCGGCCGACTGGTTCTTGGCGTCCTCGCGGATGCGCGCGGCCTCTTCGCGGGCTGCGCTGAGCTGGTCGTTGTACTCGGCCAGCGCTGCCGCCGCCTTGGCTTCCGCCGCGGCCGCCCGACGCATGCCGCCCTCGATCTTGTTCGTGCGCTCCTCGTACATCTTCTCGAAGGCCGGAACGACGACCTTCCACATGAGGAGGAAGATCACGAGCATCAGCAGGATGCCGGCGATGATCTCCGAGAGATAGTGGGGCATCAGGGGCCCCAGATCGATCTCGAGAAGCGCCCCGGTGAAGGGGAACATGGCGGGGCTCAGAGGACGAACGCGAGGGCGATGGCGATGATGGCGAGCGCCTCGACCACGGCGAAGCCGATGAAGGCGGTGCCCATCATGGCGCTGCGGGCCTCAGGCTGCCGCGCCGTGCCATTGATGACCGACGCGAAGATCCAGGCGACGCCGAGGGCGGGGGCGATCGTGGCGATCGCGTAGCCGATCATGTTCAGCGAGCCGGAGATTTCCAGGAGGGACATTGCTTTCCTTTCGGATGGCTGCCCGTCAGCGGTTACTGACGAGGAGTCGGTGGACTCAGTGCGCCTCGGCGATCGAGGACGACACGTACTGGGCGGTGAGGACGGTGAAGATGTAGGCCTGCAGGGCGCCGATGAACAGCTCCAGGCACAGGATGATGATGCTGAACGCGATCGAGACCACGCCGGACACGTTGTAGAAGAGGTTGTCGGCCTGCGACACCAGGTACCCACCGCCGACGACGAACACCAGCACGACGAGGTGGCCGGCGAAGAGGTTGGCGAAGAGACGCAGGGCCAGCGTGATGGGGCGCGTGATGAAGGTGGCCAGGAACTCCAGCGGCACGACCAGTGGGAGCAGGTAGCCGGGGACGCCCTCGGGCACCAGCGACTTCTTGAGGAATCCCCCCACACCCCACTTCTTGAACCCCGCCCCGACGTAGATCAGCCAGGACAGGATGGCCAGGCCGTAGGCGTAGCCGACGTTGGAGAAGGTCGGGTACATGAAGAAGAACATCTCGCCGAACCAGTTGTTGACCAGCAGGAACGAGAAGAGGCCGAGCAGGTAGGGCAGGAACTTCTTGAAGTCGTGGTGCAGGATGTCGCGCGCGATGCCGTTGCGCACGAACTCGTAGACATACTCGGCGAGGAACTGGCCCTTGGTCGGCTGGACCTTCAGGTTTCGCGACGCCCACCACCACAGGCCCATGACGATCAGGGCGCCGATGATGGCCTGGATGAGCGGCTTGTTGACCCAGTCCGGAAAGACGCCCGGCCAGACCGAGTACCACAGGAAGTCCTCGGTGCCCGGCGGATGGTATTCGCCTCCGCCGGTGGTCTCCATCGGAAGTAGCCCCAGTGTCACGTACCGCTCCCGTATCGCTTGATGATGATGTAGATGCTGCTCACCAGACCCAGGATCAGGCCGAGTGGCAACAACCACGAGGTCTGCAAGAAGTAGTCCCCGACCCAGCCGAGACCACCGTAGAAGATGAGCCCGCTGAGCAGATAACTGAGGACGAGCATGCCGTCGTCGGCGCGCCTAGGTCCTTCTGGCGCATTACCCGTCGGTGCGTTGCCCATCTCGTGAGTGAGCCTAGCGGAAACGGGGCGGCGAATCATATTCCACGGCACTCAGTCCGCGACAGGGGGGTGGTACTCCGAGTCGTACACCGGATAGCGCTGACGGGACGCCACGACGACCACGCCGGTGACCCAGGCGAGCACCGTCGCGACCACGCTGAGGAGGAGCCAGCCCTCGCGCAGGACGGGCCTGATCGCGGGCAGGTCGAGGATGAACCACAGCCCGGCGGCGATGCCGACGACCCGGACCGCGTAGCTCACCAGGACCAGGCCCATGCCTTGCAGGTCGGGCAGTTCCGCGGCGATCACCTCGATGGCCTGGCCCACCGAGTAGAAGATGACGACCGCGGCGAAACCGAGGGCCGCGGTCACGGCCGCACCCCGGCCCCCGAAGCCGAGCGCGCCGCCGATCACGAGCAGCCCGGCCAGGTGCCCGCCGACGAGCCCGCCGACCATCATCTCGCGGGCGCGACGGCTCGCGGGCCCCATCCCCCGCTCAGCCACGGCGGGCTGGATCGACGACGTCGGTGTCCGCAGGCAGTTCCGGCGGCGCGGACCGGACGGGACGCAGGGTCAGCACGACCACGACGACCAGGGCGAGGCCCAGCGCCCAGAGCGTCGGCGTCCCCGGTAACAGCGTGACGACCACCAGCCCGACCGTGACCACGGCGGTCCACCCGTACATGAGGAGAACCGCACCCCAGTGCGAGTGTCCGCGGGCCAGCAGCCGGTGGTGCAGGTGCTGCTTGTCGGGGTGGAAGACGTGCTGGCCGTTCCACGTCCGCCGCACCCAAGCGAGGACGAGGTCGAGGAAGGGCAGCGACAAGGCGGCCAGCGGGAGAAGGATCGGCAGCAGGGCAGGGAGCAGGTTCTCCCCCTGGGCCAGGGCGCCGGGGTCGAGCTGGCCCGTGAACGAGATCGTGCTCATGGCCATGAGCAGGCCCAGGAGCATGGCCCCGGAGTCGCCCATGAACATCTTGGCGGGGTGCACGTTGTGGAGCAGGAATCCGATCGCGATCCCGCAGGTGGCGACGGTGATGAGGCTCGCCGTCGTGGCCCGGATCAGCTCCTGCTCGTAGGCCAGGACGTAGGTGTAGCTGAAGAAGGCGCCCGATCCGATGGCCACGATGCCGCCCGCGAGCCCGTCGAGCCCGTCGACGAAGTTGACGGCGTTGACGCACAGCGCGATGAAGAAGACGGTGACCAGGATGCTGGTGGCGTCGTCGAGCGCGACGATCCGGTTCGGCAGGGGGATCCAGTAGATCCGCACCCCCTGCAGCACCGCGACGCCAGCGGCGAGCACCTGCCCGCCGAGCTTCACCATCGCGGGCATGTCGTACTTGTCGTCGAGCACGCCGATGACGGTGATGACGAGCCCGGCCCACAGGACCGCCGACGCGTCGTGCTCGACGGCCGTATACCGGCCCAGGAAGGGTAGCTGGACCGCCAGGAGGAAGGCCATCGCCAGGCCGCCGAACATGGCGACACCACCGAAGTACGGGATGGGCTGGGTGTGGACGTCGCGGCTGCGGACGCTGGCGAGCGCGCCGGTGCGGACCGCGATGTTGCGGCACAGGCCCGCCAGCAGGTGGGTCGTGCCGATCGCGACCAGCAGGACCAGCAGGTACTCGCGCATCGGGCGGCTAGCTCAGGTCCTCGACGCCCGGCGCCACCTCGCGCAGGGCCTCGAGCGAGACGGCCCCGCGCCGCAGGACGCGGCCCTCGGGGGTGGCGGCGAAGTCGACGATCGTGGAGGCCACTCCCCCGGTCACGGGACCGCCGTCGAGGTACACCGCGACCCGGTCCCCCAGCTGGTCGCGGGCCTCCGCGCAGTCGAGGGCCGCCGGACGCCCCGACACGTTGGCGGAGCTGACCGCGAGCGGCCCGGTGCGCCGGAGCAGGGCGCGGGCGCCGTCGTGGTCCGGGACGCGCACGGCGACGGTGCCGCCCGTCTCGCCCAGCGACATGCCCGAGCGCGCCTGCGCCTTGACGATGAGCGTGAGACCGCCGGGCCAGAACGCCTTTGCGACCGCGGCGGCCGCGGGGGGTACGTCGTCGGCGATCGCCCTGAGCATCGAGGGCTCGGCGATGAGGACGGGCGGCGGCATGTCACGGCCGCGCTCCTTGGCGTCCAGGAGGCCTTGGACCGCGTCGGCGCTGAACGCGTTGGCGCCGATGCCGTAGACCGTGTCGGTCGGCAGCACGATGCACTGTCCGGCACGGACGGCCTCGGCGGCGGCCTCGAGGGCGGCGGCGTCGTCGGTTCTGAGGTCGAAGGTGTTGGTCACGGGGCAATCCTGCCACCATCGGCGCCGCGGACGCCCGTCACGAACCGGGGGCGCCCCGTGAGGTCGTAGTGCGAGCTCACGCCCTGGAAGCCGGCCCCGGCGACAAGCTCCACGACGTCGGCCGCATGGCTGTCGTCGTGCTCGGTGGCCAGCAGGCCCCCGGCGCGCAGCAGGCGCCCGGCCACGCGGACGACGGTGCGGATGGCGTCGAGGCCGTCGGGTCCTGAGAACAGCGCGAGCCCGGGGTCGTGGTCCACGACGTCGCTGGGCAGCAGGGCCCGGTGCGTCTCCGGGATGTAGGGCGGGTTGACGATGACGAGATCCACCCGGCCGTCCAGCTGGGGCAGCGCGTCGGCCATGTCGCCGTGGACGACGTCGGCGCCCGTGCCGGCGAGGTTGTGCCGCAGGTAGGGCAGCGCGGCGTCGGACAGTTCGACGGCGTGCAGCTCCAGTCCGCCGAGCTCGTGCGCCAGGGACGCCGTGATCGCGCCGGAGCCGGCGCACAGCTCGACGACGCGGCGCCGGTCGGCGGGGCGGGCGGCCAGCTGGTCGAGCGCCCACCCGACCATGACCTCGGTCTCGGGGCGCGGGATGAACACGCCCGGCCCGACGGCGACGGTCTCGTAGCGGAAGTGCGCCTCGCCAGTCAGATGCTGCAGCGGCTCGCCCGCGGCGCGACGTTCCACCAGAGCGTCGATGGCCGCGCGCTGCGCGGGAGTGACGCCGTCGATGCGGATCAGCGACGCGACGTCGACGCCCAGGACGTGCGCGACGAGCTGCCGTGCCTCGGGGCCGGGGCTCGGGGAGCCGGATCGGGCGAGCACGGCGGCGACCTCGAACGCGGCCTCCGTCACCCGCCGACCCCGGCGAGGCGCTCGGCGAGATCCTGCTCCGCCAGGGCGTCGAGCAGCGGCGTCAGCGCGCCGTCGAGCACCTGGTCCAGGTTATGCGCCTTGTAGCCGATGCGATGGTCCGTGATCCGGTTCTCCGGAAAGTTGTAGGTGCGGATGCGCTCGGAGCGGTCGACGGTGCGCACCTGGGACTTGCGCGCCTGCGACGCCGCCGAGGCCGCCTCGGCCTCCGCGAGAGCGATCAGGCGGGCGCGCAGCATGCGCATGGCGGACTCGCGGTTCTGCAGCTGGGAGCGCTCGTTCTGGCACGACACCACGGTGCCGGTGGGCAGGTGGGTGATCCGGACCGCCGAGTCGGTGGTGTTGACGCCCTGGCCGCCGGGGCCCGAGGAGCGGTAGACGTCGATGCGGAGGTCGTCGTCGTTGATCTCGACCTCGTCCGCCTCGACATCGGGCATCACCAGCACGCCGGCGGCCGACGTGTGGATGCGGCCCTGGGACTCGGTGACGGGGACGCGCTGCACCCGATGGACGCCGCCTTCGAACTTCAGGCGGCCGTACGGCCCGTGCTCGTGACCGGAGGCGGCCTTGACCGCGACCGTCACCGACTTGTAGCCGCCGAGGTCCGTCTCCTGGGAATCGAGCAGCTCGATCTTCCAGCCCACCTGTTCGGCGTAGCGGGTGTACATCTTCAGCAGGTCGCCGGCGAACAGGGCCGACTCGTCGCCGCCCTCCCCCGACTTGATCTCCACCAGCGCGTCGGCGTCGTCGTTCGGGTCGCGCGGCGCGAGGAGCCGGGTCAGTCGCGCGGTGGCGGCCTCGAGCTGGACGTCGAGTTCGGCCAGCTCGTCGGCGAACGACGGATCGTCGGCGGCCAGTTCGGCGGCCGCCGCCCGGTCCTCGCTCAGCCTGCGGAACTGGTCCAGGCCCTCCACCACCGGCCGTAACGCGGCATACCGGCGCCCCACCTTGCGCGAGCGCGCCACGTCGGCGTGCAGCTCAGGGTCGGCCAGCTGGCGCTCCAGGTCGCGGTACTCGTCGACGAGGGGCTGGGCGTTGTCGAACACGGGGATCCTTCGGTGGCGAGGCGGAAAAAGCATCGGGCGCCGGGCGGGTGCGAACCCGTCCCGGCGCCCGAGGATGACGCTAGCTGGACTTCTTGGCGTAGCGGCGCTCGAAGCGGGCCACGCGGCCACCGGTGTCGAGGATCTTCTGCTTGCCGGTGTAGAACGGGTGGCACTCGGAGCAGACGTCGGCGCTCAGGGTGCCCTTCGTGCTGGTGCTCTTCGTGGTGAACGTGTTGCCGCAGGTGCAGTGGACCTGGGTCTCGACGTAATCAGGGTGGATGCCCTGCTTCATGATGGATCTCCTCGGGTGAAGGTGGCCGGGTCGCCGGCCCTGAGACGGGCCTGGAGGTACGCGTGAACCGGCGCAGCTACCTATTCTAGTGGGTTCCAGCCGAGCTTCTGGCAGGCTCGGTCCTGTAGCGGCTGGCGGGTCAGCACTCTCCTCTTCTGATCGCTGTTTGAGGTCTTGCGGCAGACCGTGCGCCCGCTGGTCGTGGGGAGGCAGATCGCTGCTGGGATGTCGTGCCCCCGAGTCGTGCTGTCCGGGTGAGCACTCGCTCCATTAGATCGCTGGGAGTCCTCCTCCACGCTGCGGAACGGGAGTCAT
>NZ_CAXWGV010000012.1:0-201081 GCF_964266725.1 Tessaracoccus sp. O5.2 | reverse complement strand
TAGGGAAACGCTGATTAATCGGCGAGCCTGGGATTTGATGGGCCGGCCTGGTCTGTCGGGGTGGATGGTTGATCAGTGGGTGTTGAGCCGGGTCAATGACGTGTTGGCTAGGTAGAATGCTGGTTGTGGATGAGTTGCAGCCGAGTCTTTCAGAAGTCGAGTACGGCCAGCGTCGCCGGGTCCCGAAGCGGGAGGAGTTCCTCCGGAAGATGGACGCGGTGGTGCCGTGGGCGGACTGGGTCCAGCTGATCGAGCCGTACTACTACAACAAGACCCGCGGCAGGCGGCCGATACCCCTTGAGACGATGCTGCGGATGTACCTGCTGCAGGTGTGGTTCCACCTCTCCGACGAAGGCGTGGAGGACCAGATCAACGACTCGTACGCGATGCGGAAGTTCATGGGTGTGGACTTCGCTACCCGGCAGGTCCCCGACGCCACGACCCTGCTGCATTTTCGGCACCTGCTGGAGGAGCACCAGCTGGGTGAGGCGATGTTCACCGCACTGAACGCCCGGCTGGACGCCGACGGTCTGGTCATGCGTGGCGGCAGCATCGTGGACGCCACGATCATCGCCGCACCTTCCTCGACGAAGAACACCACCGGCACCCGGGATCCGGAGATGCGTCAGACCAGGAAGGGCAACCAGTGGTACTTCGGGCTGAAGGCCCACGCCGGGGTGGATGCCGGCACGGGCCTGGTCCACTCGGTGAGCGTGACAGGAGCCAACGTGCATGATCTGGACGAGATCACCCACCTGGTTCGGGCCGATGACCAGGTCGTCTACGCAGACGCCGGCTACCAGGGGGCCGCGAAACGCCCCGAGATCGTCGGCGACGAGCACCTGGCAGGCGTCGAGTGGAGGATCGCTGCCCGCAAAGGCGTGTTGAAGGCGATGCACCCTCACGAGCAGCTACTGGAGTCCAGGAAGGCGTCGGTACGCGCGAAAGTAGAGCATGTGTTCCTGATCGTGAAGCGGGACTTCGGGCTGGTCAAGACCCGCTACCGCGGTCTGGCGAAGAACCTGAACCAGCTCCAGGTAGCGATGGCCTCGGCGAACCTGCTGATGCTGGCCCGCGCGACCACGATCGAGACCAGACTCAAGACCGCGGTCGCGACCGGGTAGCCCTGGCGGAAGCCTGCCCGGAACCGGCCCGAAGCCCCCAAGCACGAGGGGCCGAAGGCCAGAAGGAACCACTCCGGGGCGACCGAAGCCTCACAGACCAGACTCAGCCGATCTCCAGCCCAGTAGCGCCATTCATCAGCACTTCCCTAGGCGCTCAGCGCGCCGGGGCCCGGCCGCGCGCTCAGGCCCCCCGACCCACCGCGGAGTCGACGCGGGCGGCCAACTCCTCCAGCACGTGCACGTAGGTCTGCCCCGTGGCCCGCGTGAGACCCAGCTCGCAGGTGCGGTTGCAGGACAGGTGCAGGTCGGCGTCGAGTTGCCGAACCGCCTTGGCCTCGTCGCGCGTTGCGGTTGCCGTCAGTTCCTCATGCAGGAGGCCACGGTCGCCGGCGAAGGCGCAGCAGCGCCATCCGTCGGGCACCACCGCCTGATCCGCCACGAGCCCCGCCAGCATCAGCAACGCGTCGTTGACGCCGAGATGCGTGGACGAGCAGGTCGGGTGGACGGCGGCCAGCCGGGCCTTCTGCACCACCGGCAGCCGCGGCGCGACCGCCTCAGCGACCCACTCGGTGGCGTCCAGGACCCGCACGGTGTGCACGCCGGCGGCCTTGAGCGCGACGATGACACCCTCGGTGCACGACACGTTGTCGCCGACCAGCGGCAGCTCACCGCCTCGCGTGTGCTCGACGATCCAGCTCACCAGCCGCTCCCGCATGACGTCGTAGCCGGACGGGAGCCCCTTCGACTTCCACGGGGTGCCGCAACACAAGCCTTGGATGCCGTCGGGCGTGCTCAGCGTCACCCCGGCGACCGTCGCGAGCCGCCGGACGGCCCCCGCGACACCGGTGCCGCACGCGTGGTCGGTGCCGAACATCGTCCCGACGCAGGCAGGCATGAAGATCGCCTGCGGCGACTCGGCCGGCGCCGGACGGCGTACGGGTCCACCTCCGGGCAGTTCCGAGGTCAGCTGTGGCACGATGTCCTCGTCCAGCACCTTCCTGGCCACGCCCAGTACCCCGCGGACCAGCGGCGTCGGCACCTTGTCGACGACCGTCATCCCAACGGAGGCGACCTTCAGCACCGTCGACCAGTGATCGGCCGCGACCTTCCAGCCGCGGTCCAGGACCTTCGACTGATTCTCCCGACGCAGCGTCCGCACGAGGTCGCCGGTGTTGATCTGGACCGGGCACGCGGTCTGGCACATGCCGTCGACGGCGCAGGTCTGGATGACGTCGTAGGTCTCCTGCTCGCGCAGCCGCTCGGCGAGGCGGGTCTCGCCCGCCTGCTCCGCAGCGGCGATCGCGCGCTGGACGACGATGCGCTGTCGCGGGGTGGTCGTCAGGTGCTGGCTCGGGCACACGGGTTCGCAGTAGCCGCACTCGACGCAGTCGTCGATGACGTCGCGCACCGGGCCGGTCGGCTTGATGTCCTTGAGGTGCAGGTGTGGGTCCTCCGTCAGCACCGAGCCTGGGTTGAGGATGCCGGACGGGTCGCAGGCGTTCTTGACGTCCCACATGGCCGTGTACAGCTCGTCGCCGTACTGGCGGCGGACGAACGGCGCCATGATGCGGCCCGTGCCGTGCTCGGCCTTGAGGGTCCCCTCCTGCCCGAGGACCAGCTGCACCATGTCCTCGGTGAAGTCCTCGTACCGGCGCATCGAGGCGTCCCCGGCGAAGTCCTCGGTGACGAGGAAGTGGATGTTGCCGTCCTTGGCGTGGCCGAAGATCACGCCGTCGCGGTAGCCATGGCGGTCGAACAGCACGTGCAACTCGGAGCAGACGGCGCCGAGGCGCTCCATCGGCACCGCGACGTCCTCCAGCAGCGCGGCCGTCCCGGCGGGGCGGTTCCGGGCGACCTTGGTGTAAAGGCCCTTGCGCATCACCCACATGCGGGCGCGGCGGGCCGCGTCGCGCGTGAGTTCCGGATCGGCCGCCAGACCCTGGAGCCCGGCAAAGACCTCGCCACCGGTCGCGGAGGCGCGCTCGATGCCCTCGTCGTCGGCGGCCTGGTACTCCACGAGCAGCGACGCCTGCCGGTCCACGACGAAGCCGGGCGGCAGCACGTCGACGGCGTCGGCGCCCATCGCCTTGATCGAGGCGGCGTCGATGAGCTCGACGACGTCGGCGCCGGAGCCGACCAGACGCGGGAGTGCCGCCGTCGCGGCATCGAGCGAGTCGAACATCAGCAGGCCGGTCGCGGTGCGAGCGGGCACGGGGACGGTGCGGAACACCGCCTCCGCCACGAACCCGAGCGTGCCCTCGGAGCCGATCATCAGGTGCTCGAGGATCTTGACGGGCCGGTCGTGGTCGAGGAAGGAGTTCAGGCCGTAGCCCATCGTGTTCTTGATCGCGTAGCGCCGCTCCAGGTCCGCCCGGAACCGCTCGCCGCGGAGCCGGTCGCGCAGCGTCGTCAAGACCTCGACCAGGGCCGGTTCGTGCCGGACGAGGCGCGCGTCGGCGTCGGCGGCACCGGTGTCGATGACGGTCCCGCTCGGCAGCACGACCGTCATGGACTCCAGCGTGCGGTAGGCGTTGGCCACGGTCCCGCACGTCATGCCCGATGAGTTGTTGGCGATCATGCCGCCGACGGTGCACGCGATCTCCGACGCCGGGTCCGGGCCGAGCTTGCGGCCCAGCCGGCCGAGCCTTGCGTTGACCTCGCGAATCGTCGCGCCGGGCTGGACCCGGACGCGCAGTCCGCCGTCGAGTACCTCGATGTCGCGGAAGTGGCGCCGGACGTCGACCGTCAGGCCCTCCGACAGCGCCTGCCCGGACAGGCTGGTGCCGCCGGACCTCAGCGTCAGCGGCCAGCCGGCCTGGACGGCCACCGACATCGCCACCGCGACGTCGTCGGCCGAGCGGGCGCGCATGAGCGCGTCAGGGATGCGGAGATAGTGCGACGCATCGACCGCGAGGGCGGCGCGGTCGAGTTCGCGGGTGCTGACCATGTCGGGGCCGAGGAGCGCCTGCAGCGCCTCGACCGCCTGCTGGTTGCCGATATCGAAATGAGCCCGAGGGGTGGCCACGTGCGAGTGCATGGTGTGCTCCGTTCATCGTCGAACACCAGCAACCTAGCACTCGGTCGAACCATTCGGGCACCTACCCTCGGCTACGCCTCCAGCAGGTTGCGCGCAGTGACCGAGTCCGTGATGAGCACGTCGCACCATCCCCCGACCAGAGCGCCGCGGATCGCCTCGAGCTTGCGCCGCCCACCCGCCACGGCGATCCGGCGCGGCAGCCGCCCCACCGTCCCACCCCCTCGCAGGAAACCCCACCAACGCTGAAGTGGCGCCTGGATCGTTCGCTGAGGTCGCGCCACCCCGTTCGCTGAGGTCGCGCCACCCCGTTCGCTGAGGTCGCGCCCGACGGCGCAGCCGTCCGGGCGAGTCTCGAAGCCGACGCCTCAGGCGTCGATCCCCCAGACGGCGCAGGTCAGGTGCCGTCGCCCCAGATGGCGGCGGAGCGGCGGATGAGATCATCCAGGTCCGGCCGGCCGGCGGCGGACAACTCCGTCTCGGGAGGGTCGACGTCCGGCGGGTCAGCGTCGGGTGGGTCGGGGTCTGGGCCCGGTGGTGCCCCGGCCTGGATCTGTCGGAGTCGGAAGCGTCGATGCTGCCGCGGCCGCCGCGCGGGATCAACATGCTTGGGCGGGGTGAACCACGGCAGCCCGGTGATCGGATCCAGATCCACCCGCCACTGCGACGCCTCGGACTGCAACGGATCCGGTTCCACCAGGCGGTGGTGGTGCGGACAGAGCAATACCCCGTTGCCAAGCCGAGTGACACCGCCCTGCCACCACGGCTCGATGTGATGCGCCTCACAACACGCCGGGGTCGCCGCACAGCCGGGGAACGCGCACCCACCGTCGCGCTGCACCAGCGCGGCGCGCAGGCCGGGGGTGAACATGCGGTAGGTGCGGCCCACGTCCAGGAGCCGGGATGGTCCGCCCAGGACGACGGGGATGATGCCGGCGTCGCAGGCGAGGCGGCGGACCTCCCCGGCGGACAGGCCGTCGACGTCGTCGACCCCGATCAGCCCGACCTTCCCCAGGCCGGTGGTGAGGGTGTCGAGGTCGAGGGTGACGTGCACCTGTGGCCGGTCCCCACCGTGCGCGGGCAGGGCGCCAGTGGTGGCGGCTTTCTGGGTGAGCAGGACCAGCGCATCGGCGCGCCTGGCGTCGCGTGACGGGGCCTCACCGACGGCGAGGTAGGTGGAGGCGTCGGGCACCAACGCATCCAGCTGCGCCGATAGCAACGCAGCGTCCGCGACCGGGAGTTGTCCGGTGATCCGCATCGACCCGTGATAGTCCGGCGCCAGCCGCAGGAACCTGCCCCGATGAGCCGCGGCCTCCTCCCGTGCCAGGCGCTTCGCATCATCGACATCCGATGCATCGGGGTCGATGATCTCGACCAGCCTCGCGGCAAGGACCCGCAACTCGCTGGGGCCGAGGGTGTCGGTGTGGTGCAGGATCTTCTCCTCGCAGCGGGTCAGCTCCGCGCGGGTTAAGCGCCCGGGGAGTTTGCGCAGACCGGTGACGATGGCGTCGGCCTGGGGCAGCGAGATGGTGCCGTCGTTGAGCGCTGCGCCGATCAGCCGGAACCGGTCACACAGATCCTGCGCAAGCCGGAGACTCGCGGTGGCTTGGGCGGGGGTGGTGCGCACCGACTGCCGCACCCCCTCGATCACATTCTCCGCCGCCGCCAGCTTCGCCTCATGCAGCAGGTGGAGGCGTAGCCCGGCCAGTTGGGCTTCGGCTTCCGTGACCGCGGCGACGAGGCCGGCGAGGCGGTCTGCTGGGGTGTCGTCGGTGGTGAGTGTCAGCGCGGCGTCCCAGAGTGCAGCGATGGATCGCTGCATCTGCTCGCGCATGGAATCACTCATGTGAACTATTCTGACCGAGGCCACTGACAATTTCTGATCGGCGGTCAGGTCGCGGATCGACGCCCACGGCGTCGCTCAGCGCCGACTCCGCCACCGTCGCCTCACTCGAGGCCGGGACCCTGGCCACGGGGCACCTCCTGGGGCTGGGACACCGGCGGATACTCCATCTGGCGGGCTCCGCAAACACCAGCGGGGGCATGAGCGCGAAAGGGGCTACCGCGAGACGCTGCGCAGGGCGGCGCCCAGCCTCTCCCTGTCCTCCACGGCGACTGGTCCGCGGAGTCGGGGGACACCTTGGCCAGACGGTCGACCCAGACTCCTTCACCGTCGCGTTCTCCTGCAACGACCAGGTGGCACTGGGGTTCCTGCCTCGAGTGGCACGTCGGGTCATCCCGCCCGAACTCGTGATCGGGAGTCGACGGCGGCACCACTCTGACTGCGTCAGGCCCTCCCGCGAATCCAAGGCATACCCGGCCCGGTATCCTGATCACCAGGAGGAAACCGTGGCACCCACCATCCTCGTCGTCGACGACGCAGCCGAGATTCGCACACTCCTGCGCACCTATCTCGAAGCCGAGGGCATGGACGTGCACGAGGCGGGATCCGGGGAGGAGGCGATCCGGCTCACCGCGGACCTGAGTCCGGACGTGGTCCTGCTCGACCTCGGCCTCCCCGACCTGTCAGGACTCGACGTGCTCGGGCGCGTCCGCGCGACCTCGTCGGTCTACGTCATCGTCGTCACGGCGCGCGCCGAGGAGGTGGACAAGCTGGTGAGCCTCAGCCTCGGCGCCGACGACTACATCGTCAAACCGTTCAGCCCCCGAGAGGTAGTGGCCCGGGTGCACGCGGTCCTCCGCCGGCCGCGCCTGGAATCCGTCGCCGCCGACGACACCCTCCGGTTCGCCGGACTGACGATCTCGCCGTCGTCGCGGGAGATCAGCCTCGAGGACCGCGCCGTCACCCTCAGCGCCCTGGACTTCGACCTGCTGCTCGCCCTGGCCCGCAAACCGGGGCGCGTCTTCTCCCGCGCCCAGCTCCTCGAGCAAGTGTGGGGCTACGCCTTCTACGGCGACGAGCGAGTGGTCGACGTCCACATCCGCACGATCCGCGCGGCCCTCGGCGACGACGGATCCCGGTACGTCGGAACCGTGCGAGGGGTGGGCTACCGGTTCATCGGCACCCCCGTGGGCCAGCCATGAAGCGCCTGGCGACCAGACTGGCCCTCAGCCACATCCTCGTGGTGGCGGTCGGCTCGGTGGTGGCCTTCCTCCTGTCGCGGACCCTCGCCCCGGCCCTCTACGACCGGATGCAGCAGCGCGGCCCCCGGCCCGGGCAGGGCATGACCTTCCGGCAGGAACTCCTCGAGTCGGTCGACCTCGCGCTGCTCATCGGCGCCCTCGCTGGGGTGGTCGTGGCCACGGTCCTGGGCCTCGTCATCGCGGTGCGGTTCACCCGCCCGGTGCACCAGCTGCAGGAGGCCGCGCGGCGCATGGCCGCCGGCGATTACGCCGTCGAGGTACCGGACGCGCCGTCGCAGGAGCTGGGTGACCTCGCCGTCGACCTGCAGGCACTCGGCGCCTCCCTCGCGGGCACCGAGGCGCGCCGAGTCAGGCTTCTGGGCGACGTCGCCCACGAATTGCGCACCCCGCTCACCATCGTTGGGGGCTACGTCGAGGGCATGCTCGACGGCGTCGTCCCCACCGACGCCAAGAATCTGACCCTCATCGGACGCGAGGTGTCGCGGATGCGGCGCCTGGCGGAGGACCTCGCCTCGCTGTCGAGATCGCAGGAGGTCGGGGTGGAGTTGCGCCGCACTCGCATCGACGTCGCGGCCACCGTGGCCGAGGCCGCCGAGCGGCTCCGGCCCCAGGCCGACGACGCCGGCGTGCGGCTGACCGTGGCCGGGGCCCCTGCCTGGGCCCACGCGGATCCGGAACGGCTCGCGCAGGTCGTCACCAACCTGGTGGGCAACGCGCTGCGGGCGGTGTCGCGGGGTGGGTCGGTCACCGTCGACACCACCGCGGCCGACGGCTGGGTGCGGGTCGACGTCCGGGACGACGGCGTGGGACTCGCGGCCGAGGACCTGGAGCGGATCTTCGAGCGCTTCTACCGGGTCGATCATCGCCACGCCGACCGGCGTGGCGGGGGCTCGGGCATCGGGTTGACCATCGCCCGGCAGATAGCGCGGGCGCACGGTGGGGACCTGGTCGCGCAGTCGCGCGGGCAGGGTCAGGGTGCGGTGTTCACCCNGTCAGGGTGAACACCGCACCCTGACCCTGCCCGCCGCCGGCTGACGGCGTCCGCCCTCGCAGGTTCGTGACCGTTCGCCGAGGTCGCGCCGATGTGGTCCGCTGATGTGGCGAGCCTGCCTCGTTGGTGAGGTCGCGCCCGGTGGGCAGCACCCGGGCGAGTCTCGAAGCCGACGCCACCCCGCTCGCTGAGGTCGCTCTGGCCCGTTCGCTGAGGTCGCGCCCGACGGCGGAGTCGTCCGGGCGAGTCTCGAAGCCGACGCCACCCCGCTCGCTGAGGTCGCGCCCGACGGCGGAGCCGTCCGGGCGAGTCTCGAAGCCGACGCCGCAGGCGTCGATCCACCCGGCCCCAGCACGAATAGCAGCCCCACTCGGGCCCGGCGCCGGCATAGAGCCTCGAGGGCGGAGTTCGACGGCGTGTCGTGCCGGTGGGGGCGCGGCGGTTCGTTGACTGAGGTCGCGACCACTCGTTCGCTGAGGTCGCGCCCGACGGCGGAGCCGTCCGGGCGAGTCTCGAAGCCGACGCCGCAGGCGTCGATCCACCCGACGCCGCAGGGGTCGATCCCCCGGCCCCAGCACGAATAGCAGCCCCACTCGGGCCCGGCGCCGGCATAGAGCCTCGAGGGCGGAGTTCGACGGCGTGTCGTGCCGGTGGGGGCGCGGCGGTTCGTTGGCTGAGGTCGCGCCCACTCGTTCGCTGAGGTCGCGCCCGACGGCGGAGCCGTCCGGGCGAGTCTCGAAGCTGACGCCGCAGGCGTCGATTCCCCTAGCCAGAGCTCAGAAATTGTCAGTGCCCCCCGCAATAATAGGTCACATGAGCGACTTGCGGGATCTCGGGCAGCGATACTTCGCCGCGCTCTGGGACGCCGTCGGCACGCTCGACCGGGACGCGGCCAGGACTGTCGACCGGCTGGGCGGGCTGGTCGCCGCGGTCACCGAGGCCGAAGCCCAGCTCGCCGGTCTACGCCTTCACCTCCTGCATGAGGCAAAGCTCGCCGCGGCGGAGGCCGTGATCGACGGGGTGCGGCAGTCGGTGCGCACCACCCCCGCCCAAGCCACGGCGAGCCTTCGCCTAGCCGCTGATCTGCACGACAGATTTCCGCTGATCGGCGCCGCCCTCAACGACGGCTCGATCTCGCTGGCGCAGGCCGACGCCATCGTCGCCGGCCTCCGCAAACTCCCCGGCCGGCTCACCCGGGCTGAACTGACGCGCTGCGAGGAGGAGATCCTCGCCCACGTCAACACCCTGGGCCCCTCGGAACTGCGGGTGCTCGCGGCGCGGCTGGTGGAAGTGATCGATCCGGACGCATCGGATGCGGATGATGCGAAGCGGTTGGCGCGGGAGGAGGCGGCTGCGCATCGGGGTCGGTTCCTGCGCATCGCGCCGGACTACCACGGATCGATGCGCATCACCGGACAACTCCCCGTTGCCGACGCGGCGCTGTTGTCGGCGCAGTTGGATGCGTTGATGCCCGACGCCTCCACCTACACCGCCACCGGCGAGGCCGCGTCCCGGGACGCGCGCCGGGCGGACGCGCTGGTCCTGCTCACCCAGAAAGCCGCCAACACCGGAACGCTGCCCAGGCATGGTGGGGACAGGCCGCAGGTGCACGTCACCCTCGACCTCGACACCCTCACCACCGGCCTCGGCAAGGCCGGGCTGATCGGTGCCGACGACATCGACGGCCTGCCAGCCGGCGAGGTGCGCCGCCTGGCCTGCGACGCCGGCATCATCCCCGTCGTGCTGGGCGGACCATCCCGACTGCTGGATGTCGGCCGGACCTACCGCACCTTCACACCCGGCCTGCGCGCTGCTTTGGTGCAGCGCGACGGGGGTTGCGCGTTCCCCGGCTGCACCGCCACACCGGCCTGCTGTGAAGCGCATCACATCGTCCCGTGGTGGCAGGGCGGTGAGACCCGGCTAGGAAACGGGGTACTGCTCTGCCCGCACCATCACCGCCTGGTGGAACCGGATCCTCTGCAGTCGGAGCAGTCGCAGTGGAGGGTGGATCTGGATCCGGTGACCGGGCTGCCGTGGTTCACCCCACCGCGGCACATCGACCCGGCCAGACGCCCGCGCCAACACCGACGCTTCCGACTCCAACAGGTCAAGGCCGGGGCACCATGCCCAGAAGACGACCCGCCAGACAGCGACCCCCCAGACGTCGACCCTCCGGACACGGAGTTGTCCGACGCCGACCGGCCGGATCTGGACGATCTCATCCGCCGCTCCGCCGCCATCTGGGGCGACGGCACCTGACCTGCACCCGGGGGATCGACGCCTGCGGCGTCGGCTTCGAGACTCGCCCGGACGGCTCCGCCGTCGGGCGCGACCTCAGCGAACGGACAGGCACGACCGCAGCGAGCGGTGCAGCGCGACCTCAGCCATCGAGAGAGGGGGTGGGACGGTGGGGCGGCTGCGCGCAGGGATGCCCAACCCGAGGATCACCAAACTGGCGTCCCGGGTAGACAGACCCGACCCCCGGGCCGCCCCACCGGCACGCACCCGGACCCGGCCACGCCACCATCGGGACCAGTGTGGGGAGACGGGAACCGACGCTCGGGCGGCCTCGACTACTCACCCCCAGCCAGTCGGTCAGCCGAACAGGGCACCCGGCCACAAGGGCCGCCCGAGCGACGGATCACGGCTCCCCACACCAGCAGCGGATGGGGTTGGGAGATCGACGCCTACGGCGTCGGCTTCGAGACTCGCCCGGGTGCTACGCACCGGGCGCGACCTCAGCGAGCGGGCCAGCGCCACCTCAGGGGAAGATGCGGGCGAGCGCGACCTCAGCGAACGGGAAGGCGTCGGCTTCGAGACATGTCGCGACGTCGCGCCCGTAACGGGCGCGACGTCAGAACACGGCCGGATCGGTCAGCGATTCATGCCGCGCCGGGGCGCGTCCTCGTTGCCGGAGCCGTCCCGGAGCCGCTGGCCGGGGCCACCGGTGCCGTTCATCGGCGCTCCGTCGGGGGCGTTCTGCCCGGTGCCGTCGCACATCGCGCCGGCAGGCCCGGTGCCGTCGACGCCACGGCGCTGCCCGGCCCATGCCGGGGGCTGGCCTTCGAGGGTCTCACCGTTGGCGGCCGCGGTGAAGGCGGCGAGGTGCCGCTCGGAGCCGCGCAACAGAGACTGGTAGACCTGCTCGATGGCTTCGTCGTCGACGGCCTCCAGCTGCTCCTCGAGGTCGGCGATGTCCGCGGTCTCCAGTTCGATGGCCGCCTGGAAGGCGGCGTCCTCGGTCAAGCCGACCGTCAGCCAGTCGTCGTACAGCCCCTGGAGGGTGGCGTCGCCGAACTCGCCGGCATCCTTGCCCTCGGTCGGGTCGCTGAGCTCGTACTGCTCCAGCAGGCGGCCGACGGCGTCGAAGTGGCGCTGCTCGCTGGCGGCGATGCGGTCCCAGACGCCACTGTCGTACTTCTCACCGAACGCGGTGTAGAGGTCGCGAGCGAGCTTCTCCTCCTCGCGGCTGAACGTCAGGGAGTTGGACTCCTCCGACTCGAGGGTGCCCGCGTCGGCGTTGGCGATGGCGGCCCCGCCCACGCTGAGCGCGGCGACGGCCAGACCCGCAGTGAGGATCTTGACTGTGCGGTTCATGATTCACTCCTTCTTCGTGTGACTGGTTCCAGTCCACCGCGGCGATGTGAAGCGATGTCGTCGCCGACTGTGAAGCTTGCGTGAAGTCAGCGGCCGTCCGGCTGGGTGAGCCGCAGGTACTCCCGCGTGCCCAGCAGTTCCAGCCGACGCCACAGCACGCTGCCGGGGATGGCCTGCGTGACGTGGAGATGGGCGGCCTGGATCTGGCGCGCGCGGTCGACGTCGATGACGATCGGCAGCGCGTCGGCGGCATGTCCGGTGAACCCCGCCCCGAACTCGCCGCGGAGCACGGCCGCGACCTCGTCGGGGAGGCCCCACTCGAGCGCCGGCAGGCCACGCTCGCCCGCCACCGCCAGCGCGGCCCGGCTCGCCGCCTCGTGGTCCGGATGGCCCGTGACGCCGCCCTCGACGGCGAACACCAGCAGCCCGTCGGGCCGGGTGGTGTCTACGGCGACCTCGATGTCGTCGATGAGCGCGGCCTCACGACCCGGCAGGCCGCCGTCCGGATGCGTGCGGAGGGCGGTGGTGCGGCATCCCAGCGCGGACGCGGCGGCGTCGAGTTCGGCGGCCCGGATCTCTGCCAGGTCCGGGGACGCACCGAGCGTCGAGGCCTCGCCGGCCGTCAGGCACAGGACGCTCACCTCGGCGCCCTCATCGACGAGGCGCGCGATCACCGCTCCGAGGCCGAAGGATTCGTCGTCGGGGTGCGCGACCACAACGAGAACGCGCTTCCAGTTGGGTAGGGCTTCCGTCATGCCGGCCACTATACCCCAGGGGGTATCAGCGCCTCCGCCGCCCCCACCGCAGGTACGCGCAGGGCAGCAGCCCCAGGGAGTTGATCACAGCCAACGCCGGGATCCAGGCCTCCTTGGGTCCGTTGATCTCCTTGTCGGGCCGCCGGGCCACGTCGATCAGGGCGTAGACGCGCAGCCCCATGTCGGCCAGGCCACCGAGCGCCAACACCGTGCGCACCACCGGGTGCAGGCTCTCCCACTTCTTCGTCGCGTGCTTCATCGCAAGCCTCCTGTACCTCAGACTACGCCCGGGCCGGGGTAGGTTGGGGGCGGACCGCGATCGGATGCCCAGGCTGCCGGGAGGAGGACTGACCCGCATTGTTGATCGATGACTTGACGTGGGACGATGCCCGCGTGAACGCAGATCTGTGGGAGGGGCAGGCCAGCTACCGCCGCTCCCTCGAGGCCGTCGCCAACGATGTCCTCGACGCCGCCGGCACCGGGCTCGACGCGCGGGCCTTCGTCGTCGGCATTCCGCTGGACCGCGACTCCGACGTCGTGGTGGAGCCGGCCCGCGGGCACTTCGACCGCTCGGTGGTGGCCCAGTCCACGTACCTGGGCACGCGCCGCTTCAACCGGCTCCTGCGCGAGGAGGAGGCGGCCGAGAACTCCCCCAGCTACCTGGCGGCGCTGGAGGCCCGGACCCGCCGGCGCGCCGTGGCGGACAAGCTCGACGCCGCCTCCCGCGCCTCGGGCCGCATCCACGTCGTCGGCGTGGGGGTGACGATCGGCGACCACACCGTGTTCCCGGTCCTCGCCCTGCAGGAGGACCAGTGGCGGGAACTCCCCCAGTTGCCCGACGACGCCGAGGACGACTTCCTCACCGCACGGTCCTTCCAGGAGGCGGTCGTCGGCACGGTCCTCGACGTGGCGTCGCGCGAACTCGACCGCCAGGTCCCGGGATCGATCGTCCGCGTGGACCCGGAAGCAGTTCTGCGGTCGGCCGCCGACCTGTTCGTCTCCGCCGTCGTCGCCCGCACGGGCCAGGAGCTGGCGTTCGGCGCCCTCCAGGCCTTCGACGCAGTCTCGGCTCAGCCGTACGAGGGCCGGGCGGGCAAGGGCTCGATCCTGCTGGCCCCCCGCGGTGACGCCGGGGTCCAGACCGTCATGCACCTCGAACATCCCGTGCCCATCGGGCGCGCGCGGTCCCTGCGCAAGGTGCTGGAGCTCTCCGTCGGCGATCTGCACCTGCTCTGCGACGGGCGCGAGGTGTACGGGGTCGGCAAGCTCGACCCGGACACCCCCCGCGAGCACACGTTCGAGGCGCGCATCGCCGGCAACGGTTCCTGGGAGCTGTGGGACGGCGACGTGCCCTATCTGCGCGTCGACAACGGCGTCGCCGCCATGCCGCGGGAACTGCTCGACGAGGACGAGTTCTCCGTCACGGTGGACCGCGTCTTCCCCGAGGTGTCGGCCCGCAACGCCCGCTACCTGTGGCAGATCGCCAAGGCCTGCTCGCAGCAGCCGCACGGCACGATGCTCGTCGTGCACCCCGAGGCCGAATCGGAGGCGCAGCGGCTCCTCCCCCAGGCGTACGCGATCACGCCCGCGCGGCTGGGGCCCGAGGCGCTGGCCGCGGCCACCGGCATCGACGGCGCCGTGCTGGTGTCGCCGGACGGCAAGTGCCACGCCGTCGGTGTCATCCTCGACGGGTTGGCCACCGGCACCGGCGACCCGTCGCGGGGCGCCCGCTTCAGCTCCGCGATCCGCTACCTCGCCGGCGCCGGCAAGGGCGCGATGGTCATCATCGTCTCGGAGGACGGCAAGATCGACCTCCTGCCCAAGACCAAGCGGCGCGTGCGCCGCGCGACGGTCCAGCGGGCGGTCGACCGGCTGGTGACCGCGTCCGCCGAGGGTGAGGACCCGGACCGCTTCCTGCGAGCCGACAAGGCTGTCGAGGCCATCGAGTTCTACCTCAACCAGGACCAGTGCGACGCGGTCAACGCCGCCCGCGAGGCCGTCGAGGGCCGGCAGTGGGACCTGGCGCGTGTCCGCCGCCAGTACATCCCGATCGCGCCTGACCCTGCGATGGACGACTCCTACTTCGTCGACCGCGCGCAGGACCCCGAGGACTGACGCCACCGGGGAGCAGTGGCTTGTAGATTCAGGCCATGAGCCCGTCGACGGCGACGAACGCGGCGTGGGAGCGGTACCTCCCCGGGGCCGCAGTGCTGCGCCGCTACGAGCGCCGCTGGCTGCGGGGCGACGCCGTCTCCGGCGTGACCGTCGCGGCCTACCTGGTGCCCCAGGTGATGGCGTACGCGGCGATCGCGGGCGTGCGGCCCGTCGCCGGGCTGTGGGCGATCCTGGCCCCGCTCGCGCTCTACGCCCTGCTCGGATCCTCGCGACAGCTGTCGGTGGGCCCGGAGTCGACGACGGCCCTGATGACCGCCGCCGGCGTCGGGGCGCTCGCCGCCGCGGCCGGCGGCCCAGAGCACTACGCGGAGGTGGCCGCGCTGATGGCCATCGCGGTCGGCCTCGTCTGCCTGGCCGGCTGGGCGCTCCGGCTGTCGTTCCTCGCCACGCTGCTGTCCCGCCCGGTACTGGTGGGGTACATGGTGGGCATCGCCGTGCTGATGATCGTCAGCCAGGCCGGGAAGGTGGCCCAGCTGGACATCGCGGCCGAGTCCACTCTGGGCACCGCATGGGAGTTCGTGGCCCGGCTGCCCGAAGCGCATCTCCCGACCGTGCTGGTGGCGGGCACGGTGCTGGCGCTGCTCCTCCTGGCCAGGTGGGCGGTGCCGAAGGCCCCCAGCCCCCTGCTGGTGCTCCTGCTCGCGGCGGGCATCGTGGCGGCGTTCGGCCTGGAGCGCTTCGGCTTGGAGGTCGTCGGCGAGGTTCCCGCCGGGCTGCCCATGCCCGACGTCCCCAACCCCGACGGAGTCAGCCTCGCGTCGCTCCTGCCGTTCGCGGCCGGCATCGCCGTGGTCGGCTACTCGGACAACGTCCTGACCGCCCGGGCGTTCGCCGCGAAGCGCCGCCAGGACGTCGACTCGCGCCAGGAGCTGCTGGCGCTCGGCGCGGTCAACATCGCGGCCGGCGTGACCCAGGGCTTCCCCGTGTCGTCCAGTGGGTCGCGAACCGTCCTCGGCGACGCCGTCGGCTCCCGCACGCAGCTCCACTCGCTCGTCGCGCTCGCGTGCGTCGTCGCGACGCTGCTGTTCGCCGGTCCCGTGCTGGCGTCGTTCCCCACCGCGGCCCTCGGCGCCCTGGTCATCTTCGCCGCGACCCGGCTCGTGGACGTCGCGGAGATCCGGCGCATCGCCCGGTTCCGATGGAGCGAACTCATCCTCACCCTCCTTACGGCGGGCGCGGTGATCGGGTTCGGGGTGCTGGCCGGCATCGGGATCGCGATCGCCCTCTCCCTGCTGGACCTCATCCGGCGCATGGCGCACGCACACGACGGCGTCCTCGGCTACGCCCCCGGGCTGCCGGGCATGCACGACGTCGATGACTACCCCGACGCCACCCAGGTCCCCGGGCTCGTCGTCTACCGCTACGACTCCCCCCTCTTCTTCGCCAACGCCGAGGACTTCCTGCGCCGCGCGGAGGCGGCCGTCGCCGCGGCGCACCACCCCGTCCACTGGTTCCTCCTCAACGCGGAGGCCAACGTCGAAGTGGATCTGACAGCGGTCGACACGCTCGACCTGCTCCGCGACCGACTGGCCGCGCGCGGCGTCGAGTTCACGATGGCGCGGGTCAAGCAGGACCTGCACGATCAGCTGGCGGCTGCCGGCTTCGTGGACCGCGTCGGCGAGGACCGGATCTTCGCCACCCTCCCGACGGCGGTGCGGGCGTATGCCGCCTGGCACCGGGAGCATCTGGGCGGCACCCCCGACGGCCTGCCCAGGGAGATCCTCGGTCCGTGAGGCGTCCGCGCCACCCCGGGCCGGCGGCCGGGGCTCCTGCTGGATACTGGGTGACATGGCAGCCGATACCCCCACCCGGTCCCGAGTCCTGATCGTCGACGATGAGAAGGCGCTGGCCTCCGTCGTCGCGTCCTACATCGAACGGGCCGGCTTCGACGTGACCCTGGCCCACACCGGGCCGGAGGCGTTGGCGGCAGCGGAGACGCTCGACCCCGACGTTATCGTCCTCGACCTCGGGCTCCCCGGCGTGGACGGCGTCGAGGTCTGCCGGCGGGTACGCACCTTCTCGGACTGCTACATCCTCATGCTGACCGCCCGCGGAGACGAAGTCGACCGACTCGTCGGCCTGTCCGTGGGCGCCGACGACTACATCACCAAGCCATTCTCCGCTCGGGAACTGGTCGCACGCATCCACGCGGTGCTCCGCCGTCCCAGGCGACCCGAGCCGGAGCGGGGACCGGATGAGCCCCGAGTAGTGGGCGACCTCGTCATCGACGCCGACGGCCGCGAGGTGTGGCTGCACGGCGAGTCCCTGTCCCTCACGAGGACCGAGTTCGACGTGCTCGAGGCCATCTCCGCCACGCCGAAGTCGGCGCTCAGCCGACGCCAGATCATCGACCGGGTGTGGGACGAGGCCTGGGTGGGCGACGATCACGTCGTCGACGTCCACGTGGCCAACATCCGGCGGAAGCTGGGCGAGGACCCCGCCGAGCCCCGCTACATCCTGACGGTGCGCGGCATCGGCTACCGGATGGGCCGCGGATGAGGCCCCGGGCGCACGGGTGGGGCCTCGGCTCGCGGCTCTTCGCGGCGCAGGCCGTGGCGCTGGCGGCCGGGGCGGTGACCGCGGCGGCCGTGGCCGTCGTCATCGGCCCCCCGCTGTTCCACGCGCACCTCATGGAGGCCAGTCGCCCGACCGCGGTCACGGACATGGCCCACATCGAGGAGGCGTTCGTCGATGCGGGACTCGTCTCGCTGGGGGTCGGTCTGGTCATCGCCCTGCTGCTGGCGCTGGGGGTCTCCTGGTACGTGACGCGGCGGATCCGTACCCCGCTGGACCACCTGACGGCGGCGGCCGTGCAGATGAGCCGCGGCGACTACACGGCCCGTGTGGACGCCGCCGGGGCGGGGCCCGAGCTCGCGACCCTGGGCGAGACGTTCAACGCGATGGCCGGCCGTCTCGACTCGATCGAGGTCACCCGGCGCCGGCTGCTGTCGGACGTCGCGCACGAGATGCGCACCCCGTTGGCCACCCTCAACGCGCACCTGGAGGCGCTGGAGGACGGTGTCACCGCCTGGGACGACGACACCCGCCATGTGCTCGAGGACCAGGCCGAGCGGCTCACCCGGCTGGCGAGGGACCTCGACGAGGTCTCCCGCGCGGAGGAGGGTCGCATCCCGCTGGAGCTGGTCGAGTCAGGACTGGCCCCGCTCGTGCGCAGCGCCGTCGAGGCGCTCGCGCCGCGCTTCGCCACAAAGGGAGTCGCGCTGGAGGTCGACCTGGCCGATGGGCCAGTCACGGTCGACGCCCAGCGCGTCGGCCAGCTCCTGACGAACCTACTGACCAACGCCCTGCGGCACACCCCGCCGGGCGGGCGGGTGCGGGTGACGTCGGCAGTGGGACGTGATGCGGTCGTCGAGGTCACCGACGACGGCGACGGCATGACCGCCGAGCAGCTCGGGCACTGCTTCGAGCGGTTCTACCGTGGCGACACCGCCCGCGACCGGGAACACGGCGGGTCCGGCATCGGCCTGACGATCGCGCGCGCGTTCGCGGAGGCCCATGGCGGCTCGCTGACGGCGTCGAGCCCCGGTCCCGGAGCCGGCTCGACGTTCCGCCTCCGGCTCCCCGTGGAGCGCCCCTGAGTCAGCGGCCGCGGAGCCGCTCCAGGTCCCTGCGCTCCCGCTTGGTGGGCCGCCCGGTCCCCCGGTCCCGCACCGCGACGCGCCCCCTCATCCCCACGATGGGCGGCGGCAGCTCGGGGGTGCGATCCAGGTAGGCCGCCTGGGCCAGCGGCGCCCCGACCCGCTTGTCCAGGTCCGGATCCACGACCTCGATGAGCTTCTCCTGCTGCTCGCGCCGGACGCGGATGACCTGGCCGGGCACCACCTGCTGCGACGCCTTGGCCAGCTTGTCGTCGACGCGCACGTGTCCGCCCCGGACCGCCGCCGTGGCGGCCGACCGGGTCTTGTACATGCGCACCGCCCACAGCCAGGAGTCGAGTCGAGCCATGGCCCCGATCCTAACCCGCCCGAGTTATCCACAGCACCGTCCACAGCTGGGGAGAACTACGCCGCTGTAATTTCCGGCCTATGCCGGTGGCTGTGCTCCCTCAGGTGTGGTGGTGTCGCGCTGGATCACCTCGAACGGCGCCATGTACAGGCGCGGCGGCTCCGCGGCGTGGGCGCCCGACGACTGCGTGATCCGCTCGTGCAGGAACCGGACGCTGTTGCGGGCGATGTCGGCCCGCCCGGGGTTGACGCTGGACAGCGAGGGCAGCGAGTAGCCCGCGGCCTCGGTGTCGTCGAAACCGACGACGGCGACGTCCTGCGGAACTCTGCGCCCGTGCCTGCTGAGCTCGTGGATGGCGCCGAAGGCCAGCAGGTCGTTCAGGGCGACGATGCCGTCGATCCCGGCGTCCTTGGCCAGGAGCGTCGAGACGGCCGCCGCCCCCTTGTCGCTGTGCCACCGGTCCGTCCCAGCGATCAGGGTCCGGTCGACGGGCAGCCCGTGGGCCGTGAGCGCCTCCTTGTATCCGCGGAGCCGCAGCCCCGACGCGCCCCGCTCCTCGTCGGGATCCGAGCCGATGAGGGCGATCTTCCGGCAGCCGATGTCGATCAGGTGCTCGGTGGCCGCCCGTGCCGCTTCGACATTGCTCATGGTGACGTGGTCGAGCCCCACGTCGAAGACGCTCTCCCCGATGAGGACCAGGGGGAAGTCGACGTGGAAGTACCGCGCATCAGCCGGGCCGAGCAGCAGCGGCGAGAAGATCACCCCGTCGACCCCGAGTGCCTGTGCGCCCTCGAGGATGGCGAGTTCCGCCTCCCGGTCGAAGTTGGTCTGCTGGACCAGGACCTTGAGCCCGTAGCTCTTGGCCTCCTCGAGCACCAGGTCCGCCAGCTCGCCGAAGTACGGGTTCTTCAGTTCCGGAATAGCCAGGCTGATCTGGCCGGTGCGCCCCTGCCGGAGATTCCTGGCCGTGACGTTGAGCCGGTAGCCCAGCAGGTCTATTGCCTCCAGGACGCGCTGCTTTGTCTCCTCGGTCGCTTTCGGATTGCCGTTGATCACATTGGAGACGGTCTTGGTCGACACATTCGCCAGCCGGGCGACGTCTTGCATCGTCACTCGCCGGGCACCGGCGGTTCTCATCAGCCCCTCACCTCCCGCGGGCAGCGCCGCGTCGACCGACCCGCCATGGGTGCCGACTTCGACGCGACCTTCACCAAGGGCGCACGACGTAGGTTCATCGATGGACAGATGCGAGAAGCGTGTCACGGAGCGTCACACGTGTCAAGAAGCAGCACTCGCCATGTTAAGCGGGATTCCAGGCGCACGGGAGGAGATTGACGGCGTGGACAGCAGCATGACATCCTCTGGTTCATCGTTGCACCGGAGCGCAAAGGAGCCCGCCCATGAGCACCCCCACCAGAGCCGTGATCAATCTCGACGTGACCGGCCCGACCATCTCCAGGCACCTGTACGGCCATTTCGCCGAGCACCTGGGCGCCTGCATCTACGGCGGCTTCTTCGTCGGCGCGGACTCCGACATCCCCAACGTGCGCGGCATGCGCACCGACGTCGTCGAGGCTCTCAAGGCCATCGACATCCCGAACCTGCGCTGGCCCGGCGGCTGTTTCGCCGACGAGTACCACTGGCGCGACGGCGTCGGCCCGGTCGAGCAGCGCCCCACCGTCGTCAACACCCACTGGGGCAACGTCGTCGAGGACAACTCGTTCGGCACCCACGAGTTCATGGACCTGGTCGACCAGCTCGGCTGCGAGCCCTACATCTGCGGCAACGTCGGCTCCGGCACCGTCCGCGAGATGGCCGACTGGGTCGAGTACCTCACCCGCTCCGGCGAGGCACCCATGTCGGAGCTGCGCCGCGAGAACGGGCGCGACGAGCCGTGGCAGGTGAAGTACTGGGGCATCGGCAACGAGTCCTGGGGCTGTGGCGGCAACATGCGCGCCGAGTACTACGCCGACCTCGCCCGCCAATACTCGACCTACTGCCGCGAGCACGACGGCAACCAGCTGTACAAGATCGCCGGCGGCGCCAACGTCGACGACTACCACTGGACCGAGACGCTCATGAAGACCCTCGGGGACCTGGGCTGCGGCTGCAACCCCCGCCACTTCTTCGACGCGATCTCCCTGCACTACTACACGATGCCGACGGGCTTCGAGGACAAGCTGTCGGCCACCGAGTTCGACGATGCCACCTACTACCTGACCATGGCCGCGGCCTGGCGCATCGACGAGCTGCTCACGCGCCACGGCAACGTGATGGACGTCTACGACCCCGCCAAGCGCATCGGCCTGGTCCTCGACGAGTGGGGCACCTGGTTCGCCGTCGAGCCCGGCACCAACCCCGGCTTCCTCTACCAGCAGAACACCATGCGCGACGCGCTGGTGGCCTCCGTGCACTTCGATTCGTTCCATCGCCACGCCGACCGCCTGGTGATGGCCAACATCGCCCAGACCGTCAACGTGCTGCAGGCCATGCTTCTCACCGACGGCGACACGCTGATCAAGACGCCCACCTACCACGTGTTCGAGATGAACAAGGGCCACCACGACGCCGAGCTGCTGCCCCTCAACTGGACCGGCCAGGCTCTGCCCACCCGCACCGTCGGGAACCGGGAGATCGCGCTGGTCTCCGCGTCGGCCTCCACGAAGAACGGCACGGCGCTGGTGTCGCTCACCAACCTCGACCTCGAGGCCGCCCACCCCGTCACTCTCGACCTCCGCGGGCACCGGGTCACCGGCATCACCGGCCGCATCCTCACCGCGGGCGCCGTCAACGCCCACAACACCGCGGACCAGCCCGACGTCGTGGCCCCGCAGGCCTTCGACGTTCCCGCTGTCACCGACGGCGCCCTGACCGTCGACCTGCCCGCGCACAGCTTCGTCACGCTGGAGCTGACCCTGGGCTGACGGGTGCCAGGGGGTGTGTCCGCCCGGTCGCCCGGCCGGAGCGGACACACCCCCTCCGCGGGACCTACGATGAGGCGGTGACCCGCCGCCTGCCGTCGTCCTCCGTCACCGCCTGGGCGGGGCTGATCCTCATCCTCGGTGCGCTCGCGCTCAGCATGTACGCGGTGATCTACGGCCGATGGAGCGAGGAACCGTTCCTCCCGCAGCGGTTCGACCTGGATCCGCCCTACCGGATCGACCTGGACGTCTACCGGCTCGGCGGGCAGATGCTGCTCAGCGGCGGCGACCTCTACGGCCGGCTCCCCGACACGGCGATCGGCGCCAACCTGCCCTTCACGTACCCGCCGCTGGCGGCGCTGCTGTTCGCCCCGCTGGCGTGGCTGTCGCTCGACCACGCCAACCTCGTCTTCTCCCTGGTCACGGTCGCCCTCACGCTGGTCGCGATGACACTGGCCGTCCGGGAGGTCACGCGGCTGCGGGGGCGCCACCTCGTGGTGGCGGGCCTGGTGGCCGGGACCGCGGCGCTGTGGCTGGGCCCGGTTCGCGAGACGGTGGAGTTCGGTCAGGTGAACGTGGCGCTCATGGCGCTGGTGCTGGTCGACGTCGTGGCGGGCCGCGGGAAGCCGTGGCAGGGCGTCCTCACGGGGCTGGCCATGGCCATCAAGCTCACGCCTGCGGTGTTCCTGGCGTACTTCCTGGTCCGGCGCGACTGGCGCGCCCTCGCCACGGCGATCGTCGCCGCGATCGGCTTCACCCTGCTGGGCTTCGCGGTCGCCTGGCAGGACTCCATCACGTACTGGACCCGCACGATCAGGGACCCCACACGCATCGGAAGCCCGGCCTACGTGTCTAACCAGTCGCTCACCGGGGCGCTGCACCGGCTGGGCCTGGGCGACACCGCCACGCTCATCTGGTTCGTGACGTGCGCCGTCCTGGGCTTGTCGTTGCTCGTCGTCATGCACCACCTGTTCCGGTCCGGGCAGGATCTGGCCGCGCTGCTCACCATGGGCGTCTACGCGCTGTTGGCCTCGCCCGTGTCGTGGTCGCACCACTGGGTGTGGGCCGGGCCGGCGCTGCTCCTCCTGGTCGTTCGGGCACGGCGGCGGCTCAGCCTGACGGCGGCTGCGATGGCCGCGGTGGGGCTGGGGCTGTTCGTGGGGCGCCTGATCTGGGACCTCCCGGACGCCGCGCTCGACGGCCTGAGCCTGACGTGGCAGCAGCAACTGGTCGCCAACGCTCAGCTGCTGTGGGGTGTGGCGCTGCTCGCCTACCTCGCGCTGACGGCGCGCGGAGCGGACGATCGCCCCGCGGCGGCGGACGCCCGCGTCAGTGCTTGAACACCCTGACCGGCCCGACGACGCGCAGCCCGACGCGCGCCCCGAGCACGGGCGTCTCGTTGCCGTGGACGCGGGCCCGCACCGACAGCGGACCGCCCTCCCAGCCCTGAGCGTCGCCCGCGACATCGAGGTCGACGACGGCGTCGTGCCCGAAGAACCGCACCGTCGTCACGACGCCGGTGACGGCGCCCTGCTCCGGGGCGGTGAGCCGGATCTGTTCCGGGCGGAGCAGGACGTCCACGGGGCCGCGGGGGACGAACCCCACGACGGACAGCGTGCCCAGACCTGAGCGGACCTCGGGTCCGACGCCCTCGCCGCGGACCATGACCGCGTCGCCCATGAACGCGGCGACCTGCGGGTCGATCGGCTCGCCGTAGATGATGCGCGGCGCCGCGACCTGACGGACGTGTCCCCCGCGCAGCACCGCGACCTCGTCGGCGAACGACAGCGCCTCCCCCTGGTCGTGTGTGACGAGGACGACGGTGGCCCCAGCGGCGCGCAGGGCCCGGGCCGTGGCCTCGCGGGTGGCGTGGCGCAGCGCGGTGTCGAGGGAGGAGAAGGGCTCGTCGAGCAGGACCACGCTCGGGCGCGGAGCGAGCGCGCGCGCCAGGGCGACGCGCTGCTGCTGGCCCCCCGAGAGCTGCGCGGGGTACCGGTCGGCCAGGTCCGCCGGGAGCTCGACCAGCTCCAGCAACTCCATGACGCGGTCGCGGTGGGCCCGGTCCCGGCCGCGCAGTCCGTGGCGCGGCAGGCCGAAGGCGACGTTGCCCGCGACGCTCAGGTGCGGGAACAGCGCGCCCTCCTGGCGCACGTAGCCCACGCCACGCCGCTCGGGCGCGACCCAGGTCCGCGGCCCCGCGACGACCCGGCCCGCGACGGAGATCTCGCCCGCCGTCGGGCGGAGGAAGCCCGCGATCGCGCGCAGCAGCGTCGTCTTGCCGGACCCGGAGTCCCCGAGGATCGCCGTCGTCGCGCCCTCGGCGACCGCGAGGCTGACCCCGTGCAGGATCTCCGTGGTCCCGTAGCCGGCGCGCAGCTCGCGCACCACCACCTCGCTCATCGCGTGGCCCTCCTGTCATGCGTGATCTGGCGGCGGAGCACCACCGTCAGGGGGATGGACAGCACGATCATCACCGCCGCGTATGGCGCGGCGGCCGCGTAGTCGAGTTCGTCGCTGGCCGCCCAGAACGACAGCGCCAGCGTGTCGGTGCCGGTGGGCGCGAGCAGCAGCGTCGCGGTGAGCTCCGTGGAGATGGCCAGGGCCACGAGCACGAATCCGGCCAGCACCGACGGCGCGGCCAGCGGGAGCACCACGCGGCGCAGGACGGCGGCGCCGCCCTGTCCCAGCGAGCGTGCGGCCTCGGACAGCTCGGGCGGGGCGGCGGCCAGGCCGGAGCGCAGGGACACCATGGCGCGCGGCAGGAACAGCACCGCGTACGCGACGACGACCAGGGCCACCGTCTGATACAGCCCGGGCGCCCAGGACACCGCCAGGCCGACCAGCGCCAGCGCCACGACGACGCCCGGGAGGGCGCTGCCGACGAACGTCGCCCGCTCCAGCAGTGTCGCGATCCAGCCCCCGCCGCGGCTCAGGAGCAGCGCACCGGGCAGGGCGAGGACGACGGCGGTCAGCCCGCCCAGCACCGCGAGGCCCAGCGTCGAGGCGGTCACGCGCATCAGGTCGTCGGCGACCGCGCCGGACTGGCTGGTCCCCACCACGAGCCAGCGGAGCACCAGGATGACGGGGACCGCCGTCGAGAGCGCCGCCAACGCCGCCAGCCCGGCCAGCGCGGGCCAGCGCCACGAGCCGAGCGGGACCCGCGACGGGGGACGCATGCTGCCGGAGCCGATGCGGGCCACCCGGCGACGCCCGCGGGCCACCACCTCGAGCGTGAGGACGGCGAGGCACAGCAGGAGGAGGACGGAGGCGAGGAGGGAGCCCTGGGCGTCGCTGAAGCCGACGGCGTACTGCTGGAGGATGGCGGTGGTGAAGGTCTGGTAGCGCATCATGGCCAGCACCCCGTACTCGGCCAGCAGGTGCAGCGCCACGAGCAGCGCGCCGCCGCTCACCGCCGGCCGCAGGCGCGGCAGCACCGCGCGGCGGAAGGCCGCGAACGGGCCCAGGCCGAGCGAGCGCGCCGCCTCCTCCTCGCCCTCGTCGAGGGCGCGCAGCAGGGCGGCCACGGGCAGGAACACGAACGGGAAGTACGCCAGCGTGGTGACGAGGGCCGCACCGCCAAGCCCCACGAGGCCGGGCTGCCAGGACACCCAGGCGTAACTCGACACGAAGGCCGGCACCGCCAGCGGCGCCAACATCAGGGCGCGCCAGGCGCCCGCGCCGGGCAGGTCGGTCCGCTCGACCAGCCAGGCCGCTCCGGTGCCGAGGGCTACCGACAGCGGCACCGTGATCGCCGTGAGCACGGCCGTGTTGGCCAGCAGCATGCCGATGCGGGGCCGCACGAGGTAGGCGACCGCCTCGGACCACCCCACCGCGGCGCCCCGCCCGACCGTCACGACGATGGGCAGCAGAACCACCGCCGCCACGACGGCGGCGGCCACTTGGAGCCCGGGGCGGCTAGAGGATCCCGGCATCGGTCATCAGCCGGGTGACCTCGTCGGAATTCAGCGTGAAGGGGTCGACGGGCGGGTTGTCGAGGCTGTCCAGGGGCGGCAGCGCGGGGTCCGACGGCACGTCGATCCCGACGGCGTACTCCATGGACTTCGAGTCGACCAGCACCTGCTGTCCCTCGGGCGAGGTGATGTAGGCCAGGAACTGCTGCGCGAGCTCGGCCTTGTCGCTGCTCGCCAGCACCCCGCCGGCGGACAGCGACACGAAGGCGCCGGGATCCTGGTTGCCGAAGTAGTGGAGCCGGGTGTTGGCCGACCCCTCCTTGGAGCCGGCCTGATCGCGGTACCAGTAGTAGTGGTACATGATCCCGACGGGAACCTCGCCGGCGTTGACGGCCTTCATGGTCGCGATGTTGTTCTGGTAGGCGTTGGCGCCGTCCTGCAGCGCCGCCAGCCACGCCGCCGTCTCCTCCTCGCCGCGGTCGGCGAGCATCCCGGCGACGATGGCCTGGAAGTCTGCCCCACCCGGGGCGCAACCCCAGCGGCCCTTCCAGGAGGGATCGGCCAGGTCCATCATCGACGCGGGCAGCTCGGCCTCGCTGATCTGGTCGGGGTTCCAGGCCAGCACCGTCGAGCGGGCGGCGATGGCGATCCAGTCGGCGCTCGACGGCGCCATGTCGGTGGGGACCTGCGCCAGCGTCGCGGGATCGACCGGGGCCAGCAGGCCGGCGCGCTGCACGACCGTCATGGCCGGAGAGTTCTCCGTCAGGAAGACGTCGGCGGGGCTGCGGTCGCCCTCCTGGACGATCTGATGTCCCATGGACGAGTCGGATCCGCGGCGCACCTGGGTCTTGACGCCCGTGGCGGCGGTGAACGCCTCCGCCCACGCGGCCGTCACGTTCTCGTGCTGCGAGGAGTAGATGAGCAGAGCCTCCGGGTCGGCGACGAACTCGTCGCCGCCGTCGCTGCCGCACGCGGTCGCGGCCAGCGGGGCGGCGGCCAGTCCGGTGAGCAGGAGGCGTCGGCTGAACTTCGGGGTCACGGGGCGATCCTCTCGGGGGTGGGGTGCGGGGAACGGAGTGGCACGAGGAGGTCCTGGAGCCGGGAGATGGGGCCGGCGGTGAGCCGCCAGAGGATCACTCCCGCGGCGAGGGCCGCGAGCGTGCGGGCGAGTGAGTCGTCGGTGACCGTACGGCTCATCAGGGTCAGGACGTGGAACTGGATGAGGTAGATGTGGAGGCTCGCCGCGGCCAGCACGGTGACGAGCGGCACGAGGAGCGACGGCAGCGGCACGCTGCGCACGAGCGCCAGCACCGCGATCCCGCCCGCGATGACGGCGTTGCGCGCCGGATCGTCGGGGAAGTAGCCGATCGTGCCGAGGAGGGCGAGGGCCAGGGTGAGCTCGGTGCGCCGCCGGGTCCGGGCCACCGCCAGCGCCATGCCCGCGGCGAACAGCCAGAAGACCGTGGGCATGATCCCGCGCATGGGGCTGTCGTGGTCGACGCTCAGGATCGCGAACCGCGACACCAGGCCCGC
Source organism: Tessaracoccus sp. O5.2 (assembly GCF_964266725.1). Lineage (NCBI taxonomy): Bacteria > Bacillati > Actinomycetota > Actinomycetes > Propionibacteriales > Propionibacteriaceae > Tessaracoccus > Tessaracoccus sp. O5.2. The sequence goes on along the minus strand of NZ_CAXWGV010000012.1, from coordinate 173,969 downwards.
GACCAGCAGCGCCACCGCCACCCGCCACGGGTCCGCGAGCCAGCGGCGCGCCAGTGCCGGCACGGACAGCAGCGCGGTGGCCAGCAGCACGCACAGGACCAGCACGTCGACGAACCACAGCTCGTTGCGCCGGGCCGTGGCGATGTTGCCCGTGGCCCAGTTGACGAGGAACACGTTGCCCCAGCCGTAGCGCCCGTACGTCATGCCGATGAGGGCCGTGACGGCGGTGGGGACCGCAACGCCGATGAGGAGCCGCGTGCCGGATCGCCATCGGGCGGCGACGCCGGACGCCGAAAGCCCGAAGAGCGCCGTGCTGTAGCCGGCGACCGCCATGAGGGTGTGCGCCCCGCCGAGGATCCGGAACAGCTCCGCGTGCGAGCCGCAGATGATGACGGCCGCGATGGCCCGGAGGATGACCGAGGCCTCCAGCCGCTGCCAGCGGCGCGGCCGCGAGGTCGTCGACGCCGGCGCGGTGGGCGCGGAGTCGATCAGCTCGCGCAGGGGGCGGTGGTGCCAGTCGGCGGGCAGGTCCCCGAGCACGGCCGACAGCCGCGCCGCCGCCTGCACATGCGTGAGCGAGTCCCCGCCGAGCGCCACGAAGGATCGGTCGAGGTCGACGTCCCCGACGCCGAGCACGTCGCGCAGCGCCGCCGCGACCCGGACCGCGGCACCCGGGGAGTCGATCCGCTGTCGGGAGTCGGCACACTCCTCGGGATCGGTGGCGCGGACCAGCACGTCGCACCCGGCCCGGTCCACCTTGCCGTTGGCGAGCCGCGCGAGCGGGGCGACGGCGACGCGCACGTGCCCGACGCCCAGGCCCGCAGCCTCGGCCGCGAGGCGCCGGACCCGGCTCGCCGTGGTGTCGCGGGGTTCGCCGGGGACCGGCTCGGCCGCGACGCGCAGGCCCCCGTCGTCGCCGGTCACACAGGCCACGAGGCCCTGTCGCTCCAGGGCCGCCTCGACGCGGGCGAGGTCGATGCGCAGCCCGAGGACCTTGACGAAGCCGGCGCGCCGTCCGACGATCCGCAGCCGGTCGCCGTCGAGCACCCCGAGGTCGCCGGTGCGCAGCTCGGTCACCATGCGCCCGAGCGCCAGGTCGTCGGGGTGCTCGGCGTAGCCCAGCATGACGCCCGGCCCACTCACCACGATCTCGCCGCTGACGCCGTCAGACTCCGGCACGTCGCGGTCGAGATGCACCTGGGTGCCCGGGATGGGGCGGCCCACCGTCGACGGCGAGGTCAGGGTCGTGGCGGGATCCTGGACCGCGATGCGGGCGGTGGCCTCGCTCTGGCCGTACATGACGGACAGGCCCCAGCCGTGCCTGACGCCGAGATGCGCGGTGCGGCGCACCCTGTCCTCGGCCATGCGGCCGCCGGCCTGGATGATCAGCCGCAGCGAGGGGTGAGGGCGCTCCAAGACGCCGGTGGTCTCGGCGAGTTCAATCATGTGCGGCACCACGGCCAGCGTGGTCACGCCGTCGTCGACGGTGTCCCAGAATCCGGCATCGAGTATCGAGCGATCCGTGAGCGCGACCGACGCGCCGACCGCGAGGTGGCTGTGCAGGACGGACAGGCCGAAGCAGTAGTGGAGGGGAAGGCTGGTGACGCCGCGGTCCCCCGCGGAGAGGCCGAGGGCCGCCGCGATGGCGTGCGCGTTCGACGTCAGGTTCGCGTGGGACAGGCGCACCAGCTTCGGGGATCCCGTGCTGCCCGAGGTGCTGAGCAGGAGCGCGAGATCGGGGTGCAGGAGGTGTCGGGGCGCATCGCCGTCGTGGAGGGGGTCGATGCGGCCGGCGCGGACGTCGAGGTCCGCCGGCCAGGCGCGGCGGACTGCGTCGGCGGCGTGTCCAGGGGGCAGCAGGAGCGCCACATGCCCGGCCTCGAGGACGGCGAGGTAGGCGACGATGTCGTCCACGGTGGCGCCGAGTTCGATGTGGGCGAGCCGGCGGTCACCGGTTCGCAGCCCGGACGCGACGGCGTCCACCCGGCTGCGCAGGGTGCCGTGGTCGACGACTGCGCCGTCGGGCGCGATCAGCGCGGGCCGCGCGGGGTCGACCCGACCCGCGGCGGGGAGAGGGCTGGGCGCCCCGCGCCTGGTCAGTGTCCGAAGTTCCTGCACCGGCTTAGGGTAACCTCAGGAGACGGATTTCAACAAAGCAGAGGTTGCCAAAATCGTGGTGTCGATCGTGGACGTGTGGTGGGCCGACCTGCGCTCCGCCGACCTGCGCCGGGCGGACCAGCTCCCGCCCCCGGAGCGCGCCCGGGTGGCGGAGCTGACGACACCCGCCGATCAGGGCCGCCGCCTCGTCGGAGCGCTTCTGCTGCAGTCAGCGCTGCGGGTGGCCCGAGGGCTTCCCTCCGAGGCCACCGTCGGCATCGACCGCACCTGCGACGCGTGTGGCGCCCAGCACGGCCGCCCCGTCGCGGCGGATGGAGCGGGACCCCACCTGACCGTCAGCCACTCCGGCCTGCTGATCGCGGTGGCCGCCTGCGCGACGGCACCGGTCGGCATCGACGTGCAGCGGATCGGCGACGCGCCGGACGTCGCGGCGTGGGTGGCCCTGGAGGCACGGATCAAGGCCGGGCTGGCCGCCGGGGAGGGCACCGAGCTCGCCCTCGCGCCGCCCCTCCCGGGGTACGCGGCGGCGCTGGCCGTCGGCGCCGCCGCGGACGTGACCGTCCGCCTCCACCTCACCTAGCACCGTCAGCCGGGGAGGAGACCCAGGTCGCGCATGGCACGCACGGTGTCGCCGACCCCGTCCTCCGCCCGGACGAGCTCCCCCACGTCCCGGGCCCGGGCGGCGAACCCCGGCGCCGCAGGCCCGTCCACCAGGTCCGCGATCAGCCGCGTCAGCCGGGGCGCGTCGAGGCGGGGGAACGGCACGGGCTCCGGCCCGACGCCCAGCGCCGCCAGCCGGGCGGCGTGGTACGGCTGATCGACGCCGAACGGCACCGCCACCGAGGGGCGGCCGGCCCGCAGACCGGTCTGCGAGCTGCCCGCCCCGCCGTGATGCACGACGCCTGCCATTCGGGGAAACAGCGCCTCGAAAGACACGTCGCCGACGGCGAAGAGACCGTCGTCCAGCTCGCCGACGTCCGCCGCCGTCGGGGCCATCGTCACCAGGCGCCGGCCGCTCCGCACGGCGACGTCCCGGAGGAGCGAGAGCCCCTCGGCGCCGGTCGTCGGCGTGAAACTGCCCACCCCGACGAACACCGGCTCGGCGCCGCCCGCCAGGTATGCGGCGAGATCGGCCGGAAGCTCCTCGGCCGGGGCGGCCAGGTAGCCAGTCTGCCGGGCGAGTGGCGGAGGAACGAGCCGATGCGCTGTTCCATGCCCTCTCGGACCGGACGCGGCGCGACATCCTGCGCCGGGTCCTGGCCGGGGAGCAGTCGATCACGGCCCTGGCGGCGCACTACGACATGAGCTTCGCCGCCGTCCACAAGCACATCACGGTGCTCGAGAGGTCCGCCCTGGTCTCGCGCCGGCGTCGGGGGCGGGAGTCCCTGGCCATCGGCAACGTCGAGGCTGTGCGGTCGGTGGGCAGCATGCTCGCCGAGCTCGAAGGCATCTGGCGCGGCCGCGTGTCGCGCATCGACGAACTCCTCGACACACCCCAGGAGGGTTGACCATGCCAGTCATCGATGTCCAGAAGGACCTGGACAACCGTCGTCTCGTCATGACCGCACAGTTCGCGGCCCCCGTAGAGCACCTCTGGCAGCTCTACGCGGATCCCCGGCAGCTCGAGCGGGTGTGGGGGCCGCCCACGCACCCCGCCACCTTCGTCGACCACGACCTCAGGCCCGGCGGCCGCATGCACTACTACATGACCGGTCCCGACGGTGAGCGCTACTACGGCTTCTGGGCCGTGACCGAGGTCGACGAGCCGCACCGCTTCGCCTTCGACGACGGCTTCGCCGACGAGAACTTCGCGGCGGACCCGGCGCTGCCCGTCGGGCGCAACGTGTACACGTTCGCCAGCCACGACGGCGGGACCAGGGCGGTGTTCGAGAGCGAGTACCCGACCGTGGAGGCCCTGCAGCAGGTGCTCGACATGGGCGTCATCGAGGGCGCCACAGCGGCGATCAACCAGATCGACGCGGCGCTGGCCGAGGGCTGATCGACGGAGGGCTCTGGATAATGTCGCGGCGGGGTGGCACGGTAGCGCGGTGAGCACAGCAGCGCATCCGGCCGACCGCCACGACATGATCCGCGTCCAAGGGGCGCGCGAGAACAACCTCAAGGGCCTCGACGTCGAGCTGCCGAAACGCCGGCTGACTGTCTTCACGGGCGTGTCCGGCTCCGGCAAGAGCTCGCTGGTCTTCGAGACCATCGCCGCCGAGTCGCAGCGCATGATCAACGAGACCTACAGCGCCTTCATCCAGGGGTTCATGCCCACGCTGTCGCGCCCCGACGTGGACCATCTGGACGGTCTGACGACCGCGATCATCGTCGACCAGGAGCGTCTCGGCGCCAACGTGCGCTCCACCGTCGGCACCGTCACCGACGCCAACGCCCTGTTGCGTGTCCTGTTCAGCAAGCTCGGCCAACCGCACATCGGCTCCCCGCAGGCCTACTCGTTCAACGTCCCCTCCGTCACCGGGTCCGGGATGCTCAAGACCGAGAAGGCCGGCCGCGTCCAGAAGGAGGCCAAGACCTACACCCTCGTCGGAGGCATGTGCCCGCGCTGCGAGGGCAAGGGCACCGTCTCCGACATCGACCTCACCCAGCTCTACGACGAGACGAAGTCGCTCAACGACGGCGCGCTGACGATCCCCGGCTACACCGGTGACGGCTGGTACGTGCGGATCTTCACCGGATCCGGCTTCTTCGACCCGGACAAGCCCATCCGGGACTACTCGAAGCGCGAGCTCGAGGACCTCCTCTACAAGGCCCCCACCAAGGTCAAGGTCGACAACATCAACCTCACGTACGAGGGGCTCGTGCCGAAGATCCAGAAGTCGTTCCTGGCGAAAGATCCGGAGGCGATGCAGCCGCACATCCGGGCGTTCGTGGAGCGGGCGGTCACGTTCGACACCTGCCCCGAGTGCGGCGGCACCCGGCTGTCCGAGGGCGCGCGGGCGTCGAAGATCGACGGGGTCAGCATCGCGGACGCCTGCGCCATGCAGCTCACGGACCTGGCGGCGTGGATCAGGGGGCTGGAGCGGCCGGCCGCCGCCCCGCTGCTGCGCAACCTCGGGCACCTGCTCGACTCGTTCGTCGAGATCGGGCTCGGCTACCTGTCGCTCGACCGGCCCTCGGGCACGCTGTCCGGCGGCGAGGCGCAGCGCGTGAAGATGATCCGCCACCTCGGCTCGTCCCTGACCGACGTCACCTACGTCTTCGACGAGCCCACCATCGGGCTGCACCCCCACGACATCCAGCGGATGAACTCGCTGCTCATCTCCTTGCGGGACAAGGGCAACACCGTGCTCGTGGTCGAGCACAAGCCGGAGACCATCGCCATCGCGGACCACGTCGTCGACCTCGGTCCCGGAGCGGGCACCGCGGGCGGGGAGATCTGCTTCGAGGGCACCGTCGAGGACCTCCGACGCAGCGACACGCTGACGGGGCGGCACCTCGACGACCGCGCCCGCCTCAAGGACGCCGTCCGCTCCCCCAGCGGCGTCCTGCCCATCCGCGGGGCGTCGACCAACAACCTCAAGGGCGTCGACGTCGACATCCCGCTCGGCGTGCTCACGGTGCTGACCGGTGTCGCGGGATCGGGCAAGAGCTCGCTGATCCACGGCTCGATGCCGGCGGACGCCGGCGCCATCTCGATCGACCAGACGGCCATCAAGGGGTCACGGCGCAGCAACCCGGCCACGTACACCGGGCTGCTGGAGCCCATTCGCAAGGGGTTCGCGAAGGCCACCGGCACCAAGCCGGCTCTGTTCAGCGCCAACTCCGAGGGGGCCTGCCCCGCCTGCAACGGCGCGGGCGTCATCTACACCGAGCTGGGCTTCATGGAGACGGTCGCGAGCCCGTGCGAGGAGTGTGAGGGCCGCCGCTTCCAGCCGGCCGTGCTGGAGTACCGGTGGGGCGGCCGGAACATCGCGGACGTGCTCGACATGCCCGTGACCGAGGCGCTGGCGTTCTTCGGCGACGGTGAGACCCGCACGCCGGCGGCACACGCGATCCTCGAACGGCTGAGCGACGTCGGCCTGGGCTACCTCAGCCTGGGCCAGCCCCTGACGACGCTGTCCGGCGGCGAGCGGCAGCGGCTCAAGCTCGCGGTCGCGATGGCCGACAAGGGCGACCTCTACGTTCTGGACGAGCCCACCACCGGGCTGCACCTGGCCGACGTCGCGCAGCTGCTCGCGCTGCTGGACCGGCTCGTGGACTCGGGCAAGTCGGTCATCGTCATCGAACACCATCAGGCGGTGATGGCGCACGCCGACTGGATCATCGATCTCGGCCCCGGCGCCGGTCACGACGGCGGCCGGGTGGTGTTCGAGGGCACCCCCGCGGACCTTGTCGCGGCCGGGTCGACTCTGACGGGACGCCATCTCGCCGAGTACGTCGGCGCCTGAGCTTCGGGGCTCAGAGGTCGACGGCGCGGCCCTCGAGCGCGCTGGTGCGGGCGGCGTCGAGCACCTCGAGCAGCCGACCACGCCGATTCTCATGAGGGCCATTCTGCCCTCCATTCGACCGCGCGGTCAGCGGGCCCAGCGGCCCTTGCGGCTCTCGGGCTCCAGGGACCAGCGGACGACGGCGGTCGCGAGCCGGCCGAGGGGGATCCCGACGACGCGGTCGAAGAATCGGCTCGTCGGCAGCCGGAGCTCGGTGCGCGCCCACGTCGGGAGGGTGGCGATGGCCCCCGCCGCCAGCATCCAGTAGCCGGGGCGGGCCAACCATGGGATAGGGGGTTGCCGCAGCAGGAACTCAACGGTGTCCAGCGCCGCGGGCGACGCGCGCAGCTCAGGTCGGTAGGCCTCCAGCGCGGAGCGTAGTTCCGACTCCGTGAGGGGGAGAGTCCGGGCGCCGAGCAACTCCCCGACGGGGGCGGCCTCCTCCACGTAGCGGTCCGCCTCCTCGGGCGTCAGGCGACGGTCGCCGAAGTGCTGGAAGCTGGTGAGGAAGCTCTCGGTCTCCGCGATGTGCACCCACGCCAGCAGGTGCGGATCGGAGGCGCGATAGGGGGTCCCGTCGTCGGTCTTGCCCCGCACCCGGTCGTGCACCGTCCGGACCCGTTCGATGAGGGCGAGCGCCGACGGGATGGGGCCGTAGGTCGTCATGGCGATGAACTCCGAGGTGCGTTGCAGGCGCCCCCACGGGTCCGAGCGATAGCCGGAGTGCCCGGCGACGCCGGCCATGGCCGCGGGGTGCAGGGCCTGCAGCAGCAGGGCCCGGATGCCGCCCGCGTACATCGCGGCGTCGCCGTTCACGTGCCAGATGACGTCGTCGGGGCTGTGCCAGCGCTCACCGTCGACCTGCCAGATGAGGTGCGCCTTGGCGTCGGCGTCCTCCCCCGCCACGCGGCTGCGCAGCGTCCGCCCCACGGCACGCCGGGCTCGCTCGAGTGGCGAGGAGGTCCGGCGTCGGGCGGCCGGGGCCTCAGTCGACCGCGCGTTCAAGCTCGGCCTTCGTCATGCGCGAGCGGCCCTTGACGCCCTTGGCCTTGGCCTCGTTGTAGAGCTGAGCCTTGGTACGGCCACCGGCGCCCTTGTGCGAGCGCAGCCCGCCACGGCGTCCGGACGAGATGTCCTCGCGCGAGAGACGGCTGGACTCGCTGGCCTCACCGGCCCTGGCTCGCTCCTTGTTGACGGTGCGGGCGGCGATCTCCTCGGCGGTGTCCTCGTCCTCGCCGCGGTCGAGGAGACCTTCCTTGATGTGTTCGTACTGGCGTTCGCGCTTGGCGCTCCATGCCTCCTGCGGCATCGTCCGACCTCCTTCTCACGAGATCCCTCCACGCTACGCGCCTCGCGGCGCGCGGACCAGAGTCAGCGCCGGCCGTCCTCGGTGCCCGCAGCCGCGGCGGGCTCGGTGCGTTCACCCAGCTCGATCCAGGTGCTGTCGCAGCCGGGGCACCGGTAGACGGGTGCGCCCTCGACGCGCTCGTCGGTGCGGATGGTGCCGCACTCGTTCTGGCACGGCCAGGTGGTGAGGAAGCGTGCGCTCATCGGCCGCCTCCGGCGGCACTGGGGGTGTGCGATGTGGTGGGCATGCGGACCAGAGTAGACGCGAAGCGCCGGGGCCCCGACCATGTCGGAGACCCCGGCGCCTCGGCGGACCGATGTGGCCCCTCGGGTGTCAGCCCGCGACGACCTCGAAGGGGACGCGAGCGGTCACGGCCGGGTGCAGCTTCACCGCAGCGATGTGGCTGCCCAGCGACTTGACGGCCTTCGGGAACGAGACGGCGCGCTTGTCGATCGTGGGGCCGCCGGCCTTCTTCACCGCGACCGCGAGGTCGTTGGCGGTGACGGAGCCGAACAGGTGGCCCTGGTCCGACACGCGGGCCGCGATCGAGACGGTCAGGCCCTCGAGCTGGGTGCGGATCTCCTGGGCATGCTCGACGCCCCGGACCTCGCGCGCATCGCGGGCACGCTTGATGCCCTCGATCTGCTTCTCGGTGCCGCGGGTCCAGCGGATCGCCTTGCCCTGGGGCAGGAGGAAGTTTCGGCCGTAGCCGTCCTTGACCTCAACGACGTCGCCGGCGATGCCGAGCTTGTCGACGGTGCTGGTCAGAATGAGCTTCATGAGTGTGTCAGTCCCTTCTGATCAGCGAGCGGTCGACGCGTAGGGCAGCAGGGCCACCTCACGCGCGTTCTTGACGGCGAGGGCGATCTTGCGCTGGTCCTGGACCGACAGTCCGGTGACGCGACGCGCGCGGATCTTGCCCCGCTCGGAGATGAACTTCTTCAGGGTGTTGATGTCCTTGTAGTCGATGTTGGCGACTCGCGTCGTCTTCACCGGCAGGACCTTCTTCTTGTTCACAGGCTTGCGCTGTGGACCGGCCATTGTGGTGCTCTCCTTGTCTCTCGGGCTCCTCGCCCGTGAAAGCCCGTCTCGCGACGGAATGTGCCAGCTAGCCCGACCGGGCTAGATAAGCGGGTTGATCAGAACGGGGGTTCTTCCGGCTGGGTCTGCGCCCACGGGTCGTTGCCGCCGCGGTTGCCACCTGCCTGGCCGGAGCTGGCCCACGGATCGGACTGCTGTCCGCCACCCTGGTTGCCGCCGCCGCCCTGGTTGCCCTGCCAGCTGCCGCCACCGCCGCCGCCACCCTGCGTGCGGGTGACCTTCGCGGTTGCGTAGCGGAGGGCCGGACCGACCTCGTCGACATCCACCTCGAAGACGGTGCGCTTCTCACCCTCGCGGGTCTCGTAGCTGCGGGACTTCAGCCGGCCCGAGACGATGACGCGCATGCCCTTGGTGAGGGACTCGGCCACGTTCTCGGCGTACTGACGCCACACCGAACAGTTGAGGAACATGGCGTCGCCGTCCTTCCACTCGTTCGTCTGACGATCGAACGTGCGGGGGGTGGACGCGACCGTGAAGTTCGCGACGGCCGCCCCGTTGGGCGTGAAGCGCAGCTCGGGGTCGGCGGTGAGGTTGCCGATGAGCGTGATGGGGGTTTCGCCTGCCATGTGTTATGCCTTCCGGGATCGGACTTGGGAGTGGCCTCAACGTCACTGTACGACGAGGATCTGACGATTCACCGTCGATCCGCCGCCGCCGACTCTGTCACGATGGGCGGGCCGCCCACCGGTTTGCCGCGCGACGTCGAGGCTGTGGAAAAGTCAGTCCTCGCGCCGCAGCACCTTGGTACGCACGATCTTCTCGTCGATGGTCATCAGACGATCCATCTCGGAGACGGTCGCGGGCTCCGCGGTCACCTGCAGGACGGCGTAGTACGCCTCGGACTTCTTGTTGATGTCGTAAGCAAGACGACGACGACCCCAGATGTCGGTGTTGTCGACGGTGCCACCACCGTTGGTGATGACTTCGAGATGCTTCTCGACGAGCGCGGGAACCTGGCGTTCATCGACATCGGAATCGATGAGAACCATGACTTCGTACTTGCGCATGCTCAGCCCCACCTCCTTCGGACTAGCGGCCGCGGGTCGTTCCCGCGGCAGGAGGGCATGGCCGACCGCAGTCGACCGAGCGCCAAGGTTACCGGTCCCCGAGCCGCCGGGGAAATCAGTCCCGCAGCTCCTCGAGGCGCCCGCTCGCCACGATGGTCCCCCAGAACGCGTCGGCCCAGCCCTCGTATCCCAGGTCGTTGGGATGGAAGAAGTCGCCCGCGGTGTACCGGTGGTAGCGCAGCCGCCCGGTCTCCCGCGACACGCGGTGCAGCGGCACCAGATGGTGACCGTGGCGCTCGACCAGCGCCGCCGCCAGGACCGACATGCGCTGCGAGCGCCGCCCGAGCACCGGCATCATGAACCACGGCACGTCCGCCACGTAGCTCGCCGGCGGAAGCGCGGCCAGGATCTCGTCGAGGTTGCGCTCGAACGTGGCCGGTGTATGACCGGGGAACACGACGTCGTTGCCACCGATGTCGAGCGTCACGACGTCCGGCTCGAACGGCAGGTCCGCCAGCCGGGGCAGCTGCTCGCGCACCACGTCGGCACTGGTGGCGCCGGACACCGACAGGTTGGTCACCGCGACGTCGCGCCCGGACGCGCGCCCGATGCGCTCGGCCAACAGCGGCACATAGCCGCGGCTGACCGAGGTCGCGCCCACCCCCTGGGCGGCGGAGTCGCCGAGGGCCACGTACCGCAGCCCTTCGCGGGGGGCGTGGTGCAGGGCGGCCCAGTGCGACCGGTAGTCCTCGACATGACGGTTGACGGTGCGCCGGCCCTCCAGCCACACCGTCGTGGCGGCGGAGACGGTCGCGCCGAGTCCGAGGCCGACGGCGGCCCCGCCCAGGAACACCGGAAGCCGACGCATGGCCGGCTCCTCAGCGCCGCCGCCGGTAGGGGCCGGGCAGCACGGGGTTGCCGTCCTTGGCCCACGCGCGCAGCCCGCCCGCGACGGATTCGGCCAGGAGCCCGCGACCCCGCAGCTCCGCGGCCGCGATCGACGACCGCAGCCCGTTGTCGCACATGACGACGATGGCGGCGTCGCGCTCCGCGAGGGGGTCGTCGCCGTGGATGGCGTCGAGCGGATCGGCGTGCAGGCTCTTGGGGTCCACGGGACGCGCGCCCGGCGCATGCCCGGCCTCGTACTCCCCCGGCGTGCGCACGTCGATGAGCACCGCACCCTTGCTGAGCGCCGTCAGGGTCTCCTCGATCGTCAGACCGGGCGACCGCTTCCCGAGGAAGTCCATCAGTCCCATGGGGCCATGGTGCTCTCTCCGCGGCGCCCGCTCAACCCGCGTGGCTCACGCGCCCCCGGCTCCGCCGCGCCCCTGCTCCTTCAGCCGCTCCAGGCGGGCGTACATGTCGTCGACGAGAGCCTTGAACCTGGCCTCCACCTCGCGGCGTCGGACCTTCAGCGTCGGCGTCAGGAGGCCGTTGTCCATGGTGAACTCCTCCTGGAGCACCTCGGTGTCCTTCGGGCGCTCCTGGCTGGGGAGCTTCGCCGTCAGCTCGTCCACCCGCTTCTTCAGTTCCTCGCGCAGTTCGCCGCTGGCCAACCAGTCGTGCAGTTCGCCCGGCCACGCGCGCGCCTTGGCGAGCGCCTCGACGTGGGGCAGCGACGGCTTGACCAGCAGGGTGACGAAGGGTCGGTTGTCGCCCAACAGCACTGCGTGCTCGAACAGCGGATCGGAGAGGATGAGGCCTTCGATGGGCTGCGGGGCGACGTTCTTGCCCCCCAGCGTGACGATGATGTCCTTGAGCCGGTCGGTGATGGTGAGGAATCCGTCGGTGTCGACGTAGCCGACGTCACCGGTGTGGAGCCAGCCGTCGACCACGGTCTCGGCGGTCGCCTCTTCGTGCTTCCAGTACCCCTTCATGACGTTGGGCCCCTTGTAGAGGATCTCGCCGAGGTCCCCGATCCGCAGCTCGCCGCCGGGCAGCACCTTGCCCACCGTCCCCTGCTTGAAGTCGTCGGGCGCGTTGAACGTGATCAGCGGCGAGGCCTCCGTCAACCCGTAGCCCTGCATGATCGGGACGCCGACGGCGGAGAAGAACTCCTCGATCTCGGCGCGCAGCGGGGCGCCACCGCAGGCCAGCACCTTCTTGGGGCCACCGATGGCCGCGCGCACGTTGCCGAGCACGAGCTTGTCCGCCAGCGCCAGCTGGGCGCGCAGCGCCGCGCCGGGCCGCCGTCCCGAACGGTAGGCGTACTGGTTGTGCCGGCCGACCCTGAGCGCCCACGCGAAGATCTGCCGCTTCACCGGGGAGTCAGACGCTCGCTGGTGCGCCGTGGCGTAGACGGTCTCGAACAGCTTCGGGACACTGACCATCATGGTGGGCTGGGCCAGCACCATCTGTTCCGCGACCGTGCGCGCGTTCTCCACGTAGGTGTTCATGCAGCCATGCATGAGGACGACGAAGGTCCAGGCGCGCTCCAAGGCGTGCGACAGCGGCAGGAACGACAGCGAGTGGTCCTCGGGCGTGATGTCGAAGAACTGGTCCAGCGCGTCGCTCTGCGTCACGAATGCGCTGTGCTGGAGCATGACGCCCTTCGGCTCGCCCGTGGTGCCGGAGGTGTAGATGATCGAGGCGAGGTCGTCGCCGAGGGCCCCCGAGAAGCGCTCCTCGACGGCGTCGCCCTCGGGCGCGCGCAGCAGGTCGCGGTAGGGCATGACCCGGTCGGGCATGTCCGCGTACGGCTTGACGATGACGATGTGGCGCAGGTCGGGCAGCCGGTCCGCGACACTCAGCACGCGCTCACACTCGCTCTGGTTCCCGACCACCATGACGGTGAGCCCGGAGTCCCGCGCGATGTGCTCGATCTGCTCGGGGGTCGACGTGGCGTAGAGCGGCACCGGCACGGCGCGGACCGTCGCCGCGCCGAAGTCGACCTCGGACCATTCGGGCCGGTTGCCGAGGAACAGTCCGACGCGACCGCCGACCTCGACGTCGAGGTCGAGGAGCCCCTGCGCCACGGCGAGCACGCGCGCACCGAACTCGTCGTAGCTCTGGGTCACCCAACGGTCGCCCTCGCGGATGCGGGTGGCTGGACGCGACCCGTGGCGGGCGATGACCTCCCGCAGGCGGGTGACGACGTGCTGGGTCTGCGACATTGCTGGCTCCTGGTGTCGACGGTGCAGTAAGCCTACCCAGCGCCGACCAGGCTCGGGGCCGTTAGCGCACCCCCCTGGCACGCCCCCGTTAGAGCGTGCTAACGTTCCATTAGCGCGTGCTAACCACGCAGGACCCTCACCGACGAGAGAAGGCACACCATGACCTCCAAGGCCCGCAACACCCTTGATCCGAAGTACTCGAAGCTGACGATCGGCGTCTGCCCGGACCAGTGGGGCGTCTGGTTCCCCGAGGACGAGAAGCAGATGGACCCCCGCCGCGCCATGCAGGAGATGGCCGAGGCGGGCTTCGAGGTCATCGAGACCGGCCCCTTCGGCTACTTCCCGAAGGACCCCAAGGAACTCAAGAAGTGGACCGACGAGTTCGGCCTGCGCGTCGTCGCCGGCACCGGCTGGGGCATCCTCCACAAGGAGGAGGCCTGGGCCGAGACCGAACGGACCTTCCGCGCCATCGCCGAGACGCACGCCGCCGTCGGCGCCGAGTACATCGTCCACCTGCCGCCGCTCTACCGCGACGACAAGACCTGGGAATTCACCGACGACCGCGTCCTCAGCGACCGCGCCTGGAACCTCTACGTCGACAACGCCAACCGCCTCGGCAAGCTGCTCCTCGACGACTACGGCCTCAAGATGGTGCTGCACCCCCACGGCGACTCGCACATCGAGACCCCCGACGAGATCGCGCGCATCTTCGAGGCGACGGACCCCACGTACGTCAACCTGTGCCTCGACTCGGGCCACGTCGTCTACGGCGGCGGCGACCCCGTCGAGCTGGTGAAGAAGTTCCCCGAGCGCATCACCTACGTCCACATCAAGGCGTTCGACGAGGACATCACCCGCCAGGCGCACGAGGAGGACTGGCCGTTCGGCGAGGCCGTCACCAAGGGCGCCTCGGTGCGCCCGCCGGCCGGCCTGCCCGAGATGCACGCCTTCGTCGACGCACTCGCGGAGCTCGATAAGGAGATCTACGCGATCTGCGAGCAGGACTGCTACCCCTGCCCGACCGACTTCCCCAAGCCCAACGCCATCCTCATGCGCGAGTACCTGGCCGAGTGCGGCCTCGGCCTCAAGTGACCCGCACCGGCGGAGAAGGAGAACCACAATGACCGTACGCATCGGAGTCATCGGCGCCGGCGGCATGGGCCGCGCCCACATCGAGCGCATCGAGACCGAACTGGCCGGCGGCCGGGTCGTCGCGGTGGCCGACCTCAACCTCGACGGCGCCCGCGCCGTCGCCGAGCCGCTGGGCGCCAAGGCCTACGGCACCGGCGCCGAGCTGATCGCCGACCCAGACGTCGACGCCGTCCTCATCGCGACCTTCGGCAGCGTCCACGCCCCCGACGTCATCGCGGCGGTCCAGGCCGGCAAGTACGTCCTGGTGGAGAAGCCGCTGGCCACCCTCACCGAGGATTCGCTGCGGATCCTCGAGGCCGAGCAGGCCGCCGGGAAGAAGCTCATCACGGTGGGGTTCATGCGCCGCTTCGACAAGGGCTACCAGGAGATGCGCGAGGCGCTCGTCGCCGGGGACCACGGCTACGCCACCCTCGTGCACTGCCGGCACCGCAACCCCTCGGTCCCCGAGGGCTACACGACCCGCAACATGATCGATGACACGGCCATCCACGAGATCGACACGTGCCGCTACCTGCTCGGCGAGGAGATCGTGCGGGTCCGCATCGACACCCCGCGCTCGACCAGCCACCGGTTCGAGCACCTCGCCGACCCGCTGGTGCTCGTCGCGTACACCGAGTCGGGCGTCCGCATCGACGACGAAGTCAACGTCAACATCGGGTTCGGCTACTCCATCGAGTGTGAGCTCGTCATGGAGCAGGGCACGATCCGGCTGAGCGACCAGCACCGCACGGTCGTCCGCGACGGCGAGGGCGAGCGCAACCCCATCTGCCGCAGCCACATCGACCGCTTCCACGACGCGTTCAACGCCGAGGTCCAGCAGTGGATCCGCGCCGTCGAGCGTGACGAGCACACCGGATCCAGCGCCTGGGACGGGTACGCGGCGGGCGTCGTCGTCGACGCGGCGGTCCGGTCGCTGGAGTCGGGTGGCGTCGAGGTGCCCGTGGAGATGATCGCCAAGCCCGCGTTCTACAACTGACGGGCCGGCCAGATACCTCATGGTGATGGGGACGGGGTGTGGGGCGCTGCGGCGCTCCGCACCCCGGGTCGCGTTGAGCCTGACACGCGGTCCGTCGCACCCCGTTGAGCCTGGTCCGCGGCTCGACGGCGGAATCTGCGGTGATGACGCTGCCAACGCCATCGAGACATGGATCAGGCTCAACCCCTCCCCACAGACCGCGAGTCAGGCTCAACCCCTCCCCACAGACCGCGAGTCAGGCTCAACCCACCCAGCCCCAGCGGGGCCATAGACTCACCACCCGAGCGAGGAGGACGACGATGCCGCAGCGACGCCGACCCACCCAGGCCGACGTCGCGCGCCTGGCCGGGGTGTCGCGCCCGCTGGTGTCGCTGGTCGTCCGCGGTGATCCCCGGGTGTCGGCCGAGCGGCGTGCCGCCGTGGAGACCGCCATGGCCGAACTCGGCTACCGCGCCAACGCCGCCGCCCGCGCCCTGGCCCGCAACCGGTCCGACCTCATCGGCGTCGTGCTGCCGGGGTTCGGCAACCTCTTCCACGGCGAGCTGGCCGAGGCGCTGCGCGCGGCGGGCGACGAGCACGACTACGTCCCCCTCCTGGCCACCATCGCCGAGGACGCCGAGCGCGAGGTCAACGCCATCGAGCGGTTCCTCGAGCTGCGGGTGGCCGGCCTGGTCCTCGTGTCCCCACTGCTGGACATGGCGGCTCTGGGGGCCTACGGCGCCCTGACCCCCACCGTCGTCCTCACCCGCAACCGGGCCCCCGCCACGGTGGACCTCGTCCGCTCGGATGACCGGGCCAACGCCCGGCTGGTGACCGAGCACCTGTGGACGCGGGGTTATGACCCGGTCATCTACGTCGGCTACGACCGGCCCGCGGAGGGCGACTCCTCCCGCGAACGCCGGCTCGGCTACCTGGACGCCCAGCAGGCCGGCGGCCGGCCCCCCATCACCCTCACCGCCCGACACCACGGCGCCGCGGGCGAACGCATCGACGGCCTCGACGAGCTCCTCCTGCCCGGTACCGGCGTGGTGTGCCACAACGACCGCGTCGCGACGGCGGTCGCCAGCCACGTCGAGGCGCTCGGGCTGCGCACCGGCGCGGACATCGGCCTGTCCGGCTTCGACAACACGTCCCTGACGCACCTGCCGGGCGCGTCGCTGACCAGCGTGGACCTGGACGCGACCACGCTGGCCAGGACCGCCGTCGAACTGCTCGACGAGCGGGTCCAGGGACGCGCCACGCATGCCGACGTCGTGGTGCCCGCCCGGCTCATCGACCGCGCCTCCACCGCCGGTCCGCGCCCGGGAACTGTCGGCGGCCGCGACTAGGGTGGCGCCCATGACCCTTCGACTCGGTGCCCACGTCGATTCCACGGACCCCCTGGCCGAGGCCGCCGCTCTCAGCATCGGGGCCGTCCAGATCTTCCTGGGTGACCCACAGAGCTGGAAGAAGCCGACGACGCTGGTCGAGGGGGGCGCCCCCGCGCTGCGTGCCGCGGCCGAGGACGCCGGCATCGGCGTCGTCGTCCACGCGCCGTACGCGCTCAACGTCGCCTCGACCAACAACCGCATCCGCATCCCCTCCCGGAAACTGCTCCAACAGACCGTCACCGAGGCGGCCGCCGTCGGGGCGCTGGGTGTGGTGGTGCACGGCGGGCACGTCACGCAGTCGGAGGACCCGGCCGTCGGCTTCGCGAACTGGCGCAAGGCGGTCGACGGCCTGGACCTGCCGGTCCCCATCTTCATCGAGAACACCGCCGGCGGCACCAACGCCATGACCCGTGAGCTCGAGGCGATCGACCGGCTGTGGTCCGCGCTCGAGTCGTCGCCCAACGCTGACCGGGTGGGCTTCTGCCTCGACACGTGCCACGCGCACGCGGCCGGCCTCGACCTCGACGGCCTGGTCGGGCGCGTCAGGGGCATCACGGGTCGCGTCGACGTCGTGCACTGCAACGACTCGCGCGACCTCCCAGGCAGCGGCGCGGACCGGCACACCAACCTCGGCCAGGGCCTCATCGACGGCGACCTCCTGGCCTGCGTGGTCCGGGACGCCGCCACCATCACGCTGCTGGAGACGCCGGGCGGGGTGCCGGAGCGCACCGCGGACCTGGCGTGGCTCCAGTCCGCCGTGTAGCGCCAGCCACAGCGCCCCTGGCCGTCGTCGGCCCCGCTAGACTGGCCCCTGCCACCACGGACCCGGACCGGACAGGAGTTCTGGCGTGCTCGTAGCCCTGATCGCCGCGCATGCGGTGATCGGCGCGCTCACTCCCGCTCTCGTGTCGCGCTGGGGGGCCCGCACCTTCTACCTGCTGGCCCTCGTCCCCGCGGCGGCCGGGGCGTGGCTCGTGACGTTGGCCCCCACCGTCCTGGGCGGGGAGGCTTACGTCGAGCACCACACGTGGATCCAGCAACTCGACGTGGCCGTCAGCCTGCGCATCGGGTTGCTGCAGTGGGTACTTGCGCTCGTCGTCACCTGGGTCGGCGCCGCGGTGATGCTCTACAGCCGCTGGTACTTCGACGGCACGCACTCGGGCCGCTCCCCTGCGGTGCTGACGCTCTTCGCCGGGGCCATGCTGGGCCTCGTCACGGCCGACAACCTCGTCCTGCTCTACGTGTTCTGGGAGCTGACGACCGTCTTCTCGTACCTGTTGATCGGCCACGAGCCCTCCCGCCGGGCCAACCGCGGCGCGGCCCAGACCGCGCTCATCGTCACCACCACCGGTGGACTGGCCATGCTGGTGGGCATCGTCGCGCTCTGGCAGACCTCGGGCACGCTGTCGCTGGCCGAGCTGGTCGCCGATCCGCCGTCGGGGACGCTCGCCACGGTCGGGGCCCTGCTGATGCTGGTAGGGGCGCTCAGCAAATCCGCACTGGTCCCCTTCCACTTCTGGCTCCCGGGCGCGATGGCGGCCCCCACTCCCATCTCGGCCTACCTGCACGCCGCCGCGATGGTGAAGGCCGGCGTCTACCTCGTCGCCGCGCTGGCGCCCGCGTTCGCGACCGTCCCGTTCTGGCGCGGCACCGTGATGATCCTGGGCGCCACGACGATGATCCTGGGCGGCTGGCGCGCACTGCGGCAGACCGACCTCAAACTGCTCCTCGCCTACGGCACCGTGAGCCAGTTGGGCTTCATGGTGCTGCTCGTGGGACTCGGGACGGAGGCGGCGGCGCTGGCCGGGCTGGCCACGGTGGTCGCGCACGCGCTGTTCAAGTCGACGCTGTTCATGACCGTGGGCGTCATCGACCACTCCGCCGGGACGAGGGATCTGCGCGAGCTCAACGGCGTGGCCTACCGCGTCCCCTGGCTGGCCGCCCTGGGCGGGCTCGCCGCCCTGTCCATGGCCGGGTTCCCCCCGTTGATCGGCTTCCTCACCAAGGAGGCGGCCTTCGAGTCCGTCGAGTACCTGGTGCGCGGTGACCTGGCGCCGGTCACGCCGCTCGCCGCCGCGGCGCTGGCCGCCGCGCTGGTCTTCGGGTCCGCGCTCACGGTCGCCTACTCGCTGCGCTGGTGGTGGGGCGCGTTCGCCCCCAAGGACGGCGGTCCCGTCCTCTCCTGGCACCGGCCGGCCGTCGGGATCGTCGCCGTGCCGGCCGTGCTCGCCGTCGCCTCGCTCGCCGGCGGCTTCCTCGGCCCGCAGCTCACCGCCGTGCTGGACGTGTACGCCCGCACCGTCCCGGCCGGGGAGGCCAGCCATGGGCTGGCCCTGTGGCACGGGTTCACGTGGCCGCTGATCATGTCGATCGCCGCCGTGACCGGCGGCATCGCGCTGTTCGTCTTCCGCACCCGCATCTCGGCCGTCCAAGCCACGTTCCCCTCCACGGTCACCGCGGAGGAGGTCTACCACCGGTCGATGCAGCGGCTGGACCGGGTGGCCGTCGAGGTGACGGCCCGCTCGCAGCGCGGCTCGCTCTCGATCTACCTGGGCACGATCCTCGTCACCCTCGTCGGCCTGGCCACCTTCGCGATGCTGCGGATCCGGATCTGGCCCGAGTACCGGGCGTTCGACCACTGGCCGCAGCTGCTGGTGGCGGCGGTCATGGCCACGGCCGCGGTCCTGGCCGCATGGTCGCGCGGCCGGATCCGCGCCATCCTCCTGGTCGGCGTGACCGGATACGGCCTGGCGCTCATGTTCGCCATGGCGGGCGCCCCGGACCTGGCGCTCACGCAGGTCCTCGTCGAGATCGCCATGTTGGTGGTCTTCGTGCTGGTGGTGCGTAAACTGCCCCGCTATTTCACCAACCGGCCGCTCAGTTCCAGTCGGTGGTGGCGCATCCTCGTGGCCGTCGCCGTCGGGACGACGGTGACGCTGGTGGCGCTGGTCAGCGCCGGCGCCCGGGTGGCCGAGCCGGTGTCGGAGGCCTGGTACGAGGCGGCGTACGAGTTCGGCTACGGGAAGAACATCGTCAACGTCGCGCTCGTCGACATCCGCGCCTGGGACACCTTCGGCGAGATCGCGGTCCTGGTCATCGCGGCAACGGGCGTGGCGTCGCTGATCTTCCTCCGCTCGCGCGTCGGCCGGGTGACGACCACCGAGGACGTGTTCGCGGACCGCGAGGACGCCCCGATGGCCGACACCGCGCCCGGGGTGTGGCTGCGCGGCGGCCAGACCCTGTCTCCGCTGGTGCGGTCGCTCGTGTTCGAGGTCGTGACCCGGCTCCTGTTCGGCATCATGATCATCGTGTCCGTGTACCTGCTGCTGGCGGGGCACAACTCCCCCGGCGGCGGGTTCGCGGGCGGCCTGGTGGCCGGGATGGCGCTGATCATCCGCTACCTCGCCGCCGGCCGCCACGAACTCGACGAAGCCGCCCCTGTCGACGCCGGCCGCCTGCTCGGCGGCGGACTCGCCCTCGCCCTCGGCACGGCCGTCGCACCGCTGATCGCGGGCGGACGGATCCTGCAGAGCTACGACTACTACCTCAACGTGCCCGGGCCCGACGCGCTCGCCACCCCCTGGGGCGAGCTCCCCCTGTTCGGGGAGATCCACCTCGTCAGCTCCACGGTGTTCGACATCGGGGTCTACCTCATCGTCGTCGGCATGCTCCTCGACATCGCGCGCAGCCTCGGCTCCGGCGTCGACCAGCACGCCACCGACGAGATCGCCCCCATGCCGCTGCCCGACTCGACGATCGCCCTGCCCGCCCGGCACCGCGGCCAGGTCGCGGACCGGGGCACCGGTGAGGCCCACGACGACGCGCCCGGACGCGGAGGGGGACGCCGATGACCGCGAACCTCCTCCTCGCCGTCACCGCCGGCATCCTCGTCGCCAGCGGCGTCTACCTGCTGCTCGAGCGCTCGCTGACCCGCATCCTGCTCGGCGTCCTGGTCATCAGCAACGGCGTGAACCTGCTGTTCGTCGTCGCCGCCGGCCGGCCAGGCACCCCGCCCATCGTCGGGCTCGGGGATCCGGAGACCACATCGGACCCGCTGCCCCAGGTCATGGTGCTCACCGCGATCGTCATCACCATGGCCGTGGCGGCCTTCGTGCTGACGGTCGCCTACCGCAGCTTCCAGCTGCACGGCCACGACGAGGTCGCCGACGACGTCGAGGACGCCCGGATCCGCCGCCTTGCGGAGGCGGACGCGGCCTCGGAGTCCTACGAGGACACCACGTTCTCCGACAGCGGAGAGGATGTGGTGAGCGAATGATGTCCGACCTGCTGGCCGCGCCCATGCTCCTGGCCGTCTTCGGCGCCGCCGTCGCGCTGGCGCTCCCGGGCCGTCCCGGCGTTCAGCGCGCCGTGTCGGTCGTCAGCCTCACCGGCATCATGGGCGTGGCCGGCGTGCTCATGTGGCACACGCACCAGGTGGGGCCGGTCGCCCTCTGGCTGGGCGCGTGGGCCGAGCCGCTCGGCATCGCGCTGGTGGCCGATCGGCTGAGCTCCCTGATGCTGTTCGTCGCCTCCGTGGTGGCCCTCTGCGTGCTGCTGTTCGCTACCGGCCAGGACAGCGACGAGCAGCGCCGCGAGACCCCGGTGTCGATCTTCCACCCCACCTTCCTGCTGCTCATGGCGGGCGTCTCCAACGCCTTCCTGGCCGGGGACCTGTTCAACCTGTTCGTCGGGTTCGAGATGCTGCTGTTCTCGTCCTACGTGCTGCTGACGCTGGGCGGCACCGCCGACCGGATCCGCGCCGGCACCATCTACATCATCGTGTCCCTGCTCAGCTCCGCGCTGTTCCTCATCTCCATCTCGAGCGTCTACGCCGCCACCGGCACCGTCAACCTGGCTCACCTCGCCGTGAGGCTGCGGGACCTCACGGAGCCGGTGCAACTGCTCCTCGAGGTGCTGCTCATCGTCACGTTCGCCATCAAGGCGGCCATGTTCCCCCTGGCGTCGTGGCTGCCCGACTCGTATCCGACGGCGCCGGCACCCGTCACGGCCGTGTTCGCGGGCCTGCTCACCAAGGTCGGCGTGTACGCGATCATCCGCACCGAGACGTTGCTGTTCCCGACCTCTCCGGTCAACGACGTGCTCATGGTGGCGTCGTTGTTCACCATGGTGGTGGGCATCCTGGGCGCGATCGCGCAGGTGGAGATCAAGCGCATGCTGTCGTTCACGCTCATCAGCCACATCGGCTACATGGTGTTCGGCATCTCGCTGGCCAGCGAGGCCGGCATGGCCGCGACCATCTTCTACACGGCCCACCACATCACCATCCAGGCCACGCTGTTCCTCGTGACCGGCCTCATCGAACGTCGCGGAGGCACGTCGTCGCTCGACGGCCTCGGCGGCCTGCTCGGCGTCGCCCCGCTGCTGGCCGTCCTGTTCTTCGTCCCCGCGATGAACCTGGCCGGCATCCCGCCGTTGTCGGGGTTCATCGGCAAACTGGGGCTGCTGCAGGCTGGCGCCGCCGCCGGGACACCGCTCGCGTGGGCGGTCGTGGCCGGCGGGGTCGCCACCAGCCTCCTCACGCTCATCGCGATGGCCAAAATCTGGAACCGCGCCTTCTGGGGCATCACGCCCGCCGAGGAGCGACGCGCGGCGCGTGTCATCGACATCGACGGCGACGGCCACGAGGACGACGACACGCGCCCCATGCCCCCGCTGCAGGTCGGCGCGACGATGGCACTGGTCGTCTTCGGCTTGGGCCTGACCGTGTTCGCCGGGCCGCTCTACGAGTACACGCACGCGGCGGCGGCCGCGCTGCGCGACGGCTCCTACATCGCGGCCGTGCTTCCCGAGGGGCTGCGATGAGATCGACGACGCCGTGGCGCGACCGGATGCGAGTCCGTCCCCTCTCGATCCTCGGGATGACCCTGGTGTGGGCGCTCCTGTGGGGCAGCGCGTCGCCGCTGATCGTCCTGTCCGGGATCCTCATCGCCTGGGTGGTCGACGTCGTGTTCCCGCTGCCGCCGATCCACTGGACGGGCCGGTTCCGCCCGCTGGGCTTCCTACGCCTGCTGGGACACCTGCTGCTGGACCTGGTGGTCTCCTCGTTGCGCATCCTCCGGCTGGCGTTCCTCCGGGAGGTGAAGCTCGACGCGGGGATCGTGCGGGTCGACCTGCACACCGACGACGACCTCTATCAGGTGGCCGTCGCCGAACTGCTGTCGCTGGTCCCGGGCACGGTGGTCGTCGAGGTGGTCCGGCACCCCCGTCGGCTGTACCTCCACGCCCTGGAGCTTCACGACGCCGAGTCCGTCGACAAGGTCCAGCGGATGGTGATGGCCGTCGAGTCCGGCGTGGTGCGGGCGTTCGGGTCCGCGGAGCAGATCCACGCCTTCGACCTCGCCTGTCTCGCCCACCCGGCCGCACTGACCCCCCAGATGGAGGAGTGACCCATGGACCTGGCCACCGACATCGTTCTGGGCGTCGCCGCGGTCCTGCTGGCCGTCGCGGGCATCATCGGGGTGAACCGGATCGCCGAGGGGCCCACGCAGCTGGACCGCTCCGTGGCGGCCGACCTCATCGTCGCCGTCGCGGTGGCCTCGCTCGGCGCTTGGACCGTCTGGTCGGACGGCCCCACTGAGGTCCTCATCCTCCTGCTCCTGTCGCTGCTGGGCTTCACGGGAGCCGTGTCCGTGGCCCGCCTCGTCGCCGACCGCATGGCCACCCGGCGCCAGTACCGCAGCTCCGGAGAGGGGAAGGGCCAGTGATTGATCAGGTGTTCGATCTCGCCGGTGCCCTGCTGGTGCTGGCGGGTGCCGTCCTCTGCTTCGGCGCGGCCGTGTCGCTCGTAAGGTTCCCCGACGTCATCGGCAAGCTGCACGCCGTCAGCAAGCCGCAGGTGTTGGGGCTGATCTGCGTCGCCGCCGGCATCGCGGTCAGCCTGCGCACCTGGTGGGCGGCGGGTCTCGCGCTGCTCATCGTCGCCCTGCAGCTCCTCACCGCGCCCGTGGCGGCCACTCTGGTGGCGCGGGGCGCCTACCGCGCGGGACTGGCCCGCGACGACCTGCTCCGGATCGACCACCTGACCGAGGACCTGCGGGCTGCCGGATACTCCCGCCCCGTGGGCACCGAGGCCGGGCACCTGGACCTCTGACGTCAGTCCAGCAGCGCCTCGGCCAGCAGGTCGAGCCCCCGCAGCTTCGCCGGCCACGCGTCGGCGTCGTCCGTCTCCCGGGCCCCCGCCACCAGGTGGACCATGATCTCGTCCACGCCGAAGTCCTCGGCGGTGCGGAGGAGGGCGTCGCGGACCTGGTCCACATCGCCGACTGCCCAGGTCGCGACGCTGGGGGCCACCACGGCGCGCAGGTCCTCGGTCAAGAGAGCCCGCGCCTCGGCCCCGGCGTGAGGTTGGGGGTCCATGGTGCCCCGCGTGGCCAGGGAGGCCATGAGGTACTGGTGCGGCTCGGAGAGCTCCCAGGCCTCGTCGGCCGTCTCCGCCACCGAGACGTTGACCGTCACGAAGGTGCGCGGAGCCTCGCCGTGAGGTCCGGGCAGGAAGCCGCCGCGGTAGAGGTCGAGCGCCCGGTGGGTCCCGCGGCCGGAGAAGTGGTGCGCGAACACGTAGGGCAGGCCCAGCGTGGCGGCCAACTCGGCGGAGTAGTCACTGGAGCCCAGGAGCCACAGCTCCGGGGCGTGCTCGGCGACGGGGGTGGCCCGCAGTTGGTAGGTGCGGCCGTGCCGCAAGCGGATCTCGGCCCCCTCCGGGCCGAGCAGCGCGAGGATGTCGCGGATGTTGGTGGGGAACTCCTCGACGGGGTCGGTGGGGCGCCCGCTCGCGTCGACCATGTGGCCCCCGCGGAGCTGCCCCCGGATGGCGGCCGACGTGACGGGGTCCGTGCCCGGCGCGCGGCCGATACCGAGGTCGATCCGGTCGCCGTAGGCGGCGGCCAGCAGGGCGAACTGCTCCGCCACGGCGAGCGGCGAGTGGTTGGGCAGCATCACCCCACCGGACCCGAGGCGGATCCGTGAGGTGTTCTGGCCCAGGTACATGAGCTCGACGGCCGGCGACGTGGAGGCCACCGACGCGGCGTTGTGGTGCTCGGCGACCCAGTACCGGGAGTAGCCGAGCCTGTCTGCGGCCTCCACCAGGGCCCGGCTGGCGCGCAACGCTTGGGCGGTGGTCTGGCCGCGGCGGACGGGGATGAGGTCGAGGACGGACAACTCCATGCTCCCGAGCTTAGGCGGCCGTCGACATGCACATCCGACCACCGTTGAGCCATCGGCATGCACGTTCGCGCAACGCCTCCGGCGGCCCCGGCCGGCTGCCAGACTGACGGGTGGTGCGGTCGCACCCTCAACCTGTCCTCGAGACCCCACTTTCGGCCATTGACCGGACCCGGGGGCGTCAATAGGGTGACCGCATCCCGCATGTCCCCTAGTGAAACGGCGGATCGCATGAAGAGAGTCGGCACCGTGGCCCTCACCGCATTGCTGGCCATCGCAGCCCCCGTGGCCGCCCAGGCCGCCCCCGAAGACCCGCTCGACCGGTTCGAGGCCGTCGAAGGCGGTCGGATTTCCAGCCGTCAGCTGCCCGCGACCGTCGACGAGAGCCGGGTCACCGTCATGGTCGAGTTGGCGGCTGAGCCCGTGGCGGCCGTCCAGGCGCAGCGCGGCTCGCTGACCGCCCAGGAGAAGCAACGCCTGAAGGCGGAGCGCAAGGCGGCGCAAGACTCGCTCAAGCCTGCCATCGCGAAGCTCGGCGGCGAGGTCCGCTCGCAGGTGCAGACCGCCTACAACGGCGTGAAGGTGTCGATCGCGCGCAAGGATGTGGCGGCGCTGGCCGATCTCCCCGGCGTCAAGGCAGTGCACTCCGTCCAGATCGTTGAGCCCACCAACGCCACGACGATCCCCTACCTCGGCGTCGACCAGGTGTGGCAGGACTCCGGCTACACCGGCGAGGACGTCAAGGTCGCCATCATCGACACCGGCATCGACTACACACACGCGACCTTCGGTGGCCCCGGCACCCGGGAGGCTTTCCGTGCCGCCGCCGCGACGTCTGACCAGGCCGCGGATCCGGCCCTGTTCGGCCCCAAGGCTCCCCGGATCAAGGGCGGGTGGGACTTCGTGGGCGACGACTACGACGCCTCGACCGCGGGCTCCGTCCCTCAGCCCGACCCCAACCCGCTCGACTGCAACGGCCACGGCACCCACGTCGCCGGCACCACCGGCGGCGGCGGCGTCACCCTCGAGGGCGAGCCGTACGCCGGCCCCTATGACGCCACCACGTCCGAGGCCGACTTCCTGGTCGGCCCGGGTGTCGCGCCGCAGGTCGACCTCTACGCGCTGCGCGTCTTCGGCTGTGGCGGGTCAACCGACGTCACGGTCGAGGCCATCGACTGGGCCGTCGAGCAGGGGATGGACGTCATCAACATGTCGCTCGGGTCGAGCTACGGCACCAAGGACGACCCGAGCGCCGTGGCCGCCACGAACGCCACGGCTGCCGGCGTCGTCGTCGTCGCCTCCGCGGGCAACTCCGGACCCAGCCCCTATCTCACCGGGTCGCCCGGCACCGGCGACGGCGTCATCAGCGTCGCCGCGTCGGACGCGACGGAGTCCTTCCCCGGGGCGACGCTGACCGTTGGGGGTAAGGACATCGAGGCGATCAACGCCAACGGGGCTGCGCTGCCGAGCCAACCGCTGACCGTCGTCCGGCTCAAGGACGACCCAGCGACTGCCGAGCTCGAGCACCTCGGCTGCTCGGAGTACGCCTTCCGCTACGCGGGGGTCGAACCGGGCAAGAACCAGATCGCCGTGAGCGAGCGCGGCACCTGCGCCCGCGTGGCCCGCGCCATCCACGGCCAGGCCACCGGCGCTGCCGCCGTCGTCATGGTGAACCCGGACGAGACCCTGCCGCCCTTCGAGGGGCCCATCACGGAGAACCCGGACGACGGCACTCCGGCAGTCGTCACGATCCCGTTCCTGGGCGTGAGGAAGAGCGACGGCGCCGCGCTCACCAGCGGAGCCACGCTGTCACTGTCAGAGCTGTCGCTCCCCAACCCCGGCTTCGAGGGCTTCGGATCGTTCACGTCGGCCGGCCCACGGTCCGGCGACTCCGGGCTCAAGCCGTCGGTGACGGCGCCCGGCGTGTCCGTCGCATCGGCAGCCGTCGGTTCCGGCACGGGCGCCATGTTCCTCTCCGGCACCTCGATGGCCGCACCTCACGTGGCAGGGGTCGCCGCGCTCGGCGTCCAGGCGCACCCGAAGTGGAGCGGCCAGGACGTCAGCGCAGCGCTGGTGTCGACCGCCGACCCCGCCGCGGTGGCGGGCTACCGCCTCACCCGCGGCGGAGGCCTGGTCGACACGGCTGAACTGGTGGAGACCAGCACCTTCGCCTACGGCGACACCGCCCGCGGCAAGGCCGCCTTCCGCGAGGCCACCCTGAGCTTCGGGTTCGCCGAGCTGGGCCGCGACACCACCGCCACGAAGACGGTGACCGTGGTCAACCGGGGCAAGACCGCCCAGACCTTCCGCGTGTCGTACGAGCCCACCGATGCCTCGCTGCCGGCGAAGGTGAGCCTGGACAAGCGGTCGGTGACCGTGAAGGCAGGTAAGAGCGCGACGGTGGCCGTCACCATGACCGTCAAGGCCGCTGACGTCCCCTCGTCGCTCGGTGCCACGCAGCACGCATTCGCCGAGGTGTCCGGGCACGTGGTGCTGGCCAGTGACAGTGCCACCCACCGGATCGGGGCCCTCCTGGTGCCCCGGCGCGCCACCAACGTGGCGGCCTCGTTCACGGGTTCGGCCACGGAGCCCAAGGGGACGCTCACCCTCACCAACCAGGGCGCCGCGACGGCCGCCCGGGCGGACGTGTTCGTCTGGGGGCTCGAGGACGCCGACGACCAGCCCACGGCTGCCGGGTTCGACCTCAAGGCGGCGGGCATCCAGTCCTTCCGCTCCAAGGGCCGCGACTACCTGGTGTTCGCCGTGTCCATGCACGACCGGTTCAGCAACGCCGCGTCCATCGAGTTCGACATCCCGATCGACAACAACGGCGACGGCGCCACGGACGTGACGGTCTTCAGCTACGACTCCGGCGCGATCCGCGCGGGCGACCACGACGGGGTCAACGAGGTGTTCGTCTACGACCACGCGACGGGCGGCCTGTACGCCGCCGGCTTCCTGGCCTCCTCCCCGACGGACTCGAGCACCGTGCTCCTGCCCGTCCCGGCCAGCCTGCTGGGCCTGACGAACCAATTCACCTACTCCGTCGTGTCCTTCTACGGCTCGGAGTGGGACATGTTCGACGGCTCCGCCGCCTACCAGGTGTCGTCCCCGGCTCTGAGTAACGGCTTGGCCGCGACGGTGGCACCGGACGCCACCGTCACCCTCCGGGTGACGGTCACTCCGGGTCAGTTCGAGGCCCAGAAGCCGCTCGGCTTCATGGCCGTCGCCTACGACAACCCGGCCGGTGCGGAGGCCGTCCTGGTCCCCGTCAAGTAGTCCCCCCAACCGAGGGGCCCGTCCGTCAGGACGGGCCCCTCACCTTGTTCGGGGACTGCCCAGGGACGCCGGGCGGCGCGCCTGCGCCCCGAAAAGGGCGATAAGGTGACCACTGTGACGAAAAGCGTTTACATTGCCTCATCGGAGCGGCAGGTCAGCAAGTCGTCGATCGCGCTCGGCCTCATCGATCTCTTCGCGCGCCAGGTGCGATCCATCGCCGTCTACCGGCCCCTGGTCCTCAACACCGCCGACGACGCGGTGATCGACGCGCTGTTGTCCATCAAGGGCGTCCGGCAGGCCCGCGAGAACGCGGTCGGGGTCACGTACGCCGACTACGCCGCGGACTCCGGCCGTGCGATCGACACCATCGTCGCCCGCTACTCGGCGCTGGCCGAGTCCCACGACGCGGTCGTCGTCCTCGGCTCCGACTACGAGGACATCGAGACCGCCATGGAGCTCGAGCACAACGCGGTCATCGCCGCGAACCTCAACGCGCCGGTGCTGTACGTCGTCAAGGCGCAGGGCCGCACCGCCGAGCAGGTCGCCCGCACCGCGGAGTCGGCCGTCGAGGCGTTCGAGGCCAAGCACAACACGGTCATCGGCATCATCGTCACGCACGCCGCGCCGGACCAGATCGACGCGCTCCGCGAGGCTGTTCGCGGTGTCCGCGACGTCGCGGTCTCGGTGCTGCCGGAGGACCCGGTGCTCACCGCACCGTCGGTCGGGGCCCAGTTCGACGCCGTCGGCGCCACGCACTGGCTCGGCAACCAGGACTTCCGCACACACGAGTCGCTGCACACGATCGTCGCGGGCATGACGCTGCCCAACCTCCTGACGCGGCTGAAGCGCGAGGCGACCGTCATCGTGCCGGCAGACCGCCTCGACCTGCTGCCGGGGCTGCTCATGGCCCACCGCTCGCCCGACTACGGGCCGCTGGCCGCGCTGATCCTCACGGGCGGCTTCGAGGTGCCCGAGTCGGTGTCGAAGTTGTTCGCGGACTCCGAGATCGACCTCCCCATCGCCGTGACGCAGGGCGACACCTTCCCGACAGCCGTCGCGCTGCAGGGCATCCGCGGGACCTCCACGAGCTCGCTGCGCAAGATCGAGGCCTCGCGGGCGCTGTTCCAGCAGCACGTCGACGAGTCGGCCCTACTCGCGGCCATCGACCTGCCGCGCACCGAGATCCGGACGCCGACGATGTTCGAGCACCAGATCATGCAGATGGCCCGCTCGGCCAAGCAGCGCATCGTGCTGCCGGAGGCCGCCGACGACCGCGTGCTCAGCGCCGCCGACGTCGTCCTCCAGCGCCAGGTGGCCGACATCATCCTGCTGGGCGACTCGGCCCGCATCAGCCGGCGCGCCTCGGAGCTGGGCCTGAACCTGGCCGCCGCCTCCGTCGTCAACCCGGAGGACCCCGAGCTGATCGAGAAGTTCGCCGCCGAGTACGCCCGGCTGCGCGCCCACAAGGGCATGACGATCGAGAAGGCCCGCGAGACCCTCACGGATCTGTCCTACTTCGCGACGATGATGGTGCACTTCGGCATGGCCGACGGCATGGTCTCCGGCGCCGTCAACACGACCGCCAACACCATCCGGCCGTCTCTGGAGTTCATCAAGACCATGCCCGGCGTGTCCGTGGTGTCCGGCTCGTTCCTCATGGCGATGAGCGACCGCGTGCTCGTCTACGCGGACTGCGCGGTCAACCCCGACCCGTCGCCCAGCCAGCTGGCCGACATCGCGATCTCGTCGGCGCGCACGGCCGAGAACTTCGGCATCGAGCCGCGCATCGCGATGCTGTCGTACTCGACGGGCGACTCTGGCTTCGGCGCGGACGTCGACAAGGTGCGCGAGGCCACCCAGCTGGTGCGCGAGCGTGCGCCCGAGCTCAAGGTCGAGGGCCCCATCCAGTTCGACGCCGCCGTCGACGAGGTGGTCGCGAAGAAGAAGATGCCCGGCTCCGAGGTCGCGGGCCGCGCCACCGTGTTCATCTTCCCGGACCTCAACACGGGCAACAACACGTACAAGGCGGTGCAGCGGACCTCCGGCGCCGTGGCCATCGGCCCCGTCCTCCAGGGCCTCAACAAGCCCGTCAACGACCTGTCGCGCGGCGCCCTCGTCGACGACATCGTCTCCACCATCGTCATCACCGCCATCCAGGCGCAGAAGCACTGACCCCTCACCGACATCAAGGAGCCCTGACCGACCGTGCCCACACCGATCCTGCTGCTGAACTGCGGCTCGTCGTCCATGAAGTACCAGGTGATCGACGCCGAGACGCACGAGTCCCACGCGTCCGGGCTGGTGGAACGTATCGGACAGGCGTCCGGCGAGCTCAAGCACCGCCACGGTGACGAGGAGACGGTGCGCGAAGGCTGGTTCCCCAACCACACCGTCGCCTTCGGCGCCGTCGTCGCGGCCTTCGAGGAGTTCGGCCCCGGCCTGCAGGGCGTCGTCGCCGTCGGCCACCGCGTGGTGCACGGCGGGGACCGGTTCCGCGAGGCGGTCCGCATCGACGCCGACGTCATCGCCGAGCTCAAGCGGCTCTCGCAGCTGGCGCCCCTGCACAACCCGCCCGCCCTGGCCGGCATCCGGGCGGCCATGGACCTGCTGCCGGAGATCCCGCACGTGGGCATCTTCGACACCGCGTTCTTCACCACGCTCCCGCCCGAGGCCTACACCTACGCGATCGACCAGGAGCTGGCCAAGGAGCACGGGATCCGCAAGTACGGCTTCCACGGCACGTCGCACGCGTACGTGTCGGAGAAGGCGGCCGACTACCTGGGCCGCCAGGGCGACCCCGACCTCAAGGTGATCGTCTGCCACCTCGGCAACGGCGCGTCGATCTCCGCGGTCCACGGCGGCACGGCCGTCGAGACCTCGATGGGCCTCACGCCGCTGCAGGGCCTGGTCATGGGCACCCGTTCAGGCGACGTCGACCCCGGCCTGCACAAGTTCCTGTCGTCGCACGGCATGACGCCCGACGAGGTCGACACGCTCCTCAACAAGCAGTCCGGCATGCTCGGGCTGTGCGGCTACACCGACATGCGTGACGTCGGCGCCCAGATCGAGGCGGGCAACGAGGCCGCGATCCTCGCGCGCGACGTGTACGTGCACCGCCTCGTGTTCTACATCGGCGCCTACATGGCCCTCCTCGGCGGCCTCGACGCGCTGGTGTTCACCGCGGGCGTCGGCGAGAACGCGGCCCACATCCGCGGGCCCGTCGTGGAGCGCCTCGCCGGCATGGGCCTCACGCTGGACCCCGCCGCCAACGAGGTTCGCTCCCGCGAGGCGCGCGAGATCTCCACGCCGGACTCGGCGGTGAAGGTGCTCGTGATCCCGACCAACGAGGAGCTGGCGATGGCCCGGCAGACCGTGGAGATCATCGGCCGCTGAGCCCTTGAGCGACGCCCCGGCGGTTGTGGCACCCCCACAATCGCCGGGGCTTCTCGTTGTCGGGATCGGACGACTCCCGGCGCCACCGTGGCGGCCGCATCGCGGGGACCCGCGCGGGTGGCGTACGGTACTACTCATGGCATCTGCACTGATCACGGGCGGTACCTCCGGCATCGGGCACGCGTTCGCGCGGGAGCTCGCCGGGCGTGGCACCGACCTGATCCTGGTCGCGCGCGACACCGATCGCCTGCGCTCCGTGGCCGCCGAACTGACCGAGGCCCACGGCGTCGACGTCGAGATCATCA
This sequence comes from Tessaracoccus sp. O5.2, assembly GCF_964266725.1. Taxonomy (NCBI): domain Bacteria; kingdom Bacillati; phylum Actinomycetota; class Actinomycetes; order Propionibacteriales; family Propionibacteriaceae; genus Tessaracoccus; species Tessaracoccus sp. O5.2. The sequence continues at coordinate 142,175 of NZ_CAXWGV010000012.1, read as the reverse complement.
CGGCCGATCTGGCAGTCCGCGAGGACGCGCTCCGGGTCGCCGCGCGCCTCGAGGATCCCTCCCGCCCGGTGGACCTGCTGGTCAACAACGCCGGCTTCGGCCTGCACACCACCCTGCTCGACCCGGCCGACATCGACGTGCATGCCCGCGCCCTCGACGTCATGTGCCTGGCGGTCCTCATCCTCGGCGGCGCCGCGGCCCGCTCCATGAAGGCCCGAGGGCACGGCCGGATCATCACCGTCTCCTCGACCGCCGGCACCATCTTCACGGGCAACTACTCCGCCGTGAAAGCCTGGGCCACCACCTACTCGCAGGCGCTCGGCGTGGAACTGCGCGGCACGGGCGTGACGTCCACGGCCCTGTGCCCGGGCTGGGTACGCACCGAGTTCCACGAGCGCGCCGGAATCAAGGCCACGTCGCTGCCCAGCATCGTGTGGATCGACGCCGAGACACTGGTCCGCGGCGCCCTGGCGGACGCCGAGAAGGGCCGCTACATCTCGGTGCCGACGCTGAAGTGGAAGATCGCCTACTTCATCGCCGAGTACGGGCCGCGGGCGTTCACCCGGTGGTTCTCCCGCAAGCTGAGCGCCTCGCGGAAGCGGCACTGACGTGGCCCGAGACGTCGAGCCGGACAACTCCCGGTACACGTCGCGGCTGCAGGCCACCACCCGACAGACCGCGCAGATGCTGCTGCTCAAGCCTGCGCTCCTCAGGCTGCTGCGGATCCACGTCCACGGCCTGGCCAACCTCGACAGCCTCGAGGGCGCCTTCGTCGTCTTCGGCAACCACTCCTCCCATCTCGACGCCCCCCTCATCCTCAGCTCCATGCCCGGCCGGCTGTCGAAGTTCGTCGCCACCGGGGCGGCCGGGGACTTCTTCTTCGACAACTGGGTCAAGTCCGTGTCGATGTCGCTGTTCATGAACGCCTTCGCCATCGACCGCGGCAAGGGCGGCAAGGGCAAGCGCGGCATGTCGGCGCAGCTGCTCAGCGAGGGCGTCCCCTTGCTGCTGTTCCCTGAGGGCACCAGGTCGCGCACCGGCGCCATGGGGCCCTTCCTGCCGGGCGTGGCGTCGCTGTGCATCTCCCGCGGCGTGCCCGCACTGCCCGTCGCGCTGGTCGGCGCCTACGACGCCTGGCCCTCGCGGCAGCGGCACCTGCCCAAGGGCCGCCCCGAGGTGCACGTCGTCTTCGGCCGTCCCATGGTCCCCTACCCGGGCGAAATCGCCCACGAGTTCAACGAGCGCATGCGTCGTCAGGTGCTGGAACTCCACGACACCACCGCGCGCGCCTACGGCAGGAAGACCCTGGCCGAGTTCGAGCGCACCGTGGCCCTCGAGAGCGCGGGGAAGACCCCGATCGCGGCTCTGGAGGACGACGCCAAACAGCAGGCAGACAAGCAGGAGGACCGATGATCGACGGCGTGAAGCAGCAGAAGTGGTGGGGCTGGGGCGAGGAGGGCAAGGCCTACCACCACGAGGACAAGCCGAAGTTCGCGCCGTTCGTGAAGAAGATGGTGGGCGTCGACATCACGGCGCCCGTGGCCCCCGTGCCGCCGTTCTCGTCGCTCGACGTCCCGGCGTCGCGCCTCAGCGACGCGCTGCGCGCCGACCTGGAGTCCGTCCTCGGCGCCGGGTTCGTGCAGACCGACGACGAGACCCGCGTGGTGCACGGCTTCGGCAAGGGCGTCCGCGACCTGCTCCGCGTGCGCTCCGGCCGGCTGAGCCGGCTGCCCGACGTCGTCGTCTACCCCGGCACGCAGCAGGAGGTCGAGCGCCTGGTCGACGCCGTCGTCGCCGCCGACGGGGTGCTCATCCCCTTCGGCGGGGGCTCGAACATCGTGGCGGCCCTGGAGGCCAAGCCCGACGAGCACCGCCAGGTGGTCAGCGTGAACCTCGGGCGCATGAACAAGGTGCTGGAGATCGACGAGGTGTCCGGCCTGGCCCACATCGAGGCGGGCGTCTTCGGCCCCGACATGGAGGATCAGCTGCGCGCCCGCGGCTGGACCATGGGCCACCACCCGGACTCCTTCGTCTGGTCGACGCTGGGCGGCTGGATCGCCACGCGGTCCTCGGGCATGCAGTCGGACAAGTACGGCGACATCGCCGACATCTGCCGCGGCCTCACCATGGTGATGCCGGGGCGCGTGCTCACGCTGCGGCCACTGCCGTCGACGTCGTCGGGGCCCAGCGTGCGCGAGATGGTCCTGGGCTCCGAGGGGCGCCTGGGCATCATCACCTCCGCGTGGGTCAACGTGCACCGCATCCCCGAGGTGCGCGAGATCCAGGCGTACTTCTTCCCCACCTACGAGGACGGCCTGAAGGCCTGCCAGGAGATCGTCGAATCGGACGCCGCCGTCATGATGGCGCGCGTCTCCGACGCCATCGAGACGCAATACATCATGGCCAACGGCAAGAAGTCGAGCCGCCTCGGATCGCTGTCGAGCAAGGCCATCCAGAAGATCATGCTCCAGAAGGGCTGGGACCTGGAGAAGATCGCCATGAGCTTCGTGGGCTTCGAGGGGTCGCCCACGCACGTGCGCTACGAGAAGGGCCTGGTGTCCAAGATCGTGCGCCGGCACGGCGGCATGGGCGTCGGCAAGGGCCCCGGGTCGCTGTACGACCAGAAGAAGTACGACACCCCCTACATCCGGGACTTCATGTTGGATCGCGGCCTCGTCGCGGACGTGTCGGAGACGTCGACGCCGTGGGCGTACGCCGAGCAGATCCACACCAACACCGTCGCAGCCTTCCAGCGGGCGATGGACGAGATCGGTGTGCGGGGCGTGGTGTTCTGCCACCTCAGCCACTCCTACCACTCGGGCGCCTGCCAGTACTTCACGTTCGCGATCGCCGACTCGTCCCCGGACGCGGAGAAGACCTACGACCACGCCAAGCGCGTCATCCAGCAGTCGTTCATGGACAACCACGGCACGGTGTCGCATCACCACGGCGTCGGCGAGGAGCACAGCCCCTGGATGGACCAGGACATCTCGCCGGCGGGCGTGTTCATCCAGCAGGCGCTGTTCGACGGCGTGGACCCGGGCCGCAACCTCAACCCGGGCAAGATCATCCACGAGGGAGCCCCGGGCATCTCGACGAACTCCACGGAGGCCTGAGCGCCCGCACCCGGGCGCCGGGCACCGGATCGCGCGGTCTGCCCCCTCCAGTGCGTCGCTAGACTCGGCGCATGCTGACCGTGCTGTCGCCGGCGAAGTCGCTCGACTTCGAGTCCAGGCTCCCCACCCGCAAGCACAGCGAGCCGCGGCTGCTGGACGAGACGACGGCCCTCATCGACGTCATGCGGGGCAAGTCGCCGGCCGACATCGCCGCGCTCATGCACATCTCCGACGAGTTGGCCCACCTCAACGCCACCCGGTACGCCGAGTTCACGCCCGAGCACACCGCCGCCACCGCGCGTCCGGCGGTGCTGGCGTTCAACGGGGACGTCTACCAGGGGATGGCCGCCGGTACGTTCGGGGAGCGCGACTTCACTGAGGCCCAGAAGACCCTGCGCATCCTGTCGGGGCTCTACGGCGTCCTGCGCCCCCTCGACCTCATCCAGCCGCACCGCCTGGAGATGGGCACGCGGCTGGCCACCGCGCGCGGCCGCAGCCTCTACGACTGGTGGGGCGGGAGGGTGACGGACCTGCTGCGCCGCGACCTCGACGACTCCCCCGGTTCCCCGGTGCTGGTCAACCTTGCCTCGCAGGAGTACTTCGGCGTGGTGGACACCGACGCGCTCGACGCCCGCGTCATCACCCCCCGCTTCGAGGACCGCGACCGGCAGGGCACGGCGCGCGTGGTGAGCTTCTACGCGAAGCGGGCGCGCGGCAGCATGGCGGCGTGGCTCGTGCGGCACCGGGTGCGCACCCCCGGGCGCATCGTCGACTTCGCCGTCGACGGCTACACCTACGACGAGGCCCGCTCGACCCCGGACCACCCGGTGTTCGTGCGCTGAGGCTCGCCGCATGCTGACCCCTCCCACCGGCCGGTGCGGGGGTGTTCTACGCTACGCGGGTCACATCAACCTCGCTCCCTGAAGGGAGGCACATGTCTGAACCGAAGCTCGCGACGCGAGAGGTCTTCAGCTCGCGCAACGTCTTCATCCTCGCCGCGATCGGCTCCGCCGTCGGCCTGGGCAACATCTGGCGGTTCCCGTACGTCGCCTACACCAACGGCGGCGGCGCGTTCGTCATCCCCTACCTGGTCGCCCTACTGACCGCCGGTATCCCGCTGCTGTTCTTCGACTACGCGCTGGGGCACCGCTACCGCTCCGCCCCGCCGCTGGCGCTGCGCCGCGCCGGGAAGAAGTGGACCGAGGCCCTCGGCTGGTGGCAGGTGCTGGTCTGCTTCGTCATCGGCGTCTACTACGCCGCGATCCTGGCGTGGGCCGCCATGTACTTCTTCTTCTCCTTCACCGAGGCCTGGGGCGCCGACCCCGGGGCCTTCCTCATGGGCGAGTTCCTCCAGGTGGCTGAGACCCCGGGCGTCGGCTTCGACTTCGTGCCCCAGGTCGCGATCCCCATGCTCGTCGTGTGGATCCTCACGATCGGCGTCATCGCGCTCGGCGTGAAGCGCGGCATCTCGCGCGCCAACGTCGTCATGATCCCGCTGCTGCTCGTGATGTTCCTCATCCTCGTCGTCCAGGCGGTGACCCTGCCCGGCGCCGTCGACGGCCTCAACGCCTTCTTCACGCCCAACTGGGCGGCGCTCGGCGATCCGGCGGTGTGGGCCGCGGCCTACGGCCAGATCTTCTTCTCGCTGTCGGTCGGGTTCGGCATCATGATCACCTACTCGTCGTACCTGCGCCGGCGCACCGACCTGGCCGGCTCGGGTCTCGTGGTCGGTTTCGCCAACTCCGGGTTCGAGCTGCTCGCGGGCATCGGCGTGTTCGCCACCCTGGGCTTCCTCATGCAGTCCACGGGGCAGAGCATGGAGGACGTCGCCGCCGGCGGCATCGGCCTGGCGTTCGTCGCCTTCCCGAGCATCGTGTCGTCGACGGGCATCGGGCCCCTGCTGGGCGTGCTGTTCTTCGCGTCGCTGGTCTTCGCGGGGTTCACGTCGATGATCTCGATCGTCGAGGTGGTCGTCGCCGCGATCCAGGACAAGCTGGGCCTGGGCCGTCTCCAGTCGACGCTCGTCGTCGGTCTGCCGATGGCCGCCGTGTCGATGCTGCTGCTGCCCACCACCACCGGGCTGTACTTCCTCGACATCACCGACGAGTTCATCAACAAGTTCGGCATCCTCGCGGGCGCATTCGCCATGGTCGTGGCCGTGGCCTGGGTCCTGCGGAAGCTCCCGCTGCTGCAGAGCCACGTCGACCGCGTCTCCAGCGTCCGGTTCGGCCGCGTCTGGCTGGTCCTCATGGGCATCGTCGTGCCGGTCGTCCTCGGCTACATCCTCATCACCGAGATCATCACCAAGGTGACGACGCCCTACGGCGGCTACCCGACCGGCCTGTTGGCCGTGTTCGGGTGGGGCATGGTCGTGTTGACGGTCGTCGGCGCCATCGCACTGGCGGCCACGCCGTGGAAGCGGTCCACCATCACGCATGTCGACGAGGATGCTCTCGACACCAAGTACGAGGAGATCATGGCGAAATGACCACCACTGCTCTGATCATGATGATCGTCGCGATGCTCACACTCTGGGGCGGCCTGGCCGCCGCGATCGTGCACCTCGTGCGCTCCCCCGAGGTGATCGTCGACGAGGGCGACGACTAACACCGGTACCCACACACGACGGGGCCGGGGCGACCGATGTGTCGCCCCGGCCCCGTCGCATGTCGGTCAGTAGCCGGTGGTGGCGAACAGGCCGATCATGAAGACGAACCACACGACGATCAGCACGACCGACACGATCTGCAGGATGCTGAGGATCTTGCCGATGAGGTAACCGATCTTCAGCTGTCCGTCCCACTGGTAGGGGGCGCCGGCCTCGATGTCCTTCTTGGCCTGCCCGCCCATGTACCACGCGACGAACGGCACGACGGGGACGAAGAAGCCGAGGATGGCCAGGATCAGGACGGTCGTGGCCTGCGGGTGCTCGGGCTGGAGCTGACCGTAGCCGTACGCGGGCTGGCCGTAGCCGCCGTACGGCGCGGGGCTCTGCGCGTAGGGATCCTGCCCGTACGAGGCGCCGTAGGGGCCCTGGCCGTAGGGGGCCTGGCCCGGCTCGGTGGGGTACTGCCCGTACTGCGGGGCGTCGGGGGCGCTGGAGGGATAGGCGGGCGACGCACCGTAGGGCTGCGCGTATCCCGGCTGCGCCGGCTGGCCGTACCCCGGCTGCTCAGGCTGGCCGTAGCCGGGCTGCGCCGGCTGGCCGTACCCCGGCTGTGCCGGCTGACCGTAGCCGGGCTGCGCCGGCGTGGCGTAGGGATCCGAGGCCTGCGGCTCCGGCGTCGGTTGGGAGTCGGGCTGTCGGAATCCGGGCTGCTCGGACATGGTTCCTCCTGAGAATCGGCTCGTCCACGATTGTCGCGGATGGGGGGTCCATCCGTCACGCATCCTGCCGCGACAGGCCGAAGCTGCCGGACGCGACGACGCCGGGCCGGTCGTCCACCCGGCCCGGCGTCGATGGTCGCGTCAGCGCTGCTTGAGCACCGCCTTCGCCGCCGCGAACCGGGCGATCGGCACGCGGAACGGGGAGCAGCTGACGTAGTTGAGTCCGACCGAGTTGAAGAACTCGATCGAATCCGGGTCGCCGCCGTGCTCACCGCACACGCCGGTCTTGAGCGTCGGCTTGACCGACCGGCCCTTCTCCACACCCATCCGCACGAGCTGGCCGACGCCCTCGACGTCGATCGACTCGAACGGGTTGCGCTCGAGCACCCGGTCCATCACGTACTGGGTGAGGAAACCGTTCTCGGCGTCGTCCCGGGAGATGCCGATGGTGGTCTGGGTGAGGTCGTTGGTGCCGAACGAGAAGAAGTCGGCATGTTCGGCGATCTTGTCCGCGACCAGCGCCGCACGCGGCAGCTCGATCATGGTGCCGACCGTGTACTCGAGCGTCCGGCCGGCCTTCGCCAGTTCGTCCTCGACCGCCGCGACCACGACCGCCCGCTGCGCGTCCAGTTCCTGCGTCAGCGCCACGAGCGGGATCATGATCTCGACGCCGACCGTCTCGCCCTCGCGGTCCAGGACGGCCAGCGCGGCGCGCACGATGGCGCGGGCCTGCATGTCCGGGATCTCGGGGTAGAGCATGGCCAGCCGGCAGCCGCGGGTGCCGAGCATCGGGTTCTGCTCGTGCAGCCGCTTGACCTGCGCCAGGGTCGCGCGGGCCTCGCCCAACTCCTGCTCGTCGCCGCCCTGGAGCTCCAGCCGCTGCACCAGCAGCGACTGCTCGACGAGGTTGGGCAGGAACTCGTGCAGCGGGGGATCGAGCAGACGGACCGTGACGGGCAGGCCCTTCATGGCGGTGAAGATGCTCTCGAAGTCTGTCTGCTGCATCGGCAGGATCTCGGCCAGGGCGGCGGAACGCTGCTCCGGCGTCTCGGCGAGGATCATCTTGCGCACGGCCGGGAGGCGGTCCTGCGCCATGAACATGTGCTCGGTGCGGCACAGCCCGATGCCCTCGGCGCCGAGCTCGCGCGCCTTCGAGGCGTCCTCGAAGTTGTCGGCGTTGGCCCTCACCCCGAGGTTGCGGACCTCGTCGGCCCACTGCACGACCCGCTGGAAGTCCTCGTTGATCTGCGGCGGGATGAGGTCGAGCGCCTCGCCGTAGACGAGGCCCTCGGTGCCGTCGAGGGTGATGACATCGCCCTCGCGGATCACGCGGTCGCCGATGGTGAGCGTCTTGCCCACGGGGTCGATCCGGATGCCCTGGGCGCCCGCGACGCAGGGCTTGCCCATGCCGCGGGCCACGACCGCCGCGTGCGACGTCATGCCGCCATGCGCCGTGAGGATGCCCTGGGCGACGATGACCCCGTGGATGTCGTCGGGCGTGGTCTCGAACCGCACGAGCACGACCGGCTCGCCGCGACCGCCGCGCTCGGCTGCGGTGTCGGCGTCGAAGACGACCTCACCGACGGCGGCGCCGGGCGAGGCGGGCAGGCCCTGCGCGATGGCGTCCTTGCCGTGGCTGGGGTCGATGGCCGGGTGGAGCAGCTGATCGAGCTGTGCGGGCTCGATGCGCAGCAGCGCCTCCTCCTGGGAGATGACGCCCTCGTCGACGAGGTCCGACGCCACCTTGAGGGCCGCGGCTGCCGTGCGCTTCCCGTTGCGGGTCTGCAGCAGGTAGAGCTTGCCGTTCTCGACGGTGAACTCCATGTCCTGCATGTCCTTGTAGTGCTGCTCCATCTTGTGCATCGTCGCGATGAGCTCGTCGTAGGCCTCGGGCAGCACCTCCTTCATCTCCTCCAGCGGCCGCGGGGTGCGGATGCCGGCCACGACGTCCTCGCCCTGCGCGTTGACGAGGAACTCGCCGTAGAGCGCCTTCTCACCGGTGGAGGGGTTGCGGGTGAAGCAGACGCCCGTGGCGGAGGTGTCGCCGCGGTTGCCGAACACCATCTGCATGATGTTGACGGCGGTGCCGAGGTCGGCCGGGATGTTGTTCGCGCGGCGGTACACCTCGGCGCGGGGGTTCAGCCACGACTTGAACACGGCGTCGATGGCGCGGTTCAGCTGCTCCACGGGGTCCGACGTCCACTCGCCGCCCAGGTGCTCGTTGGAGATCTCCTTGAACGTCCCGACGAGCTGCTTGAGGTCCTCGGCGCTCAGGTCCGTGTCCTGCGCGACGCCGCGCGCGTGCTTGAGCTCGCTGAGCGCGTCCTCGTAGAGGTGCTGCGGCACGCCCTCGACGACCTCGCCGTACATCTGGATGAAGCGGCGGTAGCAGTCCCACGCGAAGCGTTCGTTGCCGGACTCGGCCGCGACCGCCTCGACGGACTCGTCGGAGATGCCGAGGTTGAGGATGGTGTCCATCATGCCGGGCATGGAGTGGACGGCGCCGGAGCGGACGGACACGAGCAGCGGCTTCTCGGTGCCGCCGAGCGTGCGGCCCGTGCGCTCCTCGAGGCGCTTGAGCCCCTCGGCCACCTGATCGGCCAGGCCCTCGGGCCACTCGCCGCGGCGCTTCATGGTCTGGACGCACGCCGTCGTCGTCACCGTGAAGGCGTCGGGGACCGGGACCCCGACGCGGTTCATCTCGGCGACGCCGGCGCCCTTACCGCCGAGAAGGTGACGCATCGTGGCGTCACCTTCCGAGAGGTCGTAGATGTAACGATCGTCACTCATGCTGGGGATATCTCCTTCGACAACACCCTGGGGACCTCGATGTCCCCTTCCGCGGACCAGACTAGACCCGCCACAGAACACGCGCGGGCTAGGGGTGAAGTTCACGGCCGGTAGTGCGATCCCGCCCGGACGATGCCCGGCGGGCGGCGCAGGCGCGCCCCCACTTTCCGCGCCCGCTCGTCGACGATGTCGGTGATCCGCGAGGCCGCCTCCTCGATCGCCACCCCCGTGGTGTCGATGACCGGGCAGCCGAGCTTGCGGTGCCAGCGGCCGATCTCGTCGAGCTCGTCGTAGATCTTGACGAGGTCCGCGTAGCCGTCCTTGGTGCCGAAGCCTCCCATGCCCTTGACCCGCTGACCGCGGATCAGCAGGAGGCGCTCGGCGTCCATCGTGAGGCCGACGATGCGCCACCGCTCCAGCTCGAAGAGTTCCGAGGGCGGCTGGATCCCCGGCACGAGTGGCACGTTGACCGCCTTGTACCCCAGGTAGGCCAGGTAGATCGACAACGGCGTCTTCCCGGATCGCGACGGCCCGACCAGGCAGATGTCGCACTCCTTGAGCGCTGCCGGGATGGAGCCGTCGTCCATGCGGACGGCGAAGTCGATGGCCGCCATCCGGACGAAGTACTCGGCCTCCACCCCCGGCGGCCGCATCGCCACCTGATCCGCCTCGATGCCGGTGATCCGCTCGAGCGCGTGCATGGCGTCGGTCATGAGGTCGGCGAAGGGGATGTCGGCGTCGCGGCAGAAGTTGCGCACCAGGTCGGCCAGCTCCTCGTTGACCAGCGTGAAGAAGACCGCGGCCGGGGCCGCGCTGTCGCGGACCGCCTCCAGGGCGCGCAGGAGCGCCGCCGTCGAGTTCATCTTGCGGTGGCGGACGATGCTGAACTCGCGGGTGGGGAACTGGGTGATCGCGGCCCGGGCGATGCGGGCCGCGGTCTCCCCGGTCGAGTCGGCGATGATGTGGATCTCCAGCGGCTCTGCTGACATGGTCCACACTCTAGGCCCCGGGTCAGGCGGAGGCGACGCGGCGGCGTATCCCCTCGGCGTACTGCTCCGCCTCGAGCCCGGCCACGAGGTGCCAGACGTTCGGCGCCACGCGGACCGCGCCCGCCAGACCGGCGCGCTGCAGCGCCTCGACGTCGACGAGCGAGTCGTCCTTCACCCCGACACGCACGCGCGTCTCGGCGATCCACTCGACGCCGTCGATGTTCTCCTCGCCGCCCAGTGCGGTCACCCACTGGCGGGCCTGGTTGACCTGCACGTCGTCGACGACGATGACCCGCGGCTCGGGCGTCGGCTCCGCGACGGCGTCCACGCCGCCGCGACGGGCCGCGGCCTTCTGCTCAGCCGTGCGGTAGTCGGTGAAGATCACCAGCAGCATCGACGTGAGGAACGCGGCGCCGATCGCCAGCGCGTAGAGCCCGATATTGTCGAAGGCTGGGATGGTGAGCAGGGACGTGAAGACGAAGGCGCTGGTCTTCAGACCACCGCCGAAGCCGATGATGACGCCGCCGACCAGGCAGCCGGCCAGCAGGCGTGGGTAGATCTTCTTGAACCGCAGGTGGATGCCGTAGAGGCTCGGTTCCGAAATGCCGCCGAGGAGACCGGCTGCCAGCGCGCCGGTGGCCGTCTGCCGCATTTGGATGTCGCGGTCCCTCCAGGCTAGGAACAGGACGCCGGCGGTGGCGCCGAAGCACGCGAAGTTCCAGGCGCCCATGGGGCCCTGGATGTAGTCGAAGCCGTTCTGGGAGATGTTGAGCAGCATGATGGCGTTGATGGGCCAGTGCAGGCCCAGCGGCACCATGAACGGGTACGCGAGCGGGATGACGATGGCGAAGATGAACGGCGAGAAGCTGTTGATCGCCTGCAGCACCGAGGCCAGCCCCGCGCCGACGTACACGCCGATGGGGCCGATGAGGAAAGCCGTCAGCGGCAGCATGATCAGCATCGACAGGAACGGCACGAAGATGAGATGCAGGTTCTCGGGGATGATCCGCTTGAGGATCCGGTAAAGGGGGCCGAGGACGGCCGCCATCAGCAGAGGCGGGAAGACCTGCGACGAGTAGTTGAAGATGGTCAGCGGCACGCCGAAGATGTCGATGAGCGTGACCTCGCTGCCGGCGACCGTCGCCTGGTAGGCCTCCCCGATCCCGCCCAGCGCCGTGAACCCCGGCAGCATCACCAGGCCCATGATCGCGAAGCCCACCCACGGATCCGCGCCGAGCTTCTTGGACGCGTTGTACGCCACCATCAGGGGCAGGAACACGAACACCGACTGCCACAGCAGGTTCATGAACTGCCACGACGGCGGGAGCGTGACCCGCGGGTCGGCCCAGTTCCCGATCACGCCCAGGGTGCTCATCAGCGACATGAACGTGATGAACAGCGAGGCGCCCAGCAGGGCCCCGAGGATCGGGCGGAAGGAGTCCGACAAGAACTCGAAGAACGAGTCGATCCAGTCGAACCGGCCCCGGACGCCGCCCGCCCGCGCCGCGGCCTTGATCTCCTCGTCGCTGAGCGGCTTCTGATCGGCCATCTCCGGCAGGGAGTTGATCTCGTTGTAGACGTTCTGCACGGCGCCGCCGATGATCACCTGGAAGCGTTCGCCGGACTGCGGCACGGCGCCCATGACCCCCTTGATGGACTCGACGGTGGGCACGTCGACCCCCGAGGCGTCGCGCAGTTGGAAGCGCAGCCGGGTGGCGCAGTGGCTGAGCGAGACGATGTTGCCCGCCCCCCCCGACGGCCTGGACGATGTCGTGTGCAGTGCTCATGACCGGATCCCTCTCAGCTCTCGTCCATGGGCACGAGGGCCCGGACTTCTTGCGGGGTGGAGCAGGAGACCGCGCGGGCGGCCAGGTCTCGACAGGTAGCGAGGTCGTAGGCGCGGACCATGGCCTTGACGGCGGGGATGGCCGGGATGGAACAGCTCAACTCGTCCACCCCCAGGCCGACGAGGATCGGCACGGCCTGGGGATCCGATGCGACGGACCCGCAGACCCCCCGGCCACTTGCCGCGCGCGTGCAGCGCCTCGGCGGCACCGCCGATGAGCGTGAGGATCGCCGGGTTGCAGGGGTCGACCTGGGCCGCGAGCTTGGGATGCCCCCGGTCCATGGCGAGGGTGTAGCTCGTGAGGTCGTTGGTCCCGACGCTGAAGAAGTCGCAGCCGTCCTCCGCGGCGAACTGTTTCGCCATGACGGCCACGGACGGCACCTCCATCATGATCCCGACGCTGACGTGTGCGTCCGGCGCGTGGGCGGCGCGTTCCTCGTCGACGATGGCCTTCGTGCGGCGCCAGTCGTCGATCGTGGCGATCATCGGGAACATGACGTGCAGCGCGGCGCCTTCGTCCGCCGCGGCGAGGATGGCGCGCAGCTGTGTGCGCAGGACCTCCGGCTGTTCGAGTCCGACGCGGACGCCGCGCACCCCGAGGAACGGGTTCTCCTCCTTCGGGATCGGCAGGTAGGCGAGCGGCTTGTCGCCTCCGACGTCGAGTGTGCGGATGACCAGGGGCTGCCCGGGCCGCAGCGCCCGTGCGCAGTCGGCGTAGACCGCGGCCTGCTCCTCCTCCGTGGGTGCGGTGGCGCGGCCCATGAACACGAACTCGCTGCGCAGGAGGCCGACGCCCTCCGCGCCCGTGGCCATGGCCCGGCGCGCGTCCTCGACGCCGCCGATGTTGGCGACGACCGCGACCTGATGACCGTCCCGGGTCACCGCGGGCTCGTCCTGGCGGGCCTCTTCCTCGGCCTTGCGCTGCGCCAGGCGCTCCTGACGGACGCGGATCTGCGCCACGTCGTCGTCGGTGACGTTCATCCTCAGCGACCCGGCGGTCCCGTCGAGCACCACCAGGGCGCCGTCGGCGATGTCCATGGCCCGCTCTTCGATGCCGGCCACCGCCGGGATGTCGAGCGAACGGGCGATGATGGCCACGTGGCTCGACGCGCCGCCGCTCGTGGTGGCGAACCCGACCACCCGGCTGCGGTCCAGTTGGGCGGTGTCCGACGGGGTGAGGTCCTCGGCGATGAGGATGCAGTTCTCGGGCAGTTCCGCCCGTTCGGCGCGCTGGCCGGTCAGCTCCTCGAGCACGCGCTGGCCGACGTCGCGGACGTCGTTCGCGCGACCCGCGAGCACCTCGTTGCTGAGCCCCGACAACTGCTCGGCGAACGCCGTGAACGCGCCGCGCCAGGCGAAGGGCGCGGACTTGCCCTTGTCGATGGCGCTGGCGGCCAGGTCGAGCAGGTCCGGGTCGGCGAGGATCTCCTGGTGCGCCGCGAAGATGGCGGCCTTGTCGGGTGACGACTCGTCGTGCAGCCGCTTCTCCAGCGCGGACAGGTCCAGCAGCGCCCGGTCGATGGCCGCGTTGAGCTTGCGGCGCTCGATGTGGTGGTCGTCGGCCACCTCGTCGACGACGATGTCGTCGCGGCGCAGCTGTACGACCCGGCCGATTCCCAGGCCGGGCGAGGCGGCGACCCCCAGCAGGAGGTTCCAGTCCCCGGACCGGGGCCCCGCCGGCTCCGGCACGGCTGCCACGGCATCGGGTTCCGGCTCCACGACGCCGCGGCGGGCCGTCGCCTCCTCGGTGGGCAACGGGGGGCAGTCCTCGCCGAGCCCGTCGCGCACCGCCTGCGCGAGCGCGGAGACGGCCTCCTCCGCGTCCGGGCCGTGGGCGGTGAACGTCACCTTCTCGCGGTAGCCGACGGCCATGCCCATGACCGAGACGATCGATTTGGCGTTGGCGGAGTCGTCCCCGCGCCTCAACCGCACGTCGGAGTGGAACTGCTTCGCCAGCGCGGCCAGCGTGGCCGCCGGGCGCGCGTGGATGCCGGTGGGGTTCGGGACGAGGACCGCGTCCGAGGCGGCGGCCCGGGCCGCCCCGGAGGACTCGCCGGCGCCGTCGGCGGGGTCGGCCAGCACAACGGTGGCGACGACGTCGATACCTGCCGTGACCAGCCCCGTCGCCGCGTCGATGCGGGCCACGACCTCCGAGTTGGTGATGACGATCTGCGTGAGCAGACTCTTGGCCTTGCGGCCCACCTCGTCGAGGTCGAACTCGATGAGCGGGTCACCGGCGGCGACCCGGGCGCCCTCCCTCACCCGGGGGTGGAATCCCTCCCCGACGAGCCGGACGGTGTCGAGGCCGATGTGCATGAGGATCTCGAGGCCGTCGTCGCTGCGGACCGTGACCGCGTGCCCGGACGGCTGTACGTCGACCACCTCGCCGAAGACCGGCGAGAGCAGCACGTTGCTGAGCGGGTCGATGGAGATCCCGTCGCCCACCATCTTGCGGGCGAACACCGGGTCGGGCACCTGGTCCAGCGGCACCAACACGCCGGTGAGCGGAGCCACGAGCGACAGCGTCGTGATCGGGTTTGCACTCATGCCTGCCCCTTTCAGCCACGCCGGAGGGACCGGGGATCGAGCTCGCCGGCGAGACCGTCTGATGGCTCGCAGCGTATAGCGTGAACGGGCCACGGTGGGCGAAACCCCTACCAGCGACTCCATCGACCACGAACTCCCCCTCCCCCCTGTCGGGCCCGTGCCCGCGGTACTACGCTGGGTCGCACCAGGGCACCGCAGGCGTTGCCCGGTCGATCAGGAGGTCAGTCATGGACACCATGGAGGAAACCACCGAACCGAGAAGCGTGAAGGTGACCCGCGTGGTCGACCATCCGCTCGACAGCGTCTGGGCGGTCCTCATGAAACCCCACGGAGCAGAGGCGCTGCTCGGCGAGGGCGGCAATCTGGGCAACAAGGGCGAGGACTGGCGGGCCGCCGATGGCACCTACGGGGTCACCCGGAGCTTCCACCCCAAGGAACAGATCCGCTTCTCCTGGCACGCCAGCGACGGCGCGCCGCGGACCCTCGTGGACCTGCACATGCGCCCGATCGGCGCCGCCACCGAGCTGGAACTGGTGCACGACCACCTGCCTCAGGACGCCGACACCGACGCGCTCGCGCAACGCTGGCTGTCGGCCCTCGAACGCATCGAGAGCGCCGCATCCTGACATGTTCCACTGGCCCGGGAGACCTCCCGGGCCAGCTCCTTGTCGTGACCCGGGCCGGCACCGTGGCCGCCTGACTTTGTTCTAACCAACCCCCGGACGATCCACCTACTACCGTGCGTAGGATGACCGGTGACGGCGGCTTACCGCTGACCTGTTTCAGAGGAGAAGAGGTCGAGATGCAGTTGACAGCATCCGAACGTAGGGCCACACGCCGCCTGCCCCGGTGGGGCGGGGTGGCGCTGGCATCCATGACAGCACTCTGGCTCACCGCGTGCCAGAACGACGGCCCGGCCCCGGGCGAACACCAGGTGGGCGGCGAGGCCAACCTCCAGCTGCCGGATCTCGGCAGCGTCACCTTCTTCGGGCTCCCCGGCGACGTCCTGCTCGGACTCGGGTTGATCGTCTGCGCGCTCGGCCTGGCGTTCGGCGTCATGACCTACACGCAGCTGCGCCGCATGCCGGCGCACGCGGCCATGCGCGAGATCGCCGAGCTCATCTACACCACCTGCAAGACCTACCTCAAGCAGCAGGGCCGATTCCTCCTGCTGCTGTGGGCCTTCATCGCGACGATCATCGTCATCTACTACCTGTTCCTGGTGGGGTTCAGCGTCGGGAAGACCGCGGTGGTCATCCTGTTCTCGCTCATCGGCATGGCCGGCAGCTACGGCGTCGCGTGGTATGGCATCCGCGTCAACACGCTCGCCAACTCCCGCACCGCCTACGGCGCCCTGACCGGCAAGCCCTACCCCGCGCACGACATCCCGCTGCGGTCCGGCATGAGCATCGGCATGGTGCTCATCTCCGTCGAACTGGCGATGATGCTCATCATCCTGGTGTTCCTGCCCGGCGAGATCGCCGGCGCGTGCTTCATCGGGTTCGCGATCGGTGAGTCGCTCGGCGCGTCGGCGCTGCGCATCGCCGGCGGCATCTTCACCAAGATCGCCGACATCGGCGCCGACCTCATGAAGATCGCGTTCAAGATCAAGGAAGACGACGCCCGCAACCCCGGCGTGATCGCCGACTGCACCGGTGACAACGCCGGCGACTCCGTCGGCCCCTCCGCCGACGGGTTCGAGACCTACGGCGTCACGGGCGTCGCGCTCATCACCTTCATCCTGCTGGGCGTCCCCGACCAGACGATGCAGATCACGCTGCTGGTGTGGCTGTTCGTCATCCGCACCATCATGGTCATCGCCTCCGGCGCCTCGTACTTCATCAACGGCGCCCTCACCCGCGCCCGCTACGGCAATGCCGACGAGATGGACTTCGAGCGCCCGCTCACCAGCTTGGTGTGGCTCACCTCCCTGGTCTCGCTGGGCCTGACGTTCCTCACCTCGGCGCTGCTGCTGGGCGGCCAATCGGACGGCCTGTGGTGGAAGCTGTCGCTCATCGTGTCCTGCGGCACCCTGGCCGGCGCGCTGATCCCCGAGCTGGTCAAGGTGTTCACCTCGACCAACGCCAAGCACACCCGCGAGGTCGTCATCTCGGCGAACAAGGGCGGAGCCTCGCTGGGCATCCTGTCCGGGTTCGTCGCCGGCAACTTCTCCGCCTACTGGCTGGGGCTGGCGATCGCCGGGCTCATGGCCATCGCCTACTGGATCTCCACCATGGGCCTGGCCGCTCTGATGCTGGCGCCGGCCGTGTTCGCCTTCGGTCTGGTCGCGTTCGGCTTCCTCGGCATGGGGCCGGTCACGATCGCGGTCGACTCCTACGGGCCGGTCACGGACAACGCGCAGTCGGTGTTCGAGCTGTCGACCATCGAGGAGATCCCCGGCATCCATGAGGAGCTCGAGCGCGACCTCGGCCAGAAGCCGGACTTCGAGCGCGCCAAGTACCTCCTCGAGGCCAACGACGGTGCCGGCAACACGTTCAAGGCCACCGCCAAGCCGGTCCTCATCGGCACGGCCGTCGTCGGGGCCACCACGATGATCTTCTCGATCATGATGGGCCTGACGGGCGGGCTGGAGCACGACGTCGAGAAGCTGTCGCTGCTGCACGCACCCTTCCTGCTCGGCCTGCTCGTCGGCGGCGCGGTGATCTACTGGTTCACCGGGGCCTCGACGCAGGCGGTCACCACCGGCGCCTACCGGGCCGTGGAGTTCATCGCGGCGAACATCAAGCTCGACGGTGTCACGAGGGCCAGCGCCGAGGACTCGTCGCGCGTGGTCCAGATCTGCACGCAGTACGCGCAGCGGGGCATGTTCAACATCTTCCTGGGCATCTTCTTCTCCACGCTCGCGTTCGCGTTCATCGAGCCGTTCTTCTTCATCGGCTACCTCATCGCGATGGCGTTGTTCGGCCTCTACCAGGCGATCTTCATGGCCAACGCCGGTGGCGCCTGGGACAACGCGAAGAAGTTGGTCGAGGTCGACCTGCACGCGAAGGGCACTGCGTTGCACGACGCGACAATCGTGGGCGACACCGTCGGCGATCCGTTCAAGGACACCTCCTCGGTCGCGCTCAACCCGGTGATCAAGTTCACAACCCTGTTCGGGCTCCTCGCCGTCGAGCTGGCCGTGAGCCTGAGCGCGCAGAACGGCAGCGGGCTGACCACGACGCTGGCGGCCGTGTTCTTCCTCGCCTCCGCATACTTCGTCTACCGCTCGTTCTACGAGATGCGGATCGGCGAGTCGCTGGAGGACATCAAGGTCGACGAGGCGCTGACGGTCGGCTGACCCTCATCGGTGGTCGACAGGGCCAGGGGCATCGCGCCTCTGGCCCTCTCACCACCCACGAGGAGGGGCAGCCGGGGATCAGCGGGGCCGTCACGCAGCGCGAGGGCGCCAATCCCCCCGCCGGTAGCACCGTGCAGGGGGCGGTTCTGACGGTGGAGGTCGACGACTTCGACGCCGCCGCACGTCGCATCGAGGAGGCCGGCGGGACGGTCGCCATGCCCAAGTTCCCCTTGACCGGGATGGCGTGGCAGGGCTACTTCGTCGACACCGAGGGCAACGTCTTCGGCATCCATCAGCCGGACGAGACCGCCGGGGTGTAGCGGGCGGAAATCCGCCGTAGCTATGGGGCGCCGGCGGGCGTACCGTTGAACCATGCGACGCGCAGCAGCCGCGACAGCCGCGGTGGTGCTGCTGCTCGCCGGCTGTACGGACGGAACCTCCGCTCCGACGCAGCCGACCGGCTCCACCTCCACCCCCGCCGCCTCGCCCACCACATCTGATTCCACGACGGCCCCGGCCGATCCGTCCCCGACGTCGGCCTCCCCCACCGACTCATCGATGGGTCCGCCGGGGACCACCACCCCACCCGCGGGCCCCACCGCATCTCCCTCCTCACCCACCCCAGACGACGTGGACCCGGCTCTCCACCCGTGGCAGACCGGACCCGCCCGCCAGGATCCCCCGGCCGGTGCGCCGGCCGTCGGCCAGGAGATCGTGGGTGTCCGGGTCGGGCTGCACGACGGCTATGACCGCGTGGTGCTGGACCTCTCTGGGAGCGACCCCATTCTGGGGTGGTTCGCGGGCTTCACCGACGAGGCCGTCCAGGACCCGACGGGAGAGCCGATGGACGTCGAGGGGGACGCGTTCCTGCAATTGGGCGTCTTCGGGATCGACTGGACCACGGACGCGCCCGATCGCTACTCGGGCGCCCCTGTCGACGGGGAGGGGCTCGAGGTGGTGAAGGAGGTGGTGTTCGGCGGGCTCTTCGAGGCCCAGCAGCAGATTCTGATCGGCCTGGATGACGAGACGGCCTACCGCGTCTTCGCCCTGTCGGACCCGGCCCGGATCGTCGTCGACATCCAGCACGACTAGCGGCCGCGCCCGCGCCGTCCGCTGAGGTCGCGCCACCTCGTTCGCTGAGGTCGCGCCACCCCGCTCGCTGAGGTCGCGCCCGACGGCGAAGCCGTCCGGGCGAGTCTCGAAGCCGACGCCGCAGGCGTCGATCCCTTGACCACCGCTCCTGAGGTCGCGCCACCTCGTTCGCTGAGGTCGCGCCCGACGGCGAAGCCGTCCGGGCGAGTCTCGAAGCCGACGCCGCAGGCGTCGATCCCCCGAGCGCAGCACGGATGGCAGCCGCACTCGGGCTCGGGGGCGGTTTAGGGCGTTGGTGGCGGAGTTCGACGGCGTGTCGTGCCGGTGGGGGGGTCCGTTCGCTGAGGTCGCGCCGACCTCGCTCGCTGAGGTCGCGCCCGACGGCGAAGCCGTCCGGGCGAGTCTCGAAGCCGACGCCGAAGGCGTCGATCTCCCGCCCCCTCGCTCGATGGCTGAGGTCGCGACAACCCGTTCGCTGAGGTCGCGCCCACTCGTTCGCTGAGGTCGCGCCCGACGGCGGAGCCGTCCGGGCGAGTCTCGAAGCCGACGCCGCAGGCGTCGATTCCCCTAGCCAGGGCTCAGAAATTGTCAGCGCCTCCCGCGCCAGCCGCTTCGACCAGCCCACCCAGCCGGTCGACAGTCCTGGCCGCGTCGCCGTCGAGCGTGCCGACGGCGTCCCAGAGCGCGGCGAAGTATCGCTGCCCGAGATCCCTTTGAGGCGAAGCTGGCCGCCGCGGAGGCTGTTGTGGAGGGGGTGCGGCAGTCGGTCGATGCGCATCACCGGACAGTTGCCGGTCGCGGACGCGGCGTTGTTGAGCGCGCAGTTGGATGCGTTGATGCCGGACGCGTCCAGCTACACCGCCAACGGTGAGGCCGCGTCGCGGGACGCGCGTCGGGCGGATGCGCTGGTCTTACTGATCCAGAAGGCTGCCTCGAGTGGCGCTCTGCCGGCGCATGGTGGGGATCGGCCGCAGGTGCATGTCACCCTCGACCTCGACACCCTCACCACCGGCCTCGGCAAGGCCGGGCTGATCGGGGTCGACGACATCGACGGCCTCTCCGCCGGGGAGGTCCGCCGGTTGGCGTGCGACGCCGGCATCATTCCCGTCGTCCTCGGCGGGCCATCCCGGCTGCTGGATGTCGGCCGCACCTACCGCATGTTCACCCCCGGCCTGCGGGCCGCGCTGGTGCAGCGCGACGGCGGCTGCGCGTTCCCCGGCTGCACCGCCACCCCCGCCTGCTGTGAGGCACATCACATCGTCCCCTGGTGGCAGGGCGGGGACACCCGGCTAGGAAACGGGGTCTTGCTCTGCCCACACCACCATCGCCTGGTGGAGCCCGACCCGTTGCAGTCCGAGCAATCACAATGGCGGGTGCACCTCGACCCGGTGACCGGGCTGCCGTGGTTCACCCCACCACGACACATCGATCCCGCCAGACGCCCGCGGCAACACCGCCGCTTCCGGCTCCGACAGATCCGCGCCGGGGCACCACCCTGCCCAGAAGACGACCCGCCAGACACCGACCCAGCGGAAGTCGACCCGCCCGAGACGGAGTTGTCCGCCGCTGGCCGGCCGGACCTGGACGACCTCATCCACCGCTCCGCCGCCATCTGGGGCGACGGCACCTGACGACCCTTGGGGCTCGACGCCTACGGCGTCGGCTTCGAGACTCGCCCGGACGGCTCCGCCGTCGGGGCGCGACCTCAGCGAGCGGACAGGCACGACCGCAGCGAGCGGGGTTGGGGGATCGACGCCTGCGGCGTCGGCTTCGAGACTCGCCCGGACGGCTCCGCCGTCGGGCGCGACCTCAGCGAACGGTGGTCGCGACCTCAGCGAGCGGGGTTGGGGGGTCGACGCCTGCGGCGTCGGCTTCGAGACTCGCCCGGACGGCTCCGCCGTCGGGCGCGACCTCAGCGATCGGTGGTCGCGACCGCAGCGAACGGGGTCGGCGCGACCGCAGCGAACGGTGCAGCGCGACCGCAGCGAACGGTGCAGCGCGACCTCAGCCATCGAGAGAGAGGGCGGGACGGTGGGGCGGCTGCGCGCAGTGATGCCCAACCCGACGATCACCCAACTGGCGTCCCGCCCAGACAAACCCGACCCAGGGCCGCCCCACCGGCACGCACCCGAACCCGGCCACGCCACCGCCGGAACCAGTGGGGGGAGACGGGAACCGACGCTCGGGCGGCCTCGACTACTCAACCCCAGCCAGCCGTTCACCTGAACAGAACACCCGGCCACAAGGGCCGCCCGAGCGACGGGTCACGGCTCCCCGCACCTTCAGGGATGGGGTTAGGGGATCGACGCCTGCGGCGTCGGCTTCGAGACTCGCCCGGGTGCTTCGCACCGGGCGCGACCTCCGCGAACGGGAGGGCGTCGGCTTCGAGACTCGCCCGGGTGCTTCGCACCGGGCGCGACCTCCGCGAACGGGAGGGCGTCGGCTTCGAGACTCGCCCGGATGCTCCGCACCGGGCGCGACCTCAGCGAACGGGAAGGCGTCGGCTTCGAGACTCGCCGCGGTGCTACGCACCGGGCGCGACCTCAGCGAACGGATTGTCGCGGCTCAGTTCAGGCCGACGAGGTCGCACACGAAGATCAGCGTCTCGCGGGCGCGATCACGCCACCGGCGCCGCGGTCGCCGTAAGCGAGGTGCGCCGGGATGACGAGCTGGCGTCGACCGCCGACCTTCATGCCCTGGATCCCCTGGTCCCAGCCCTGGATCACGCGGCCGGCACCCAGCGGGAAGGACAGCGGGGCGCCGCGGTTCCACGACGAGTCGAACTCCTCACCGGAGCTGAAAGACACGCCGACGTAGTGCACGTGCGCGAGGTCGCCGGCCTTGGCTTCGGCGCCGTCACCCACCACGACGTCGGTGATCTCCAGGTCTGCGGGCGGCTCGCCGCCGGGGAAGTCGATCTCGGGCTTCTCATTCATGCTCATGGCCCCGAGCCATGACCAGCCCGCGGGAGGCCGCCGCGCCACGGACCCACGGGGTAGCCTGACTCTCGTGAGCATCACCTGTCGCCCCATCTCCGCAGACCAGCACCTGGCCTTCATCCGCGACCGGGGGTCGGCGTCGTTCCTCCAGACTCCGGCGTGGGCGGCGGTGAAGCCCGAATGGCGGGGCGAGTCGGTCGGGTTCTTCGACGGCGCGACGCTCACCGGCGTCGGCCTGATCCTCTACCGGCAGCTGCCGAAGCTGAAGCGCTACCTGGCCTACCTCCCGGAGGGCCCGGTGCTGGACTGGGGGCGGGCGGACGTCGCGGATCACCTGCGGGCGCTCGTCGTGCACGCGAAGCGGAACCGGGCGTTCGCGGTGCGGATCGGCCCCGCCGTCGTCCATCGTCGCTGGGCCGCCGACACGATCAAGGCGGCCATCGCCGACGACGTCGTCACCCGCCTGTCGGACGTCGAGCCGGACGAGACCACCCTCGTCGGCACGCGGATCATCAACCAGCTGATCCACGGCGGTTGGGTGACGGACACGACGGGGCACGGGTTCGCGGCCGGACAGCCGATGTTCAACTTCCAGCTCCCGCTGCGGCACGCCGACGGCACGCAGAAGTCCGACGACGAGCTGCTCAAGGGCATGAACCAGCTGTGGCGGCGCAACATCAAGAAGGCCGACAAGGAGGGCGTGGCGGTGCGGCAGGGCGACCGCGCAGACCTGGCGGCCTTCCACCGCATCTACCTGGAGACCGCGCAGCGCGACGGCTTCACCGGCCGCTCGCTGTCCTACTTCGAGACGATGTGGGACGCGCTCAACGACGAGGACCCGGACCGGATGCGGGTCTACCTGGCCGAGCACGACGGCGACCTCGTGGCGGCGACCACCTTCGTACGCGTCGGCGAACACGCTTGGTACTCCTACGGCGCGTCGACCAACGCCAAACGTGAGGTGCGCGGCTCCAACGCGGTGCAGTGGCGGATGATCCGCGACGCCAACGAGGCGGGCTGCGCGGTCTACGACCTGCGGGGCATCGTCGAGGGCGTCGGTGCCGACGACCCGGAGATCGGCCTCATCCAGTTCAAGGTGGGCACGGGCGGCGAGGCGGTAGCCTACCTCGGCGAGTGGGACTACCCCCTTAACAAGGCCCTCTACCGGGCGTTCGACCTCTACATGAAGAGACGCTGACTATGCCGCTGACCCTGACCGTGGACCGCACCCGTTGGCAGACCCACCTGCGGGGTCTCCTGGAGGATGTGCCGGGGCTCGTCCCCGTCGCGAAGGGCAACGGCTACGGGTTCGGGCTGCGGATGCTGGCCACCGAGACGGCGCGGCTGGGGCTGCGGACGCTGGCGGTCGGTGTCGCGCAGGAGGTCGCCGCGGTGCGCGCCGGGGGATTCGCGGGCGACGTCGTCGTCCTCAACCCCTGGCGGCCCTTCGACGACGCCGCCACCGCCCTGCTCGACGACTCCCGCATCATCACCACCATCTCGCGCGCGGAGGATCTCCGCGCCGTGGCGGCTTCGCATGCCCACGCACGCGTCATCGTCGAGATCGAGACGTCCATGCACCGTCATGGCCTCCGGCCCGACGAGCTGTCGGAGCGCGACCTGGCCGACCTCACGTTCGAGGGATGGGCTGTGCATCTGCCCGCGTCGGGTTCGTTGGAAGAGGCCAAGCGGCTCGCATCGGCCGCGCTGGCGGTCAAGCGTGCCCCTGTCTGGGTGTCCCACCTGAGCGTCAGCGACTACCGCGCGCTGCGCACCGCGCTGGGGGTGCGCACGCACATGCGGATCGGCACGCGGCTGTGGCTGGGCGACAAGCGGGCCTACACCACGACCGCCACGGTGCTCGACCTGCACCGGGTGCGATCCGGGGAGCGGCTGGGCTACCACCAGGTCAAGGCGCCGCGGGACGGGTGGATCGTCGTCGTGTCCGGCGGCACCGCCCACGGGGTGGCGATGGCCGCGCCGACGCCGCAGCGCTCGCTGCGCCAACGAGGCGTGACGGTCGCGCAAGGGGTGCTGGA
The DNA here is from genome assembly GCF_964266725.1 of Tessaracoccus sp. O5.2. NCBI lineage: Bacteria > Bacillati > Actinomycetota > Actinomycetes > Propionibacteriales > Propionibacteriaceae > Tessaracoccus > Tessaracoccus sp. O5.2. The sequence continues at coordinate 118,189 of NZ_CAXWGV010000012.1, read as the reverse complement.
TGCCTTGGGGCGTTCGCTGTCGCCGTTCGCGATCGGCGGCAGGAAGCGCGCGTTCGCCGAGCCGCCGCACATGCACTCGTCGATGGTGTTCGTCGCCGGTGCCGACGCGGGGGTGCGGATCGGCGACGAGGTTCCCGTGACAGCACGCATGACGACGGTGACCGCCGACGAGGTGCGGATGGTCTAGGTGGCCGCGCGGATGTCCCGCAGGGCCAGCGACAGGAGCCAGGTGTCGACGGCGGTGCGCACGATGATCGCGCCCCAGTACACGCCGTACGGCCCGTACTGGGCCGGCGTCAGGCTGCCGGCCAACCACCCCCAGATCGCCAGGTAGTAGCCCACGTGGGCCACGGTCGCCGCGATCAACTCCGGGCGGAACGGCCGCGCCACAAGAACCGCGAGCAGCACCCAGAGCGACGTCTGCGGCGGGAACGACGGGCCGACGACGACGGCCGCCAACACCACGACGGCGATGAGCGACGCGTCGTGGGGCCGCCGTCGCGTCACGTACAGGTAGGCGGCACCGGCGAGCAGGAACACCGCCAGCATGACGAACGCCAGCGACCCCGCGTGCCGGACCGGCTTGCCCAGCAGCTCCAGCAGGTACCAGAGGGAGCCGTAGCCGCGCTCCTTGTGCACCTCGCCGTGGTAGAACGCGAAGACCGCGCCGGGACTGGTCACGAGCAGCGGGGCGTGGACCACGGACCACGTGACCAGCGCGGGCACGCCCACGCGGGCGGCGGCGGGCCATGCGCCGCGCAGCCACGCGCCGACGGTGACCGCCAGCGCGATCCCGATCGGCATCGTGCCGGCCGAGGCGGCCAGCCCGAGGATGATGCCCGCCTCCATGGCCCGTCCCCGCGACAGCAGCGCCAGCGCCGCGGACGTCAGCGCCACCGGCAGGAGGTCCCAGCTGACGAGGCCTGAGGCGGCCACGATGGGCGACGCGGCCACCAGCATCGCGACCCACGAGGGCCGGCCGGGGGATCTGCGCCCCCAGCGGGCGGACGTGACGATCCACACGAGGAAGCAGAGGTAGAGCGCGACCGTGACCGCGCCCACCGCGACGACGCTGGCGTCGAGTTGCTGCTGGTCGGTCGCCGTGGGGCCGACGGGGATCCCCACGAGCCGCGCAACGGCCATCCCCGCGAGGAGCAGGACGCCGACCAACGGCGCGACCGCCAGCGTCGACCCGTCGAATGGGGAGGCCCCAACGGGCAGCGCTAGCCCACGCACCATGGTCTGGACGTCTGAGTAGCAGAGCCGGGCGTAGGCGTTGATGTCGACGCCGACCTCGGTCTGGACGCACGGGGTGTGCCGCAGGAACAGCACCAGGAACGACGCCGTCCCGACCGCAACCGCCCACGGCAGCGCGTCGAACCAGATCCCCCGCGGACGCGCGTGACGCCCCATGGGCCCGCCGAGGCCAGGGACCAGCGCGTTCGTCACGCGGTCACTCTAGCCGCGACGACGGCAACCGCCGGGCGGCTGCTACGCGGTGGGGCTAGGGCTGGGGCCGAGGTCGGGCGCCTTGGGCGGAGGAAGCTTGTCACCGGGATCGGACCCTGGTCCGGCCCCCGCCGCGGGCGTCTCCGACGTCGTGGGCTCGGGAGAGGGCGCCGGTTCCTGGCCCTGACCCTGGCCGTTGCCCGGCTTGGACGGCTCCTCGGACGGCGTCGGCTCCTCAGAGGGCGTCGGCTCCTCGGACGGGGTCGGCTCCTCGGAGGGCGTCGGCTCCTCGCTGGGCTCCTCGCTCGGAGACTCGGACGGTGAGGGCGTCGGGGACGCGCTGCGGGTGCGGCTCGGCGACGGCGACGCGCTGACCGAGCCCTTCGTGGCCTTGATCTCCTGCGGGCGGTCGAACTCCTCGACCGGCATGCCTTCCGTTGCCTGGGCCATGAAGTCGACCCAGGTCATGAGCGGATAGCTCGACCCGAAGAACGTCCGGTCCTGGGGGCGCTTGTAGTCGTCCAGGTCCTCGTTGCCGGAGTCGCCCGCCACGTACATGACGGCCGTGGAGATCTGCCGGGTGTACCCGACGAACCAGGCGGACGTGATGTCGTCGTCGACGCCGTTGGTGCCGGTCTTGCCGGCGACGGGGCGGCCGAGCTCGGCGGCGCGGCGGCCCGTGCCCTCCTGCACCACGGACGTCAGGGCGTCGGTGACGTTCGCGGCGACGTTGCGCTCGATGGTCTGCTCGGGGGTCGCCTCGGCCTCGTACAGCACCTGCCCGTTACGGTCCTCGACCCGGGCCACCATATGCGTGGTGTGGCGCTGTCCGCCGTTGGCGAGGGTCGCGTACGCGTTGGCCATGTTCAGCGGGCTCACCTCGGCGGCGCCGAGCGCGATGCGGTTGTTGGCGTCCCAGCCGCGGCTACGGGGCGCGCCCGCGTCGTTGGCGGCCTTGATGACCTCGTTGGGCCCGTCGGGGATCTGCTGGGTCATGTCGACGAACGCGGTGTTGATCGACTCGGCGGTCGCCTGCCGCAGCGTCACGGGTCCGTACTCCCACCCGAACTCGTTGCGGACGGTCTTGGTGTCGCCACGTGGGGTGAAGGTGTCGCCGTTGAACAGCGAGTTCAGCGAGAATCCGTTGCGCAGGCCCGCGATGGTGGCGAACGTCTTGAACGTCGAAGCCGCCGGCCGGTCGGTCGTGGCCCAGTTGCGGGAGCTCGAGACGTAGTCGCGGCCGCCGTACATGGCCAGCACCGCGCCGCTGCCCGTGTCGACGGAGGCGATGGCGGCGTGCAGCTGAGCCGCGTCGGGCGAGCCGTCGGCGTCCGCGGCGGCCTGGGCGGTGTACTTCTGCGCGGTCGCGATGGCGGCGGTCTGCATGGTCTTGTCGAGCGTGGTCACGACCTTGAGGCCGCCGCCCTGGATCTCGGCCTCCGTGAAGCCCTGCGCGATCAGTTCGTCCTCGACCGACTTGATGAGGAAGCCCTTCGGGCCGCCATAGCGGTCGTTGACCGGGACGTCGGGGAACTCCGGCAGCTGCGCGGAGGCCCGGGTGTGCTCAGCGTCCGTGATCACGCCCATCTCGAGCATGCCGTCGAGCACGTAGCGGTAGCGACCCAGGAGCCGCTCCACCTTCTCGGGGCCGCCCGACGGGTTGAACCCGGCCGGGTTGTTGAGGATGGCGGCGAGGGCGGCCGCCTCGTCGACGGTGAGGTCCTTGGCGTCCTTGAGGAAGTAGGACTTCGCGGCGGCCTGGATGCCGTACGCGCCGCGGCCGAAGTAGATGGTGTTGAGGTAGCCCTCGAGGATCTCCTCCTTGGGCATCTCGCGGCCGATCTTGATGGCGAGGAAGAGCTCCTTGACCTTGCGCGACAGGCGCTGTCCGGAGTCGAGGTAGAGGATCTTGATGTACTGCTGCGTGATGGTGGAGCCGCCCTGCAGTTCGCCGCCCGTCGCGATCGACACGGCGCTGCGCGCGATGCCGGAGATCGAGAAGCCGGGGTCCTCCCAGAACGACCGGTTCTCCGCCGCGATGACGGCGTCCTTCATCACCTGAGGCATGTCGGCGTAGTCGAGCGTCACGCGGTTCTGCACGGCGAGCGACCCCAGCTGGTTGCGCCCGTCGTTGTAGTAGAGAAACGTGGTGTTGGTCTGGAAGTCCGCGTTGGGGTCTGGCAGGTCCGTCGACGAATAGAGATAGGCGAAGGCCCCGAGCCCGGACAGGCCGAGGATGATGAACGTCACGAGCGCGCCGATGCCGATGCGCTTCCAGATCCGCGACTTCTTCCCCGCCGCCCGCTTCGCCTTCGTCCTAGCCATGCACGTCCTCTACGGTCTCGTGGGTGACGAGCCGCGGCTGCAGCTCGTCCGAACCATCCCGCGCCGGGACGGGCGCGGATCCCCTCCAGCGTAAGCGGCGCCGCCACGCTGGCCAAAGACGGCCGCGCTCAGTAGGGGTTGAACATGACGTGGATGATCGCGTACACCCATGCCCCGACGACTCCGGCGCCCACCTGCAGACCCACCCACGTCGGCCGGCGCCGGTCGCGGCGACGCAGCGGCCAGCCCGCCCGCGGCGATGCCGGTGACGGTGTCGACCATGTATAGCCCCTGCGAGTCGAACTCGCCGGCGGCGGCCTGGGCCTCCATGAGTCGCTTGACCATGGGTCCTCCGACCACGAGTAGTACCGACAACGCAAACCTCACGGCCCCCCGAGGCGGCGTTTCGCCAGGTCAGACGCCGGGACGTGCCCCCGGAAGGCCCGGGAGGATGGGTCCGCGCACCCCCTCGGCCGCCAACGCCCGCAGGGCACGGGCCCGGGCCTCGCGCATGGGTCCCCACTGCTGGTCCGGGCCGGTCTTGAGCAGGATCTTCAGCACCATGGTGCCCTCGCTCATGGAGTCGACGCCCAGAACGGTGGGGTTCTCCAACAACACCTCGGACCACTCGGGCTCCTCCGCCATGGTCCCGACGGCGGCCCGCAGCACGGACTGTACGCGCTCCGGGTCCTCGTCGATGGCGACTGGGACCTCGACGATCGCCGTCGAGTAGCCCTGGGAGACGTTGCCGAGCGTGAGGATCTCGCCGTTGCGGACGTACCAGACCGTCCCGGAGGGGTCGCGCAGCTTCGTGACGCGCAGCGTCACCTCCTGCACCGTCCCCTTGAGGTCGCCGACGTGGATGAGGTCACCGACGCCGTACTGGTCCTCGGCCAACATGAAGATGCCGGAGAGGTAGTCCTTGACCAGGGACTGCGCCCCGAAGCCGAGCGCGACCCCGCCGACGCCGGCCGACGCGATGAGCGGGCCCATGGGGACCCCGAATGTCGCGAGGATCGTGAGCACGACCACGAGGATGAGCACGACGTCGACGACGTTGCGCAGCAACGATCCCAGCGTCTCGACGCGCTGCCGGTGCCGCTCGGCGCTGAGGCCTCCGGCGCGGGCGAGGATCGAGCGGGCCTTGGCACCCAGGTCGTCGTTGCGGTCCCGGCCGCGCTCGACCAGTGCGGCCACGGAGCGGCGGATCACGTGCCGCAGCACCAGGCGCGTCAGCAACGCGACCACGATGACGATGACGCTCAGCAGCAGCTTCTCCCAGATGTCAGCCATAGCGCCCATGATGGCGCACGGCGGCGACGACGTAGACTTCTCGCTTGTGCCGAGCCTGACCCAAGCGCAGACCAACGCGATGCATGAACTGCTGCGCATCGCGCCGGTGATCGACGACCTCGGCCGGCTCTTCCGCGACGCCGGCCACGAGCTCTACCTGGTGGGGGGTTCTGTCCGCGACGCGCTCCTCGGGAGCCTGGGCCACGACCTCGACTTCACGACGTCGGCGACCCCGGACCAGACGCACGACCTGCTGCGCCGGTTCACACCGTCGACGTGGGACATCGGCCGCGACTTCGGCACCATCGGCGCCCTCAAGCGCGCCGACGACCAGGAGTGGCAGATCGAGATCACCACGTTCCGGGCGGACATCTACCGCAGCGAGTCGCGCAAGCCGGAGGTCGCCTTCGGCGACACGATCGACGGCGACCTCGTGCGCCGCGACTTCACCGTCAACGCCATGGCCGTCGACGTCACGACCCGCACCTTCGTCGACCCCTACGGGGGCCTCGACGACCTGGCCGACGGTGTCCTGCGCACCCCGTCCACCCCGGAGCACTCGTTCTCGGACGACCCGCTGCGGATGATGCGCGCGGCGCGCTTCGCCTCGCGGCTCGGCTTCCAGGTGGCGCCCGAGGTAGTGCGCGCCATGACGGAGATGGCAGAGCGCATCCAGATCGTGTCCGCGGAACGGATCCAGGCGGAGTTGTCGGGCCTGTTGCTCACGGACTCGCCGCGCGTGGGGCTGGACCTTCTGGTGAGCACGGGCATCGCGGACCTGATCCTGCCTGAGCTGCCGGCTCTGCAGCTGGAGCTCGACGAACACGCCCGCCACAAGGACGTCTACCAGCACACGCTGACGGTGCTGGACCAGGCGATCGAGTTGGAGAAGGCCCGGGGACACGCGCCAGACCTCGTCAACCGGCTCGCGGCGCTGCTGCACGACATCGGCAAGCCCGCCACCCGGCGCTTCGAGGGCCCGAAGGTGACGTTCCACCACCACGACATCGTGGGCGCGAAGCTGGCCACCAAGCGGCTCAAAGCCCTCAACTACCCCACGCAGGTGGTCAAGTCGGTGGCGAAGCTCATCGAGCTGCACCTGCGGTTCCACGGCTACTCCGAGGGCGCCTGGACCGACGCCGCGGTGCGCCGCTACGTGCGCGACGCCGGCGACGAGCTGGAGCGCCTCCACATGCTGACCCGCGCCGACTGCACGACGCGCAATCGGCAGCGCGCCACCCGGCTGCGTCGCGCCTACGAGGAGTTGGAGTGGCGCATCGATGAGCTGGCTTCACAGGAGGAACTCGCCGCGCTCCGGCCGCACCTCGACGGCACCGAGATCATGGCCGTGCTCGGCATCGGCCCGGGACGAGTCGTCGGGGAGGCATACGCCTTCCTACTGGAGCACCGGACCGAGCACGGCCCCGTCCCCCACGACGAGGCGGTCGAGCTGCTGCGCCGGTGGTGGGCCGATCGCGGCGAGCGGTGACGGCCGCCGCCGCGGCGGCGGCATCTACGATGGGACGGTGATGGTCGGTCGGTGGGTGCGCGCGCTGCTCGTCGCGACCCTCCTCGCGGTGACCGGGCTGGCCCTGCCGCGCCCCGCCGCCGCGGCGGGCGACCTCCTCGCGGTGGAGCTCACCGCCGTGTCCACCCCCACCCTGAACCTGTCGGACCCGACGCAGGTCGTGGAGCTTTCCGGGACGCTCACCAACGTCTCCACTGAACCCATCCGCTACGTCAACGTGCACTTCTGGCGGCTGAGCACCGCCCTCACGACGCCGGCTCAGCTCGACGCGGCCGTCGCGGAGGTCCCGCTCGGGGCCCGTCTGGTCGACGAGGCCGCGGGGAACCTGCACATCCTCACCCGCGAGGACGAGTTCGCGCCCGGGCAGCGTGCGGACTTCCAGGTCCGCGCCACCGTCGCGCAGCTCACCACGGGCCAGTACGCCTTCCCGCGGGACGACGCGGCCTACCTCCTCGGCGTGCAGGTCCGCGGGATCCCCGCCTCCGGCGGCAACCAGGTCGTCGGGGAGGACCAGGTCGTCGTCGCCGCGACGACGACGCAGCCCGAGGTCAGCACCGTCGTGGAGCTCACCGCGCCGCCGTCGTGGCTTCCCACCGGCGAATTCCTCGACGACTCCCTCACCGACGAGCTCTCCGGCCGGCTCGACACGCTGCTGACCAGCGCTGAGCGCGACGGCGTGGTGGCGGCCGTGGACCCGGCGCTTCTCGAGGCGGTGACCCGGATGGCCGACGAGCACGTGGTCGCCGGCGTCGGCCGGTCCGGCAGCGGGGTCGCGCTGCGCTGGGCGGACCGCGTCGCGGCGCTGGCCGCCGCGGACCGGCTGTGGCGGCTCCCCTACGGCGACCCGGACCTGGTCCGCGCGCGGGCCACGGAGCGCCTCGAGCAGGTGTGGGCGGCCGCCGACACCGCGACCCCTGCGCCCTGGCGCGACCTGCCGCTCGCGGCGATCGTCGGTGCGGGTGCCGACGCAGGGCTGGTCGCCGCCCTGACGGGGGCGGACACCGTCGTGGTCGTCGGCGCCGACGGCGCCACGGCCGGCTCGCCGGCGGTGCTGGGCGCCGGATCCTCCGCCACGGTGGCCGCGCTGCCCGAGGGGGTCCGAGCCGGCCGCATGGTGGCCGACGCCCTCGTGGCGGACGCCCCGCCCCTGCGGCTGGTCACCACGGAGGCGGAAGCGGCCCTCGACGCCGCCGCCGACGACGCCCTGCGACGCATCCGGCCCGCGGCCCCCGAGGACTCGACGATCACCTGGCCCGCCGCGGCCGCCACCGAGCCGTGGCCGGCCCTCGCGGAGGCGCTCGACGAAGCGGGCGACACCGCGGAGTTCCGGCGCGAACTCATGGGGGCCGAGGATCCCGCCGACCTGACCCGCCTGACCGCCCTGTCCTTCTCGTCGGCGTTCCGGGCCGAGGCCGACGCCGTCACCTACGTCGCCGCCACCACCCCCGCCCGCGTGGACGCCTCCCGCATCACCCTGAAGGCGGCGCAGTCCTTCGTCATGGGATCGCGCACCAACACGTTCCCGGCCACCGTCACCAACGGGCTCGGCATCCCGATCCAGGTGCGGATCGGGTTCGCCTCCGACGCGCCGCAGCGCATCCGCGTCCCCGCCGTGGGGCCGGTCACCGTCGCGCCCGGCGAGTCGGCCACCGTCGACATCACTCCGGAGGCCTCCGCGAACGGCGTCACGATCGTGCGCGCCCAGTTGACCACGATCGACGGCACTCCCCTTGGGGCGCCGGTGCCGATCGAGATCACGGCCACCGACTTCGGGCGCGTCGGCTGGATCATCATCGTCGTATCGGGTGCAGTGGTGGTCGGGGGCACCGCCCTGCGCATCCGAGCCGTGCAGCGCGAACGGGCCGGCCCTGAAGGAGAACCGTGAGTCAAGTCAGTAGCACCAAGAGGCTGGTCGGCGCGAGCGCCATCATGGCGTCGGGAACGATGATCTCGCGCGTCCTCGGCGTCATCCGCGTGATGCTCATCGCGTTCATCCTCGGCAACGGCACGCGCCAGGCCGACATGCTGGGCCTGGCCACCATGGTGCCCAACTCGCTCTACATCCTGTTCGCCGGCGGCGCCCTCAACACCGTGCTGGTGCCGCAGATCGTCCGCGCCATCAAGAACGACGACGACGGCGGCGAGGCGTACACCAACCGCATCATGACGGCCTTCATGCTGATCGTCACGGCCGTCGCGGTCGTGGTGACCATCGCCGCGCCGGTGGTGACCGCCATCTACACCTCCGAGGAGTGGCGCCAGCCCGGGCTGTCGGCGCAGTACGCGTCGATGATCGCGCTGACGTACCTGACCCTCCCGCAGATCTTCTTCTACGGGGCGTTCTTCCTGCTGGGCCAGGTGCTCAACGCGCGTGACAAGTTCGGCCCCATGATGTGGGCCCCCATCGCCAACAACGTGATCTCGATCATCGTGCTCGGGCTGTACTTCGTCGTCTGGGGCAATGGCCAGGACCACGGCGGCCCGTTCACCACCCCCCAGCTGCTGGTCCTCGGCCTGGGCTCCACCCTCGGGATCGCGGCCCAGACCCTCGTCATGCTGCCGTACGTCCGGCGGGTCGGCTTCCGGATCCGCCCGCGCTTCGATCTCAAGGGCACCGGGCTCGGCCACACGTTCGCGCTCACCAAGTGGACCATGGGGTTCGTCGCGGTCAACCAGGTGTCGCTCATGGTCGTCAACCGCCTGGCCACCTCCGCCACCGCGGGCGGCCACGGCGCCGGCGTCACGGTGTACGCCAACGCCCATCTGCTGTGGATCCTCCCGCACTCCCTCATCACGGTGTCCCTCGCCACAGCGATGCTGCCCAACGCCTCCCGGCTGGCCGCGCAGGGCGACCTCGACGGCGTCGCGGCGGAATTCACCAAGACGGTGCGGCTGGCGCTGGTGGCGATCGTGCCCGCGACCGTCGCCTTCATCGCGCTCGCGCAGCCCATGGCGGGACTGCTGTTCGGCCACGGCACCGGCGCCGAGGATGCGGGCTGGATCGCGTGGGCCCTCATGGCCTTCGCGCTCGGGCTCATCCCGTTCACGCTGCAGTTCGTGTGCCTGCGCACCTTCTACGCCCTGGAGGACACCCGCACGCCGTTCTTCCTGCAGATCGTCATCGCCGGCCTGAACATCGTGGGCGCGATCGCGCTGGTGTGGGCGGTCGGGTCCGACGAGTGGATCGCCGCGGCACTGGCGCTGGCCTACTCGCTGGCCTACCTCATCGGGGTCGGCGTGACCTGGCGCACGCTGCACTCCAGGGTGCCGGGACTCGACGGCCGAGCCCTGGCCCTGCACCTGGTGCGGCTGCTGCTGGGGGCCGCCATCGGTGGCGCCGCGGCGTACGCGGCGGCCCGGTGGCTGACCGACGTCATCGAGCAGCGGATCCTCGGGCAGATCGCCGCCATCGCGGCGGGCGGGCTGCTGATCCTCGGCGGCTTCCTGCTGATGGGCAAGCTCCTGCACGTCAAGGAGCTGGCCAGCCTGTCGGAGCTCGTGGGGAGCCGGTTCGGGCGGCGGAGGCCGGTCACGGAACCGGCCGACGACGCCGTCGTGGCAGTGCCGCGCGGCTCGTCGCACCCGTCGGACGACTACCCGACAGACGTCCTTCCCGCAGTCCGCGCCGACATGATCGACTCCTTCGACACCGGCCCGGCCACCGTGGTGCGCAACCGCCCCCTGGTGGGCGACCACCGGTTCCCCGGCCCCAGCGCGGCGGAGCCCGACCCCTGGGCGGATGCCCCCGACGCGTGGACCCGCGAGCCCGACGCGTGGGACGAGGAGCCAGATGACGCCGTCGCCGGCGGATCACCGGCGGAGGCTGAGGCGCCGATGGGCGCGGACCCGGTGGACCTGCCCCCGGTCGCGGCCGGGCTCGCCGACGAACCGACGGGCGCGCTGGACCTGCCCGGGCTGTTCCGCGAGGAGCCGGCCGTGGGCGCCGTCGAGGCGGGCACGCTGCTCAGCACCCGCTACGAGCTGGTGGAGGCGCTGGGTGACAGCGCGGGCTCCGGCACGTGGCGCGCCCACGACCAGGTGCTCTCCCGGGACGTGGTGGTCCACGTCGTGGCCCCCGGCGACCCGCGCATCCCCGACCTGATGCTCGCCGCGCGCAAGGGCGCGGTGGCCACCGACTCCCGTTTCCTCCGCGTCCTGGACGCTGATGAGGTGATCGCCCCCGACATGGGGGTGGGTGCCTTCGTCGTGCGCGAGTACGCGCCCGGCCGCTCCCTCACCGAGCTGCTGGCCGCGGGGCCCCTCAGCGCCCTCGAGGCCGCCCACATCGTGCGCGAGCTCGCGGACGCGCTGGTCGCCGTGCACGCCCAGGGGCTGTTCCACGAGCGGATCTCGCCCGACGCCGTCATCATCACGACGGCAGGGGCGGTGCGGCTCGGGGGCTTCGGCGTCGACGCCGCCCTCACCCGGGGCGACGGGCCGGAGTCGGCATGGTCGACGCGGGAGCGCTCGGACGTCGTGGGGCTCGCCGCGCTGCTGTACGCGTCCCTCGTGCGCCGCTGGCCCGGGGGCGCGGCGTTCGGCATGCCGCCCGCCCCCATCGTCGCGGGGGAGACGGCGCCGCCCCACCAGGTGCAGGCCGGGATCTCGCCGGCACTGGACCGGATCTGCACCGCAGCCCTGACCCAGCGCGGGTCCGCGGGGGATCCGCGGATCACGTCGGTGGCGCAGCTCGCCGACGCGCTGTCCGCCGTGCTCGGCACCGCCAACGCGTCGCCGGACCTGGAGGAACGGGTCCGAGCCCTGGATGCCGCCGACCCGGGCACCGCCACCGCCCCCCGCGCGGCCGCCGCCACGGCCATCTGGACGCCGGTGCGCGAGCAGCGGATCGCCGAGGTGCCGCCCGCAGCCCCGGCGGCCGGGGCGGGACTGCCGGTCGACGATGCCGGCGCCCGGCGCGCGGCGGCCGCCCCCACCACGGCGGACGGGGACGAGGACCAGCGCCGTACCCGGCGCGGTCTCGTCGCGTTGCTGGCGCTCCTGGCCCTGATCGCCGTCGCCTCGCTCATCGCCCTGTGGACCGGCGGCGGCGATCCCGGCACGAGCCCGACGTCGTCGCAGTCGGCGAGCGGCTCCCCCACGGAGGGGGCGACGGCCTCCGGCTCGCCCAGCGCGGCCGCCCCCACGATCGCGTCGGTCACGGACTTCGATCCCGAGGCCGACGGCGGCAACGCCGAGGAGAACCCGGACCGGGTGGCCAACGTCATCGACGGCGACCCCGAGACCACCTGGGTAACCATGCGTTACCTGCGGCGCCCGGACATGGGCGGGCTGAAGCCGGGCGTCGGCCTGGTGCTGGATCTGGGCGAGGCGCGGACCGTGACGTCGGCGACCGTCACCCTGGTCGGCGGCGGCCCGACCGCCGTCGAGCTGAGGGTGCCCGCCGGCTCCGAGCCGTCGACGCGGACCGAGCAGGACTGGACCGTCGTCGGATCCGACGACGCAGCCAGCGGGGCGGCGACCATCGCGCTGGAGGCGCCCACGGACACGCGCTACCTCATGGTGTACGTGACGAACCTGCCCGAGGTCGAAGGCGGCTACCGCGCCGAGATCGCCGAGATCACGCTGCAGTAGCGGCCGCCGCGCTCACCCGCCCAGCACCTCGCCGAGGTCGTAGCTCACGGGCTCATCGAGCTGGGCATACGTACACGACTCCGGCTCCCGGTCGTCGCGCCAGCGCACGAACTGCGCCGTGTGCCGGAACCGGTCGCCCTCCATGTGGTCGTAGCGCACCTCGACGACGCGTTCCGGCCGCAGCGGGGTGAACGACAGGTCCTTCTTCGCGTTCCAGCGCGAGTGTGCGGCCGCCGTCGGCGTCCGGGGGAACGACTGGTCGCGGTTGTCCGGCGACGTCTCCTCCGGCTGCGCCCAGGCCCACGGATGGTCCTCGAACGTCGTGACCAGGGGCTGCAGCTCGGCGAACAGCTCGCGCCTGCGCTCCATCGGGAAGGCCCCGATGACGCCCACCGAGTTGAGGACACCGTCGTCGGTGTAGAGCCCGAGGAGCAGGGAGCCGATGGCGTCGGACTCGCCGCGGTAGAGCCGGTAGCCCGCCACCACACAGTCCGCGGTCCGCTCGTGCTTGTACTTGCTCATCACGCGCTTGTCCTCGACGTAGGGCTCGCCAAGCGGCTTGGCGACGATCCCGTCCAGCCCGGCGCCCTCGAACTGCTCGAACCACTGCTCCGCGACGGCGGGATCGAGCGTCGCGCGCGTGAGGTGGATGGGTGCCTCGGCGTCGGCCAGGGCCTCTTCCAGTGCCGCGCGGCGCTCCCGGAAGGGCCGCTCGACGAAGTTCTCCTGCCCCAGCGCCAGCAGGTCGAACGCGACGAAACTCGCGGGCGTGGCCTCGCTGAGCTTCTTGATCCGCGACGCGGCCGGGTGGATGCGCTGCTGGAGGAGGTCGAAGTTGAGCCGGTCACCCGTCGTGGGATCGACGAGGATGATCTCGCCGTCGATGACCGAGTGGTCGGGGAAGTTGTCGACGACGGCGCGGACGATCTCGGGGAAGTAGCGGGTCATGGGGCGCGAGTTGCGCGACCCGATCTCCACCTCGTCGCCGGACCGCCAGATGATGGAGCGGAACCCGTCCCACTTCGGCTCGTAGAGGAAGTCGCCGGTGGGCAACTTCTTGACCGCCTTCGCCAGCATGGGGCCGTAGGGCGGCGCGATGGCGGTGCCCCACTCGGCGTCGCGTTCGGCCTTCGGCGCCAGGTACTCGTCGTCGGCGCGATCGGTGCGGCGCTTGCTGGGCGGCACGCGCGGCGGTTCGCCGGGCATCTTGGGATAGTCGGGCGGGAAGTTCAACTCCCCCAGCCCGCGCTCCAGGTCCGCCTCCCACAGGGCGAGCGCGCCGGCGACGTCGCCCGGCTCGTCGTCGATGTCGCTCCACGGGCACGGCCTGCGCCGCAGCAACGCGGGGACGGTCCGGAGGGTGAGGTCGCGGGGGTGGGCGTCGGGCAGTTCGTCCCAGGACAGCGGCGTCGACACGGGCGCCCCGGGCAGCGGGCGGGGCGAGTAGGCCGCGGCGATGGTGCGGTCGCGGTTGGCCTGGTTGAAGTCGACGAAGACCCGCTCGCCGCGCTCCTCCTTCCACCACGACGTCGTGACCAGCTCAGGCATGCGGCGCTCCAGCTCCCGCGCGATCCCGATGACGCCGTGCCGGACGTCCTGGAACTCGTGCGTCGGCCGGATGCGGGCGTAGACGTGGACACCCCGGTTTCCGGAGGTCTTGGCGTAGGCCGTGAGGCCCGCCTCCGCCATGACGTCGCGGAGGGCGAGCGCGGCGGTGACGGCGTCGTGGAAGTCACGGCCGGGCTGCGGGTCCAGGTCGATGCGCAGCTCGTCGGGGTTGTCGAGTTCCGGGGTGCGCACCGGCCACGGGTGGAACGTCAGGGTGCCCATCTGCGCGGCCCAGACGAGGTCCGCCGGCTCGTCGAAGACCAGCTGCTCGTGTCGTCGGCGGGACGGATAGGTGCACATCACGCGACGCAGATGGTCCGGCGCGCCCTGGGGCGGGCGCTTGGAGAAGAACTCCTCGCCGTCGATGCCCTCCGGGAACCGCTGTAGGGTCATGGGGCGGTCGCCGTTGAGGTGGAGGAACTGGTCGGCCACCGTGAGGAGGTAGTCGGCGAGGTCGCGCTTGGTGACGGGGGCGCCGTCGGCCATCCCGGCGCCGGGCCACAGTTCCTTGTCGGGCGACGTCATGCGCACCTCGTGCTCGCCTGCTCGGATGACTACGTGCTCCGCCATGGGCCCAGGCTAGTCGCGGACCCGCCGACGCCGGGCCGCTCCCGCAACACCGGCCCCCGTCGTCGCTCCGCCGCCGCCCCGCCGCCCCGCCGGCCGCCACGCGGCGCCGCCGCGGCCGCCCCCCGCTGTGCCGCCGCCGCCCCCACCAGCACGACACGCCGTCGAACTCCGCCCTCGACGCCGTACGCGCGCCCCGGCGGTGAGTAGGCCTGCTATTCGTGCTGCGGGTTGCGGGATCGACGCCTCCGGCGTCGGCTTCGAGACTCGCCCGGGTGCTCCGCACCGGGCGCGACCTCAGCGAACGGACCAGGCACGACACGCCGTCGAACTCCGCCCTCGACGCCGCAGGCAAGCCCCGGTGGGGCGTAGGCCTGCTATTCGTGCTGTGGGGTGCGGGATCGACGCCTCCGGCGTCGGCTTCGAGACTCGCCCGGGTGCTCCGCACCGGGCGCGACCTCAGCGAACGGACCAGGCACGACACGCCGTCGAACTCCGCCCTCAACGCCGCAGGCAAGCCCCAGCGGTGAGTGAGCCTGCTATTCGTGCTGGGGGTTCCGGGATCGACGCCTCCGGCGTCGGCTTCGAGACTCGCCCGGGTGCTCCGCACCGGGCGCGACCTCAGCGAACGGGGAGGGCGCGACCTCAGCGAACGGAGAGGCCGCGACCTCAGCGAACGGACCAGGCACGACCTCCGCGGACGGGGCGGGCGCGACCTCAGCGAACGGACCGGACGCGACTTCAGCTAACGAGCGGGCTGAACTCAGCGAACGGACCGACGCGAAAGGGCGCCGGTCTCCCGGCGCCCCTCCGTGTGGCAACGTCAGTTGCGGATCACTCCTTGACGTCCTCGTCGACCCAGTCGAAGGTCCGCGTGACGGCCTTCTTCCAGTTGCGGAACAGGCGATCGCGCTCGGTCTCGTCGACCTTGGGCGTCCAGCGCTTGTCCTCGGCCCAGTTGTCGATGACGTCCTGCTCGCCTTCCCAGAAGCCGACGGCGATTCCCGCCGCGTAGGCAGCACCCAGGGCGGTGGTCTCGGCGACGACGGGGCGCACCACGTCGACGCCGAGCTGATCGGCCTGGAACTGCATCAGGGTCTCGTTGGCGGTCATACCGCCGTCGACCTTGAGCTCGGCGAGCTTCACACCCGAATCCGCCTCCATGGCTTCCAGCACCTCACGCGTCTGGTAGGCGGTGGCCTCCAGGACGGCGCGGGCGATGTGACCGCGGTTGACGTAGCGGGTCAGACCGACGAGCGCGCCGCGGGCGTCGGACTTCCAGTACGGAGCGAACAGGCCCGAGAACGCGGGCACGAAGTACGCGCCGCCGTTGTCCTCGACCGTGGCCGCCAGTTCCTCGACCTCGGGGGCCGAGCTGATCATCTTCAAGTTGTCGCGGAGCCACTGCACCAGCGAGCCGGTGACCGCGATCGATCCCTCAAGGGCGTAGATGGCGGGCTTGTCGCCGATCTTGTAGCACACGGTGGTGAGCAGGCCGTTCTTCGACGGAACGATCTCCTCGCCGGTGTTGAGCAGCATGAAGTTACCGGTGCCGTAGGTGTTCTTGGCCATGCCCTTCTCGAAGCAGGCCTGACCGAACGTCGCGGCCTGCTGGTCGCCCAGGATGCCCGCGATCGGGGTATCGATGAGGAGGCCCTGCTTGCGGCCGTAGCCGTAGACCTCGGCGGAGGACTTGATCTCGGGGAGCATCGACATCGGGATCGTCATGTCGGCGCAGATGTCCTCGGCCCACGAGAGGGTCTTGAGGTCCATGAGCAGGGTGCGGGAGGCGTTGGTGACGTCGGTCACGTGCACGCCGCCGTCGACGCCGCCGGTCATGTTCCACAGCACCCAGGTGTCCATGGTGCCCATGATGAGGTCGCCGGCCTCGGCGCGCTCACGGGCGCCCTCGACGTTGTCGAGGATCCACTTCACCTTCGGGCCACAGAAGTAGGTGGCCAGCGGCAGACCGACCCGGTCTTTGTACTTGTCCTGGCCCTCGTCGCCGCCGAGTTCCTTCACGATCTTGTCGGTGCGAGTGTCCTGCCAGACGATCGCGTTGTAGACGGGTTCGCCGGTGTTCTTGTCCCACACGACGGTGGTCTCGCGCTGGTTGGTGATGCCCACGGCGGCGAGGCTGTGGCGGTTGATCTGGGCTGCACTGAGTGCGGTGGCGACGACCTCGCGGACGTTGTCCCACACCTCCACCGGGTTGTGCTCCACCCAGCCGGCCCGCGGGAAGATCTGCTCGTGCTCCTTCTGGCCCACGGAGACGATCTTGCCGCTGTGGTCGAAGATGATGGCGCGGGAGCTCGTGGTCCCCTGGTCGATTGCGAGAACGTACTTGTCAGCCATTACTTACTCAAATCCTTTCGAGAATCAGACTGCGGGGAGGAGGACGCCGGCCAGCAGACCGGCGAGGACGCCACCGATGATGGGGCCGACGACCGGAACCCAGGAGTAACCCCAGTCCGAGCTGCCCTTGCCCTTGATGGGGAGGATGGCGTGCACGATGCGCGGGCCGAGGTCACGCGTCGGGTTGATGGCGTAGCCGGTGGGGCCACCGAGGCTCGCGCCGATGCCGACGATGAGGATCGCGACGCCGAGTGCGCCGAGCCAGCCGAGGTTGGCCGGGTCTGAGCCGCCGGCACCGGTGAACTTGCCGGCGCCCAGGATCACGAACACGAGGACGAAGGTGGCGATGGCCTCAGTGACGACGTTCATCGCGTAGTTGCGGATGCCAGGGCCGGTGGAGAACACCGCGAGCTTGAGGGCCGGATCCGGCTCCTCGTCGAAGTGGTCCTTGTAGGCCAGCCAGCAGAGGACGGCACCGATCATGGCGCCGACGAGTTCGGCGGCGAGGTAGACGACGGTGGACGCGGCCGTGACCTCAACACCGGCTGCGTAGGTGTCGGACCCCGAGGCGAGGAGGCCGAGCGTGACGGCGGGGTTCAGGTGACCGCCGGACTTGTACGAGACCAGGACGCCGGCGAAGACCGCGATACCCCAGCCCCAGTTGATGAAGAGGAATCCCTGACCGTTGCCCTTGGTCTTGGTGAGGATCGCGTTGGCGACCACACCTCCACCGAGCAGCAGCAGCATCGCTGATCCCACGACTTCCGAGAGGAAGACAACACCCAAGGAGGTTTCCATCCCTCACTCCGTTCCTGACAGCCTTGTCAGATCGGCGTCATCTGTGACGCATGACTCTTGACGACCCGTTGGCCGCCAGCCCTAGCCAACTCCGGGTTGCACGTCGGTGCAACCTCCATGCACGATCGTGCAACCTGGGGTGCGGCGCGTGCACTTCGAACCGGGTCTCGGCCCGAAGCACACTGTCAGGGCTCACTTCCGTTAACCTCCGACGGTAGATACCGTCGCGGTGCGGCGACGGAACTGTTCCGCGCTGAGGCGCCGCCGCGCGGAGACCGCGAGCACCGACGCGCCCAGCGCGACGACCGCCATCAGCACGGCGGTCGCGGCCAGCCCGATCTCACCGGAACCGCCCCCCAGCCAGGCCCGAACCAGCAGCAGACCGTTGTGCAGGGGCGAGACGAACGTCACGGGCGCGAGCCACGACACGGCCGACGACAGCCCG
This sequence comes from Tessaracoccus sp. O5.2, assembly GCF_964266725.1. Lineage (NCBI taxonomy): Bacteria > Bacillati > Actinomycetota > Actinomycetes > Propionibacteriales > Propionibacteriaceae > Tessaracoccus > Tessaracoccus sp. O5.2. Next base: position 100,229 of record NZ_CAXWGV010000012.1, on the reverse strand, counting down.
AGCGCCACCGTCACGACGAGCAGCAGCACGGAGATCGCCCGGCCCGCGTGGCCGAACCAGCCGGCGAGGGCGTGGTTGGCGAACACGAACGACGCACCCATGACGGTCAGCAGCGCGGCCAGCGCGAGCGTCGTCACGAACCCGGCCTCCAGGACCACGCCCCCGACGAGCCCGAGCACGACGCCCTGGGCCGCGACCACCGCGAGCGGCAGCCACATCGTGCGGGCCCACAGCACGACGCTCGGCGCCCGCGACGACACCACGTCCCGCGGCACCGGCCGGGCTACGACCCACGCGCCCAGCGCCCCGAGCCACAACGCGGAGACCAGGAGCAGCGTCACGGCGGGGACGCGGGAGGACTGGACGAGGTCGTCGGCGCGGTCCACGGGGGACGCGACGACGGTGGCCAGCCGTTCGCGGTCCGCGGCCGAGTAGCTGGGCACCTGCTCCGCGCCCTTGGCGAGCTCGGTGGCGAAGGTGTCGACGCCGTCGTCGAGCTGCGCCGCGCCGTCGGCGAGCTGGGCGAGGCCGTCCGCGAGCTGCGCCGTGCCGTCCGATGCGGACGCGACACCCTCGGTGTACTGCGTGACGCCGGCGGCGAACGTCGCGGCGCCGGTCTCCAGCTGTCCGACGCCGTCGCTCAGTTGGCCGGCCCCCGTGGCGAGCTCCGAGGCGCCGTCGGCGAGCTGGTCCGCGCCGTCGCTGAGCTGGGCCACACCGGCGGGGAGGGCACCGATCTCCTCGTCGAGCTGCTGGATGCCCGCGTTGAGCTGGGTCGCGCCCGACGAGATGGCCGGAGCGTTGTCGACGATGGGCTGGGCCTCGGTGGCGAGGGTGTCCGCCCCGTCGCGCAGCTGGGTGAGCCCGGCCTTGAGCGTGCCGAGCTGGGCCTCCGTCTGGGCGGGGAGCTCCGTCACGAGCTGGTCGACCCCGTCGGACAGCTGCCCGGCGCCCACGGCCAGCGCCTCGGCACCCTGGACGAGCGACAGTCCCGTGGTGGGGTCGGGGGTGTTGAGGGCGGCGGAGGCCGCCCCGGTGCCCGCCTGGAAGCCGGCGCCCACGCCCGCCGCCGCGCCGGCGGCGAATGCCTCCCTGAGCATGTCGCAGGTGGCGGCGTCGGCCTCACACGGGAATCCGGCCGCGATCTGGCCCGAGATGGCGGTGACCTCCGCCGGGGCCGGCACGGCGCCCGAGGCGAAGCCCTGCATGGCCGCGTCGACCTGCCCGATGCCGCCCGACACGCCCTCGGCGCCCGCCGCGACACCCGCCGCGCCGTCGGCCAGCTCCTGCAGCTGCGAGAAGTCCTGCGGCTGGTCCAGCCCCGCGACCACCTGATCGAGGCCGTCGCGCAGCTGCGCCACGCCGCCGATGGCCTGCGCGGCACCGTCGGCGAACTGCGGCAGGCCGCCCAGCAGCTGGTCCGCGCCGTCGGCCAGCTGTCCGACCCCGTCGACGAGTTCGGGCGTCCGGGCCGCGAACTGGTCGACGCCGTCGGCGTACTGCCGCATGCCGGACGCGAGCTGACCGGCGCCGTCGGCGAGCTGCGCCGCGCCGTCGCCCAGCTCCCCGACCCCGAGGACGAGCTGGTCCCCGCCGTCGGCGAGGCGCGGCCCGTTGTCCGCCAGCAGCGTCATGCCGTCGGCGAGCTGGTTGGCCCCCTGTGACGCCTCGAGGGTGCCGTCGGCGAGCTGGCCCGACCCGTCCGCGAGCTGGCGCGCGCCGTCGACGATGGTGGTGAACTGCTCGCCCACGGTGTTGAACCCGACGTAGATGCCGTCGAGGTAGCCCTCGGTGAGCGTGTCGTTGATGGTCTCGGTGGCGAGGCGGGCCACCTGTTGCGCCAGCTGGGCGTCGGTCACGGGGGCGTTATCGCTCACCTCGACGTCGATGGTGGCCTGCTGCGCCTGCGCGGCGTCGTTGGCGGAGAAGGAGGTCGCGGCGGCGGAGAAGCCCTCCGGGATGGTCACGACGGCGGCGAACTCCCCCGAGCGAAGCCCCGCGGCGGCGCCGGGGACGTCGGCGAGGGTCCAGGAGACGTTCTCACCGTCGCGTTCGAGCATGGCGGCGGCGAGCTGGCGGCCCATGGGGATGAGCTGCCCGTCCACCGTGACGGCCTCGTCGAGGTTGACGACCGCGGCGTCGATCCGCTCGGCGTCCGGCCGGGTGAGGCCGATGAGCGCCGCCACCGTGAGGAGGGGGATGAGCGCCAGGGCGATGATCGCCGGCCAGGTGACGCGGCGTCCGGACTGGGTGTCGGGGGTCATGCCCTGGTCTCCTCGTGGGCGGCCGACGGCGCCGCGAAGACGCCGTCGAGCTGGTGGTCGGTGAGGTGGTCCTCGACGGCGGCGCAGAGGACGACGGCGCCGTCGCCGCGGACGCGGTCCATGAGCGAGTCGAGCGCGGCATGCGCCTCGGGGGAGGTGATGAGATCGACCGAGTCGATGAAGACGACCTTGCCCGGGCGCATGGCGGCCAGCGCCCGCGCCGGGTCGTCGACGTGGGCGAGGTCGAGGTAGCTGACGCGACGCCGGGCCGCCCCCGCGGCCTCGGGCAGCAGCGCTCCGGCGACTCGGGCGCGCCCCCCAGTGGTCTCGAGCCGCCCGCTCAGCGCGAGCGCGGCGCCCGTGCGGGCCCCGGTGGGGCCCACCATGCCGATGACGTTGCCCGGCACGAGCCGCAGGTCGAGCGGGCCGACGACGCCGGCGACGGCGAGTTGGTCGGCGAACAGGACGGACCCGTCGCCGGGCCAGTCCTTGAGGGCCATCTCGGTGCTGAGCACCTCCCCCTCGACGTCGAACGTGGGAAGGATGCGGTCCAGCCAGGCCGGCAGCCACCAGGCCTTCTCGCCCAGCAGCGTCAACACGGCGGGGACCAGCGTCATCCGGACGAGGAAGGCGTCCACCGCGACCCCGACCGCGAGCGCGAACGCGATGGCCTTGATGGCCCCCATCCCCTCGGGGACGAAGAACGCGAAGACGGCGATCATGATGATGGCGGCCGCCATGACGACGGGCCCGGAGGCGACGAAGCCGCCCCGGATGGCCTCGAGCGGGCTCTTGCCGTGCACGTACTCCTCGCGCATGCGGCTGACGAGGAAGACCTCGTAGTCCATGGCGAGACCGAACAAGATGCCCATGAGCAGGATGGGCAGGAAGGAGATCACGGGCATGGGCCGCTCGAGGTTCACGACCTCCTTGGCGACGCCGTAGTTGAACACGAGAGCGGTGGCGCCGAACGCGGCGCCGACGCTGAGCAGGTAGCCTACGGTCGCCTTGATGGGGACCCAGACCGACCGGAAGACGGCCGCGAGCAGCACCAGGGACAGCCCCACCACGAGCACGCCGAACGGCAGCAGGGCCGCGGTCAGCTTCTCGCTGATGTCGATCTGGACCGCGGTGAGTCCCGTCACGTCGGTCTCGACGCCGTACTCGGCGAGCCAGTGGTCCTGGCGCTCCATCAGCGCCCGGACGAGGTCGGCGGTGGCCGGATCGTCGGGGCCGGTCTCGGGGACCACCTGGATGAGGCCGGTGTCGGCGTTCTGGTTGGGGGTGGCGAGCGGGACCTGGGCGACGCCGTCGATGCCCTCGATGTCGTCCTTGAGGCTGGCCATCAGCCCGAGCGGGTCGGTGGAGCCGATGATGTCGGCCGTGACGATGAGCGGGCCGTTGACGCCGGGCCCGAAGTGCTCGCTCAGCAGGTCGTAGGCGATGCGGGCGGGCTGATCCGGGCGCTGCTGGCCGGCGTTCGGCAGCGACACCTGCAGCCCCAGCACCGGCAGGGTCAGCGCCACCAGGGCGGCCACCACCGTGACGATCGTGGCGACGGGGTGCGTGGTCGTCACCCCGACCCACCAGGCGAACAGCCCGGGACGACGGGCTCCCGACGCCGCGGCGGCGGCACGGGGCTTGGGCCGCATCCGCTCCCCCAGCAGGCCCATGAGCGCGGGCAGGAAGGTGAGCGCGATGACCACCGCGACCGCCACCGTGACGGCGGCGAAGATGCCCATGACGGTGAGGAACGGGATGTTGGCCACCCCGAGCCCGAGCAGCGCGATGAACACCGTGAGCCCGGCGAATACCACGGCCGATCCGGAGGTCCCGACGGCGCGGCCCGCCGACTCCTCGGGGTCCAGCCCGTCGCGGAGCTGGTCGCGGTGCCGCGACAGGATGAACAGCGCGTAGTCGATGCCGACCGCGAGGCCGAGCATGACCGACAGCAGCGGCGTGGTGGAGTTGATGTCGAAGATGCGCGTGAGCAGCAGCATGAGCGCCATCGCGATGCCGACACCCGTCACGGCGGTCAGCAGCGGCAGGCCAGCGGCGATGAGCGAGCCGAGCACCACGGCCAGCACCACAAGCGCGATGATGAGGCCGATGCCCTCGATGATGCTGAGGTACGGCAGTTCGATGTTGTACGCCTCACCGCCCATGCTCACCTGCGTGCCCGCGGGCATGGCGGCCTCGAGGTCGTCGGCGACGTCGGTGATGGGCGCGAGCTGTTCCTCCGTCGGCACCTCGCCCCCGAAGTCGAGGCTGAGCTGGATGATGGCGGCGCGGCCCGAGTCCGAGATCAGCCCGTCGACGTACTCGTTCCACGGCGATGTCGCGGCCTCCACCATCGGCAGGTCGTCGAAGTCGGCGACGGCGGCCTCGATCTGCTCGCGGGACTCGGCCACCTGCTGCCCCTCGGGGGCCACCACGACGGCGAGCGCGGACAGTGCCGCGCCCTGCGGGAACGTCATGCGCAGCTTGTCGAGCGCCTCCTGGGACCGCGACGACGGGATCTCGAAGGCGTTGTTGAACGACCCCATCCACAGGCCGGCGGAGACCCCGAGCAGCGCCAGCAGCGACAGCCACAGCGCGATGACGGTGAGGCGCCGCCGGTAACACCAGCGGCCGACGGCATACAGCCAAGCAGACATCCAGGGGGCCCGATCCGTAGAGTGAGGGACAGCGCGTTAGGCTTCAGGATACAACTATGCATCGGACGTCCCGAACCGCATGAATCAGCGCTGATCGGAGGACCATGTCGGAACCCACGCGACGCCGCGAGGACACCCGGCGACGGCTGGTGCAGGCCGCGATCGAGGAGTTCAGTCGGCGCGGGATCGACGCCACCAGCGTCGAGCACCTGTGTCAGGCGGCCGGGTTCACGCGGGGGGCGTTCTACTCCAACTTCGCGACCAAGGACGACCTGTGCGTCGAGATCATGCGCCACGTCGCGGAGGACCAGGTGGAGCTCTACGGCTCGGCGCTGGCCGACCTGCCTCGGGAGATGACCACCGACGAGATCGTGGTCGGCATCCTCAGCGTCAACCGCACCAGCCCGGACCTGCTGCGCACCCTCATGGAGATCGAGCTGCGCGCGTACCGCGACCCGGAGTTCCGGGCCCGCATCGAGGAGGTCCGCGGCGACGTGTGGCCGCGCTACGTCGAACTCGTCGAACGCGCCGCGGACCGGGCGGGCCTCGAATTCCTCATCGACACGGAGGAACTGCTGCTCATCTTCGAGGCGATCTGGCACTTCCCCCGGACGGCGACCAGCGACCAGCCCGACCCGCGCAACCACCTCATCGGGACCGTAGCCCGGCACCTCACCAGGAAGAAGGCGTCGTGAGCACCACTGTCAGCCGGCTCGTCACTGCCGGGAACTTCGATCCCGTCGGCCCGCCCGTCCACGAGAACAACGTGTGGATCGTGGGCGACGACAAGCACGTCGTCGTCATCGACCCGGCGCACGACGCCGACGCCGTCGCGTTCGCCGTCGAGGACCGGATCGTCACCGCGATCCTGCTGACGCACGGCCACTGGGACCACGTCCGGGCGGCGCTGGCGGTGGCCGCCGAGCTCGGCGCGCAGGTGCACCTCAACCCTGCCGACCTGTTCCTCTGGCGCGAGGAGCACGGCGACGCCGAGTTCGAGCCGCTCCTCGACGGGGACGTGTTCCGCGCCGGCGGGGTCGTCCTCGAGGCGCGGCACACGCCCGGCCACACCCCCGGGTCGACCTCGCTCGTCGCCGAGGACCTGGGGTGCGTGTTCACCGGCGACACCCTCTTCCAGGGCGGCCCCGGGGCCACGCGCTGGCACTACTCGGACTTCGGCACGATCATCGAGTCGATCGAGTCGCGGCTGTTCACCCTCCCCGACGCCACCACCGTCCACACCGGGCACGGCCCCTCCACCACCATCGGCGCCGAGCGGCCGCACCTGGCCGAGTGGATCCGCCGCGGCTGGTGACCCCTCGCTCCCACCCACCCCCGCCCGCCATAGGATGAGAGGCGAGCACTGGGATGGAAGGGAACCTATGAAGGTCTTGATCACCGGCGGCGCCGGGTACATCGGCAGCACCGTGGCCTCGGCGTGCGAGGACGCCGGCCACGAGGTCGTCATCCTCGACGACTTCTCCACCGGTCGCCGCGAGTTCGTGCGCGACCGGGCCGTGTACGAGGGCGACTTCGCCGACGAGTCCCTCCTGGGCCGGATCTTCGCCGAGCATGCCATCGACGCCGTCGTGCACTGCGCCGCCAAGATCGTGGTGCCGGAGTCGGTCGAGATGCCGCTGGACTACTACGAGAACAACGTGGCCAAGACGATCACGCTGCTGCGCGCCATGGACCGCGCCGGCGTGCACCGCTTCCTGTTCTCGTCGTCGGCCTCCATCTACGCCCCCGACGAGAACTTCGTCGTCACCGAGGCCTCCCCGCTGTCGCCCGGCTCCCCCTACGCGCGCACCAAGTACATGGTCGAGATGATCCTCGAGGACTACACCAAGGCCTCGGACATGAAGGTCCTGTCGCTGCGCTACTTCAACCCCATCGGCACCGACCCGCAGCTGCGCTCCGGCCAGCAGCTCGAGAAGCCCAGCCACGTGCTGGCCAAGCTGCTGGAGGCCTGGAGCAAGGGCGAGACGTTCACCGTCACCGGCGTCGAGTGGCCCACGCGCGACGGCTCCGGCATCCGCGATTTCATCCACGTGTGGGACCTGGCGCAGGCACACGTCGCCGCGCTGGAGGGCTTCGACAAGGCCACCGCCGAGTCGTCCTACGAGGTGTTCAACATCGGCACCGGCAACGGCGTCACCGTCAAGGAGCTGGCCGCCTCGTTCGAGGAGATCTCCGGCGACCCGCTGAAGGTCACCTACGGTCCCCCGCGGCCGGGCGACGTCGCGGGCGTGTACACCGTGTCGTCGAAGGCCAAGGACGTCCTCGGGTGGGAGGCGAAGCTCACCGAGCAGGAGGCCGTCCGCGACGCCATCGCATGGCTGCCGGTCCGCAAGGAGATGCTCGGCTACTGAGCAGCGCCCCGGCGCCGCCCCGGCAGCGGTAGATCAGTGGGGGTCGGTCGCCTCGGCCCAGAGGTCGCGGCGGCGGGCGGCCTCGCGGCGGTCGATGATGGTCGACACCGTCGTGATGGCCACGAGGATCCCCAGCAGCCAGAACACCTTGCGCAACATGGGGCCCACTCTAGGCGCAGCTCGGTCTGTCGCGGCAGGGCCGCCGGCGTCAGACCCCGGGGGTGCCGCGGGGCGAGGATCGACGCCGCCGGTCTGATCCCGCGATGCGCGACGCGCCCTAGGCTGGGCGCATCATGGTGAACCTGCAGTGGTCGCGCGACGGCCGCACCCTCTTGGGCGACGGCGCCCTCGCGCTGACCTTCGCCGTCGCGACGGTGCCGCCGCTGCTGGTGAACGAGGACTCCGAGTTCGTCATGCGCTCGCTGCCCTGGTCGCTGCTGATGTGCGGCGCACTGCTGCTGCGCCGGATGGCCCCGCTGGCGGCTCTGACCGCCGTGGGGGCCGCCGGGGTGGGGATGGCAGCCATGCTCAGCACGCCGGTCCCGGCGATTCTGGCGGTCCCGGTCGTCGTGTACAGCGTCGGGCGCTACCAGCGGATGTCGGCGGTGTTCCCCGTCGCTGCGCTCGGGGTCGCGGGCTCCCTCGCCGGCCCGATCACGTGGACCGCGGGCATCCCCGACCCCTACCGCGTGCTGGGCACCACGCTGCTGGTTCTCCTCTGCGCCGCCATCGTCGCGCTGGCCTACCTGTGGGGCCGGTTCCTGCGCGAGCGCGCGCTGACACAGTCGTTGGACCGGGAGATCGTCACCGAGCGCTTCTCGGCGGCCCAGCGCTCGGCCGAGCAGGAGTTGGAGCTGGCGGAGCGCCGCGCACGGGCCGGGGTCGCCCAGGAACTGCACGACGTGCTCGCGCACTCGCTGTCGGTGATCGTGGTGCAGGCGGAAGGGGCGCGGGCGCTCACCGCGAAGCGGCCCGAGGCGGCCGCCGAGGCCCTCGACGTCATCGCGGACACGGGGCGCACCTCCATCGCGGAGGTGCGCCGCATCGTCGCGCTCATGCGCGGCGACGACGAATCGGCCGCCTTCGGTCCCTCGCCGTCGTTGGCGGAGATCCCTGGGCTGGTGGACTCCGCCGGCGGACGGATCACGCTGACGGTCGAGGGTCCGACGCCGATCGTGCCCGAGTCGCTGGGGCTCACGGCGTTCCGCGTGATGCAGGAGGCCATCACCAACGTGCTCAAGCACGCCGGGCCCACCGCGACCGCGGAGGCGCGCGTCGCGTACACCACGGAGCACGTCGACCTGCTGGTCCGCGACGACGGCATCGGGAGCCTGTCGCGGCCGGACGGCACGGGCTCGGGGCTGCGCGGCATGCGCGAGCGCGTCGTGGCGATGGGCGGCGAGTTCCGCGCCGGCCCCCGCCCGGGCGGTGGCTACGAGGTCTGGGCGCGGCTGCCGATGCCGAACCAGTTGGGCAAGAGCTGGCTGAGAGGGGCCACCACATGATCCGGGTGCTGTTGGCCGACGACCAGGCCCTAGTCCGCAGCGGGTTGCGGATGCTCATCGACTCCGCCGACGACATGGAGACCGTCGGCGAGGCGGACAACGGCCGCGACGCCGTCGCGATGGTGCGGACGCGCCGCGTCGACGTCGTGCTGATGGACATCCGCATGCCCGTGATGGACGGCACCGAGGCCACCCGGCAGATCACCGCGCTCGGCGGCGAGACGAAGGTGTTGGTCCTCACCACGTTCGATCTCGACGAGTACGTCTTCGCCGCGATCCGCGGCGGAGCGAGTGGGTTCCTGCTCAAGGATGCGCACCCCGACGAGCTGCTCGGAGCCATCCGGGCGGTCGCCGACGGCGACGCCGTCGTGGCGCCGTCGGCCACCCGGCGCCTGCTCGACCGGTTCGCGCCGCTGCTCCCCCGCACCACGGCCGGCCCCGACCAGCGGCTGGACGTGCTCACCGACCGCGAGCGCGAGGTGCTGCAGGAGGTGGCTCGCGGCGCCAACAACGCCGAGATCTCCGAGCGGCTCTACATGGCCGAGGGCACTGTCAAGACGCACATCGGCCGCCTGCTCAGCAAGCTGGGCGCCCGCGACCGGGTGGGCCTGGTCCTCATCGCGCACGAGTGCGGGCTGCTCGACGGCTGAGGGGCCGTCAGCCCAGGAGGTCCGCGGTCCCCCGCTCGAGATCCCCCGGGGCGAGGCGGGCCGCGCCGGCCAGCATCGCGGCGGCGGCCGCGAGGTAGCCGGCCGCGACCGCCAGGAACGCCGGCGCGCTCAGGCCCGTGGGCGGCAGCGCGACGATCGCCACGAGCCCGGCCGCGACGAAGGCCGCGTTGTAGGCCATGTCGTAGAACGTGAACGCGCGGCCCTTGAACTGCTCCTCGACGTGGGCCTGCACGACGGTGTCGACGCAGATCTTCACCGACTGCACCACGAGCCCGACGGCGAAACCCGCGGCGAAGATCACCGGCCGGGCGGTCGTGAACGCGATACCGGCCGACACGACCGCCCCGACGGTCAGCAGCAGCACGCTCGCGCGGCGCAGCCCGAGCACCCGCACCAGCGCCGGCACCACGGGCGCCGCGACGACGAACCCGGCCCCCGTGAGGAGCCCCCAGACCGTGAGGTCCGCCAGGGCGTCGCCCGGGCGGTCGGCCGGATGCCAGAGGTGGCGGGCCGCGAGGATCACCGCGACGCTGTACAGGCCGAACAGCAGCCGGGTCGCCGCCATCACCGCGAGCGCCAGCACGGAGGCGGGGCGGGCGCGCAGGTGGCGCGCGGCCTCCGCCAGTCCCACCGCGACCCTGCGGATGCCGGGAGCCTCGCCGACCACGTCGGGCCCGAGCGCACCGCGTGGGAAGCCGCGCGCGATCGACACGGAACCCAGGAACAGCGCGGCCGCGATGGCGAAGACGACGGCGTCGGCCTGGTGCGCGGGCAGGACGCCACCGAGCAGGGCGCGGGTCGCGAACCCGAGCACCGCCCCGACGACGACGCCGAGCGGGCCCACCGTCGGAAGGATCGACGACGCGGTCAGGTACTCATCGGGCTCGACGGTGTGCTGCAGCCCCGCCGACAGCCCGGCGAGCATGAAGCGGTTGATGCTCATCGCCACGAGCAGCGCGGTGTAGAGCGCCGCAGCCCACGCCCCCGTCGTCGAGCCGGTGGCGATGATCACCCCGATAAGGGCCGCGAGCACGGTCCGCGCCAGGTCCGAGTACAGGGCGACGTCGCGGCGCGGCCAGCGGTCCAGCAGCGGCGACACGAACGGCCCGACGAGCGTGAACGGCAGCAGGGTGAGGGCGAGGACGCCCGCGATGGCCGCCGCGGTCGGCTGGGACTGCGGGGAGAACAGGATGTAGGAGGCCATGCCGACCTGCAGCGTGCCGTCGGCCGCCTGGCTGACCGTCCGCAGCCAGAGGAGCCGCCGGAACGGGGCGTGGTGCCAGAGCCGCCGGAGCGCGGCGACCATCCGCATGGCGCGGGAACTCGGTCAGCGCCGGGTGGCGTCCGCGTGCATGCGGTGCGCCTTGTCCACCAGCCAGGCGGCGCCCGACTCCTCCATGAGCTCGATGACCTTCTCCTGGTCGAACTTCGTGAGGGTCGCCTCGGCGTCCAGCATGCGCTGGTAGTTGGCCTCGCGCTCGGCCTCGACGCCGTGGTACTCGGTGTGGACGTAGCCGTAAGCCAAGCGGTGGATGGTGTTGATCGCCGTCTTGAGCTTGCCGGTGGGGCTGAGGATCGACGCGAGGACCGTCACCACGAGGATGCCGAGGATGACGCTCAGCGACAGCCCGATCTCGATCTCGTAGACGTTGACGTGCTCGCCGTCGTTGATGAACGGCAGGTTGTTCTCGTTGAGCGCGTGGAGGATGAGCTTGATGCCGATGAAGCCGAGGATGAGCGACAGCCCGTACTTGAGGTAGACGAGTCGGTCCAGCAGGCCGTCGATGAGGAAGTACAGCTGACGCAGCCCCATGAGGGAGAACGCGGTGGCCGTGAAGACGATGAACACGTTCGTGGTGAGGCCGTAGATCGCAGGTATGGAGTCCAGCGCGAAGAGGATGTCGGTGCCGCCGATGGCGATCATGACCAGGAGCATGGGGGTCAGGACGCGGCGGCCGTTCTCGACGGTGAACAGCTTGTCGCCGTCGTAGTGGTCCGTGGTCCGCAGATACTTCTTGGCCAGCCGGATGATGAAGTTGTCGGCGCCCTCCTCCTCGCCGTCCTTCTCGGGCGCCAGCAGTTTGCCGGCGGTGACGATGAGGATGAGGCCGAACAGGTAGAACGTCCAGGAGAACGTCTCGATCATCGCCTTGCCGGCGAAGATGAACGCGGTGCGCGCGATGAGCGCGAACACGATGCCGAACAACAGGACCTTCTGCTGGTCCTCGCGGGGCACGGCGAAGCTGGACATGATGATGAGGAACACGAACAGGTTGTCGACCGACAGCGCCTTCTCCGTGATGTATCCGCCGAAGTACTCCGCGCCCATCTGGGCGCCGCCGAAGACCCACACCATCACGCCGAACAGCAGCGCCAGGCCGACGTAGATTGCCGACCAGACCGCGGCTTCGCGCAGCGTCGGCGTGTGCGCCTTACGGACGTGGAAGAAGAAGTCGAATGCGAGGAGGCCGAGGATGACGACGACCGTGATCGCCCAGACCCACAGGGGTACGTTCAACGTGAAACAGCTCCTATGTCGAGACCGGCGCGCCGAGGCGGACAGCCTCCAGGCACCTTCCCAGGGTACCGGCGCCGGGAAGAGCGACAAACCTCGTCCGGGCCCCGCGCCTCCCCTGGCTTGTCGGGGCCGCCTTGTAGCCTGGGGCCGAACAGGAGGTCTGATGCGACGACTACTGGCGACGCTGCTGGTCACGGCCCTGACTCTCGTGGGCTGCGCCCCCGGCCCGGACTCACCGGAGCCGTCGCCGAGCGACTCGGCGGTGACTCGCGACGACCTGCCCGCGGCGGACGACGCCGTGGCCGCGCTGGCGGCTGCGCTCGCCGCGCAGGACGTGTCCGCGTTGCCGATGGTGCGCCCGGCCGCCGACGCGCAGGCGGACCTGACGGAGATCTTCGCCGGCATGGACGGCATCGTCCCGGCGGTCACCGCCGGGCCCATCGCGTACGAGGCCACCGACGACGTCGCTGTCGCCACGCTGACCATGGACTACCCGCTCGGCGTCGACGGCTGGACCTACACCACGGAGGCCCGGTTCCGGTACGCGGGCGACCAGTGGCGCGTGGACTGGGAGCCGACGATCGTCCACCCGGACCTCACCCCGCAGACCAGGCTCCGGCACACCCGCCAGGAGGCCAAGCGGGCCCCGATCAACGACCGCGAGGGCATCGCCATCGTCGAGGAGGGCGCCATGTACGAGGTCGGCCTGGACAAGGGCGCCGTCGATCAGGCCGAGTGGGAGACCGCCGCCGCGGACCTGGCCGCGCTCCTGAAGGTGGACGCCGCCGCCTACACGCGCAAGGTCCTGGCCAACGGCCCCAAGGCGTACGTGGTCGCCGCGACGATGCTGCAGGCCGAGATCCCGGCCACCATCACGACCGTCCCCGGCGTCCTCGTCCGCGAGATCTCCGCCATCATCGGGCCGGGCGGGTCGTTCGCGGCGCCGCTCCTGGGCAGCGTCGGGGCACCGACCGCGGAGATGATCGCCGAGTCGGAGGGGACGCTGACCGAGCTGGACCGCGTCGGCCTGAGCGGCCTGCAGTCCCGCTACGACGACCAGCTGCGCGGCGTCCCCGGCATCCGGATCGACGCCGTCGCCCGAAAGTCAGCCGCCGGGGCCAGCGCATCCCCGGTGCCCGAGACGACGCTCTTCCAGCAGGACCCGAGCGTCGGCACGGGCATCACGCTGACCCTGGACCGGGACCTACAGTCGAAGGCCGAGGAGATCCTGAGCGGCCAGGCGGGCATAGCCGCGCTCGTGGTGCTGTCGGTGGCCGACGGTGCGGTGCTCGCCGCCGCCCAGTCACCGGCCGGGGGCACCTACCCGCACGTGACCTTCGGCAAGTACGCGCCCGGCTCCACCTTCAAGGCCGTCTCCGCCCTGGCGATGCTCCGGTCCGGGATGACGCCCACCTCCACCGTCAACTGCACCCCCTCGCTGACCGTGGGCAGCTACACCTTCGGCAACTACTCCGGCTACCCGTCGAGCGCCCTGGGCCGCATCCCGCTCACCACAGCGTTCGCGCAGTCGTGCAACACGGCGTTCGCGGCCGCCGCGTCGTCGATCAGCGGCGAGCAGCTCCACGCGGCGGCGGCGTCCCTGGGGGTGGGCACGGAATACGACGTCGGCTTCACGTCCAACTTCGGCACCGTCGAGCCGGGCAACTCGATCGACCGGGCGGCGTCGATGATCGGTCAGGGGCAGGTCACCATGTCGCCGCTCGGCATGGCCACCGTGGCCGCGTCGGTCGCGGCCGGCAAGACCACGCTGCCGTGGCTCGTGCAGGGCACGCAGGCCTCCCCGACGGCGGCACCGCTCAGCGCCGCCGAGGCGCAGGGGCTGCGCACCATGATGGAGGCGACGGTGTCGTCCGGCACCGGGCGCTCGCTGCAGGGCCTCATGAAGGGCGCCAAGACCGGCACCGCCCAGTGGGGCGAGACGGGCAAGCTGCAGACCAGCGCCTGGATGATCGCCTACAACGACACGTACGCCGTCGCGTCCTTCGTCGAGGTCGGCGGCTCGGGCGGCACCACGGCGGCGCCGCTCATCACGGCGCTGTTCCGCTGAGACCGCACCGTGGCCGTCAGAGCGACGGCGCCGGTCCTGCGGGGCGGGCGCCGTCGTCGCGTCCGCCGTCGAGGCGTTTGAGGCCGACGACGCACGCGACGATCCCGGCCAGGAACAGCGCCTTCAGCCAGGACAGGGCCTCCGCGCCGACCGCGACCGAGTACCCGACCGTGAGCACGGTGCCGACGCTGGTCCAGACGGCGTACGCGGTGCCGGTCGGGATGTGGCGCATGGCGTAGGCGAGGCCGACGGTGGACAGCGCCGTCGCCACGACGAACACGACGGTGGGCAGCGGACGTGTGAAGCCGTCGCTGGCGGAGAGCGCGTTGGCCCACACCGCCTCCAGGACGGAGCTGACGAGCAGGGCCGGCCAGGCCCACCGGGCGGTCATGCGACCACCTTCAGCCCCACCACGCACGTGACGATGCCGACCAGGAGGAGCACCTTGGCCAGGCTGACCGGCTCCACGCGCGTGAGCATGGCCCAGGCGACGGTGAGCGACGCCCCCGTCGCGGTCCAGACCGCGTGGGCGGTGCCGGTCGGGAGGGTGTTCAGCGCGATCCCCAGGCCCACGAGGCTGAGGACGGCCCCGACGACGAAGACGACGGTGGGGAGGGGGCGGCGTAGACCGTCGGAGCGGCCGAGGGCCGTGGCCCAGACGGCCTCGAGAACGCCCGAGCCGAGGAGGATGACCCATTCCATGACAAGTTCCCTTTCCAGCTGTGGTTCTGACGCCCGCCTTAGCTCCCGACGCCCGCCTTAGCTCCCGACGCCTGCCTTGCGTCCGACGCCTGCCTTAGCTCTTGACGCCTGCCCTACAGACCAGGCAGGTGCACGGAAACCAGGCGTGCGGAAGACGCCTGCGATGGAGCGCAGGCTCCCAAACATAAGGCAGGCGCCCCGACGGGAGGCAGGCGCGGTTGACGGGTGGGCTAGGCTGGGGATAGTTGATCTCTCAATCTTCGCGAGGACCCCATGGACATCGAGCGGCTCGAATTCGGCATCGACACCTTCGGCGACGTCACCGAGGGCCCGGACGGCGCCCTCCTCCCCCACGATCAGGTCATCCGCAACGTGGTCGCCGAGGCCGTCCTCGCCGACGAGGTGGGCCTGGACGCGATCGGCGTCGGGGAGCACCACCGCGAGGATTTCGCCATCTCCGCGCCCGACATGGTGCTCGCCGGCATCGCCACCCGCACGACGCGCCTGAAGCTCGCCACGGCCGTGACCGTCCTGTCCTCCGACGACCCGGTGCGCGTCGTGGAGCGGTTCGCCACGCTCGACGCGCTGAGCGGGGGCCGCGCCGAGCTCATCGCGGGCCGCGGCTCGTTCATCGAGTCCTTCCCGCTGTTCGGCTACGACCTCCAGGACTACGAGGCCCTCTTCGAGGAGAAGCTCGCCATGCTCGCGCAGCTGATCCAGGGCGGCCGCCAGACCTGGCAGGGCCAGCTCACGCAGAGCCTCGACGACGTCGAGCTGTTCCCCCGCCTCGCGAGCACCCCGTTGACGACGTGGGTCGCCGTCGGCGGCAGCCCGCAGTCGGTGCTCCGCGCCGCGCACTACGGGCTCCCGCTGATGCTCGCGATCATCGGCGGCCCGGTGGACCGGTTCGCTCCCTTCGCCGACCTGCATCGCCGCGCGCTCGAGGAGCTCGGCAAGGAGCCGCAGCCGATCGGCTGGCACTCGTACGGGCACCTCGCCGCCACCGACGACGCCGCGCGCGAGCGGATGTTCCGGCCCTGGCTGGAGCAGACCTCCAAGATCGGGCGCGAGCGGGGCTGGGGGCGCATGTCCCGCGACCACTTCGACGAGGAGGCCGACCACGGCGCCATGGCGGTCGGCTCGCCGGAGACGGTGGCGGCGAAGATCGCCCACGGCTTCCGGACCCTGGGCGCGCAGCGGTTCCAGCTCAAGGTCTCCACCGGCCGCCTGTCGCACGAGGCGATCCTCGACACCATCGGCCTCTACGGCACCGAGGTGGTCCCTCTGGTGAAGGACATGCTCTCGGGCAGTTGACGGGCGGCCCGCTGGTAGCGTCGACGGCATGACCACTCGCACGCCCACCCCGCTGGACCAGGTCGCCGACGCCTACGTCGACACGCTCGTCCGCCTCAGCCCCATCGTCGCCACCCACATCGGCGCGCCGGGGCACGACCACGAACTCGACGACTTCTCCCCCGCCGGCATGGCGGCCAAGGCCGACGCCGCCCGGGAGGCGCTGCGTCAGGTCGAGGCGACTGAGATCGTCGACGACGTCGACCGGGTGACCGCCGCCGCGATGCGGGAACGGCTGGGCCTCGACGTCGAGCTCTTCGAGGCCGGCGAGGACTACGCGCAGCTGAACAACATCGCGTCGCCGCTGCAGGGGATCCGCGACATCTTCGACCTCATGCCCACGGCCACGACCGACCATTGGGAGGTCATCGCGGCCCGGATGGGTGCCGTGCCCGCGGCGGTCGACGGCTACATCGAGTCCCTGCGCCTCGCGGTCGATGAGGGCCCCGCCCCGGCCGTCCGGCAAATGGAGATCGGCATCGCGCAGGCGGAGGAGCTCGCCGGGGAGGGGTCCTTCTGGCGCACGTTCGGTGCGTCCGCCGACCTCCCCGAATCGCTGGCCGCCGCGCTGGCCGCCAACGCCGACGGGGCGCGCGCGGCGTACGCCCGGCTCGCGGAGGCGCTGCGCGACCTGGCGCCACGCGCCCCGAAGGCCGACGGCGTCGGCCGCGATCGGTACCAGCTGCTGTCGCGACAGTTCCTGGGCGCGACCATCGACCTCGACGAGACCTACGAGTGGGGCCGCGAGGAGCTGGCCCGCATCGTCGCCGAGCAGGACGAGGTCGCCCATCAGCTCTACGGCGACGGGACCACCGCCGACGAGGCCATGCGGCGGCTCGACGAGGACGTCAACCGCCGGCTGCACGGCACCGACGCGCTGCAGCGCTGGATGCAGGAGACCTCGGACGCCGCCATCGCGGCCCTGGCGGGGACGCACTTCGACATCGCCGACCCGATCCGCACCCTCGAGTGCTGCATCGCCCCGACGCAGAACGGCGGCATCTACTACACCGGCCCCACCGACGACTTCTCCCGCCCCGGGCGCATGTGGTGGTCCGTTCCGCCGGGCGTCGAGGACTTCGGCACGTGGCGGGAGAAGACGACCGTCTACCACGAGGGCGTGCCGGGGCACCATCTGCAGATCGCGCAGGCGACGTACCTGTCCGGGCAGCTGAACCGCTGGCGCAGCCTCATCTGCTGGGTGTCGGGACACGGTGAGGGCTGGGCGCTGTACGCGGAGCGCCTGATGGAGCAGCTCGGCTTCCTGGACGACCCGGGCGACCGGATGGGGATGCTGGACGCCCAGCGCATGCGGGCCGCCCGAGTGGTCCTCGACATCGGCGTGCACCTCGGCAAGCCCGCCCCCGACGAGTGGGGCGGCGGCACCTGGGACGGCGACAAGGCGTGGCCGTTCCTCAAGGCCAACGTCAACATGGCCGAGGAGTTCGTGCGCTTCGAGCTGGACCGCTACCTGGGGTGGCCGGGCCAGGCGCCGGCGTACAAGGTCGGGCAGCGTCTGTGGGAGCAGGCGCGCGACGAGGCCGCGGCGCGGGCCGGGGCGGCATTCGACCTGCGGGACTTCCACCGTCGGGCACTCGATCTCGGCTCCGTCGGACTGGACGTCCTGCGCGACGCACTCCGCCACACAGCCTGAGCCTGCGTCAGCGGCCGAGAGCGACGGCGCCGGTCAGGAACTCGCGCCATCCGTCCGGGGTGGCCAGCGGGACGGTGATGCCCAGTTCGCGCTGGACGGACCGGACCGCTGACTTCGTGGCGTCGTCGTAGCGGCCCGTCGCCTCGACGTCGCGGCCGAACACGAAGCGCAGCACGCCCTGCACGAGGTCGACCTGGGTCCGCGACCCCTCCCGCAGCGACGCGGCGTCGTAGCCGTTCACGCCGTTGTCGATGTGGATGTGGTTGTGGTGTTGCGCGTTGTACCGGTAGGTCAGCGTGTAGGTGAACCGCGACGCGACGGAGGCCGCGAGCCGCCAGTACCCGCGCAACTCGGCCGGGTCGTCACCCCACTGGTCGTAGCGGCAGGAGACGACGCCGCCCTCGTGCGTCAGCGTCGCGAAGTCGAAGGCCCGACCCGCCGCATGCCAGGAGTCGCACTTGTCGACGAACGCACCATAGGTCGACACGCCGGTCAGCGGGCCCAGCCCGCTCGCGGCGGCCCACCCGGCCGCCCAGTCCTCCAAGGCCTCGACGAACCGCGGGTCCGCCCGGAACGACTGAGGGGCGCCCGTCACCTCGTAGGACAGCGGGGCCCCGCCCAGCGTCGAGAACGTCACCAGCGACTCGGGGCTACGGCACCCGCCCAAGCCGCCGAGATCGATGGGCACGTCGGGCACGGAGAGCGACCCGTCGTCGCCGCACCCGGCCAGCGGCACGGTGGCGGCGCCAAGGAGGAAGGCACGCCGACGCATGCCCCGATGGTATGCGCGCTCCCGATCAGCTCACGGTGAGCGTCGACGCCCAGGCCCGGACGGCGTCGAGGTCCAGGTGATCCTGCGTCGGCTTCTGCATGGTGCGCAGGAACAGCCGGCGCCACCAACTGATGTGCTCCGGCACGAACCGGCCGGCGAAGGACTCGCTCGCGGACGCGCGCACGCGCTCGGCCACGGACCGGTTGTAGGCGAGGGAGTCGTCGCGCTTGGCCGGGTCGGCCGCGTTGAGGCAGGCGTTGAACACCGCCACCCGCGCCGTCCGCAGCGCGCCGGCCTCGGCGGCCAGCCACGACGTCGCCTCCGGGTACCACGATCCGGCATTGATGCCGCTGCCGACGACGACCAGCTCGGCGCCGTCGACGCCTGGCTTCGACTTCAGATCAGCCACGCGCACCGCGTGCCCCGAGGCGCGCAGCACCTCACCGACCGTCTCGGCGATGTCGCGCGCCGCACCACCACGGGTCGCGTACGCGACCAGAACCCTGCCCATGCGAGACACGGTAGCCGTGGGCCCGCAGGACGCTTCGGGTGGGGTCGGCCAATTTATCCAAGTGGCTGTGCTAATGCCTCAGTCGAAGATCGGATCCACCGTGCGGGTGCGCTTGAGTTCGAAGAAGCCCGGGTAGGCGGTGACCTTGACGAACCCGTCGAACAGTTCGCCGGCCTCTTCGCCCTTCGGCGCCGGGGAGATGACGGGGCCGAACAGGCTCATGCCGTTGACGCGGATCACGGGGGTGCCGACCTCGTCGCCCACCGGATCCATGCCCTCGTGGTGCGAGCGGCGCAGGTCGTCGTCGATGGCGTCGGTCTGCGCGATGTCGAGGATGTCCGCGTCGGCGCCGACGGCTGCCAGCGCAGCCGCGACCGGCTCCGGACCGACCTCCTGCTCGCCGGGGTGGAAGCGGGTGCCGAGCTCGGTGTAGAAGTCGCGCAGCACGTCGGAGCCGTGGCGCTGCTCGACCAGCAGCGCGGCGCGGGCCGGCATCCAGGCGTTGTCGAGGAAGGCGCGGTAGCCCGCGGGGAGGTCGCGGCCGTCGTTGAGGACGGACAGGCTCATGACGTGGAAGGTCACCTTCACGTCGCGGACCTTCTCCACCTCGAGCATCCAGCGGGAGGTCATCCAGGCCCACGGGCAGACGGGATCGAACCAGAAGTCAACGTCAGTCGTCATGCGCCCATCTCAGCACATCCCGTCAGGCGGCGGCCCGGACCGCCGCCTCGTCGCCGAGCTCGTCGCGGTGCTTCGACCGCGACACCCACTTGTCGACGATCGCCGCCAGCGCGCCGTCGCCCGTCACGTTGGTGGCGGTGCCGAACGAGTCGATGGCGATGTAGGCCGCGATCATCAGGCCGACCTGGGCCTCGGAGAAGCCGAGCATCGTCGAGAGCAGTCCCGCCGCGGTCATGATCGCGCCGCCGGGAACACCAGGGGCGGCGACCATCATGACGCCCAGCATCATGACGAAGCCGATCATCACGCCGACGTTGATCTCCATGCCGGCCAGCATCATCACCGCCATCGAGAAGCACGTGATCTTGATGGTCGATCCGGCCAGGTGGATGGTGGCGTTGAGCGGGATCGCGAAGGCCGCCACGGGCTGCGAGACGCCCATCTTGATCGCCTGGCGCAGCGTGACCGGGATCGTCGCGGCCGACGACGACGTGCCCAACGCGGTGGCGTACGCAGGCAGCATGGTGACGAGCATCTTGATGGGGTTCTTGCCCGTGATGACACCCGCGACCGTGTACTGCAGCAGCAGCATGATCCACGTGAGGATGAACACGAACACCACGACGCCGAGGAAGGTGGCGATGACGGTGGCCACCTGGCCGCCCTGGGTCATGTTGAGGAAGATGCCGAAGATGTAGATGGGCAGCAGCGGGATGAGGATCTTCTGGATGACGAGGTTGATCACCTCGCGGAACTCGAGGAAGCCCCGCTGCAGCGAGTCTCCCTGGATGACGGTCATCGCCACGCCGACGATGAACGCCAACACCAGCGCCGACATGACGCCGAACAGCGGCGGGATCTCCAGCGAGAAGTACGGGGCGAGCAGCGCCTCGTCCGGGTTGGTGAGCGAGGGTGCCCCGCCCTTCGGGAGCACGCGGGGCAGGACGATCAGCGACGTGCTGAGCCCGAGGAATCCAGCCAGCAGCGTCGATGAGTACGCCAGCGCGGCCGTGATGGCCAACCACCGGCCGGCCCCGCGGCCGAGCTCGGCGATGGCCGGTGCGATGAGGCCCAGGATGATCAGCGGGATGGCGAAGCCGAGGAACTGGCCGAACACGCCGTTGAACGTGACGAAGACCCTGGTCAGCCAGTCCGGGAAGAAGTTCCCGAACAGCACGCCGAGCGCGATGGCGACGACGATCTGGGGCAGGAGCCCGAACGTGAACTTCTTCTTCTGGGCGGCAGCGGCTGTGCTCATGCGCGCAAACTTAACCCAGCATCGCCGCCATCGCGCAGCCGAGGCCCGCTAACGCAGCAGCTCGCGGGCCACGGCGAGGGCCTGCCGGACGTAGCCCCCACGGAAGAGGACGACGTGGACGAGCAGCATGTGGAACTGGTGCAGCGGCACGCGAGCCGGCCATCCGTCGGCGAGCGGGCTGACCTCGTGGTAGCCCGCGACGGTGTCGGCGAGGTGCGGGGAGCCGAACAGCGCGAGCTCGGCGAGGTCGGTCTCGGCGTGGCCGCCGTTGGCGCAGGGATCGATGAGGGTGCCGACCCCGTCGGCGGTCCACACGACGTTGCCGCCCCAGAGGTCGCCGTGGATACGGGCGACGGGGCCGCACAGCGCGGGTTGCGGCGAGTCGAAGCGGCCCGTGGCGACGGCGTCGCAGGCGTGGTGCAGCAGCGCGGCGTCATCGGCGTCCAGCCAGGGCGCCATCGCGACGTAGGGCCGGAGCCTCCCCTCGGCGTAGTACTCGCCGAAGGTGTCCCACACCGGCTCCGCGGCGGCGGGCGTGCCGAGGTTCGCCGTCGACAGGTGCGCGGGGTCCAGCCCGGGTGGGGCCTCGCCCCACCACCTCGCCCCGGCGGCGTGGGTGCGGGCCAGTCTGCGGCCGAACTCGGCGGCGTCGGCCCGCGACGGGTGCCCGGTACTCAGCAGGACCGTCTCCAGCCACGTCTCCCCGGACCCGGCGAGTTCCGCGACGGCGGCGCCGCCGTGGGCCTCGGCCTCCGCGAGCCAGCGCAGGCTGGCGACCTCGGTGGCGACCGCACGCCGACTGCCCGTCTTGCGGAAGGTGCTCACGTGAGCAGCTCCGCCCACCGCGTGAGCACGTCCTCCAGCCGGCCGTGGATGCGTAGGGTGGCCAGGTCGTCCCCGCGGGTCGCGCCGTCGTTGGCGATGACGACGTCCCTGCCGTGCTGCGCGGCGCGGCGCACGAACCTCAGTCCGCTCATCACCGACAGGCTCGAGCCGAGCACCAGCAGCACAGCGGCGTCCTCGAGCATGGCCCAGGCCCGCTCGACGACGCTCCGGTCGGCGTTCTCGCCGAAGAACACGACCTCCGGCTTGAGCATGCCGCCGCAGCGCGGGCAGGCGGGGTAGCGGAAGTCCTCGGTGCGGTCCACCTCGGCGTCGCCGTCGGGTGCGGTGCGGGTCTCCTCGGCGAGGGCGTCGAGCCGGCGCGCCACCTCGGGGTTGAGCGCCAGCAGCTCATCCTGCAGCCGCCCGCGGTCCAGCACCGCCCGGCAGCCGAGGCACACGACGCGGGCCAGGTTGCCGTGCAGGTCGAGCACCGGCCGCGACCCCGCCGCCTGGTGCAGCCCGTCGACGTTCTGCGTCACGACGCCGGTGAGCGGCGTCAGGTCGCCCATCTGGGCCAGCGTGAGGTGGGTGTGGTGCGGCCGGGCGCGCTCGAACCACCGCCAGCCGACGGTGCTGCGGGCCCAGTAGCGACGACGGCTGAGGTCCGATCCCACGAACTCCTGGTAGGTCATGGGCGAGCGCGGGACGGCGTCGCGGCCGCGGTAGTCGGGCAGGCCGGCCCCCGTCGACATGCCCGCCCCGGTCAGCACCATGGTGGGGCGGCCGCGGAACAGCTCGGCGGCCGCGACCAGGTCCTCCTCCGGCGAGGTCCGGCCGAACCCACCCGTCCCCGGCCCCCACGAGGGGAGCGACGGCAGCGCAACGCCGTCCGCGGCGGTGCGGAACCAGCCGCCGACGTCGGGGATCGGTGCGCTACTCATCGCCCCCAGCGTAGAGGGGACCCTAGACTCGTCCCGGTATCAGGTGAGAGGGGAACCCCATGGCCGGCGGCCTTGCAGCACTACTCGACGACGTGGCGGCCATCGCCCGGGCCGCGGCGGCCTCCGTCGACGACATCGCCGCAGCGGCGGGTAAGGCGTCAACCAAGGCGATGGGTGTGGTGGTCGACGACGCGGCCGTGACGCCGCGCTACGTCGACGGCTTCACCCCGGACCGCGAGCTGCCGGTGATCTGGAAGATCGCCAAGGGGTCGCTCCGCAATAAGCTGCTGTTCATCCTCCCCGCCATCATGCTGCTCAGCCAGTTCCTGCCCTGGCTGCTCACCCCCCTCCTGATGCTCGGCGGCCTCTATCTCTCGTACGAGGGGGCCGAGAAGATCTGGGAGGCCGTCAGCGGCCACTCGAAGGTCAAGGAGGCGCCCGCGGCGATCAAGGGCCCCAACCACGAGGACACGATGGTGAGCGGGGCCATCCGCACCGACTTCATCCTGTCGGCCGAGATCATGGTGATCTCGCTCAACGAGATCGCCGACGTCGGCTTCTGGATGCGCGCGCTGACCCTCGTCGTCGTCGCGATCGGCATCACCGCACTCGTCTACGGCGCCGTCGCGCTGATCGTGAAGATGGACGACGCGGGGCTGCACATGGCGGCGAACCCGTCGACCAAGCGCCTCGGCGAGCTGCTGGTCAAGGCCATGCCGATCGTCATGAAGGTGCTCTCCACGGTGGGCATCGCCGCGATGCTGTGGGTCGGCGGCCACATCCTGCTGGTCGGCATCTACGACCTCGGCTGGACGCCCATGTACGACCTGGTGCACCACTGGGAGGTCGCGGCCGCCGAGGCGGCCGGCGGGTTCGTCGGCTGGCTGGTCAACACGCTCGCCTCCGCGCTGCTCGGCATCGTCGCGGGTGCCATCGCCGTGGTCGTCATGCACCTCATCCCGCGGAAGAAGTCCCATGCCGACGCCCACTGAGCCGGTCCGGTTCGCCATCGTCGGATCGGGATGGCGCACCCGCTTCATGCTGCGGCTCGCCGCGGCCGCGCCCGAGCGGCTCCGCGTGGTCGCGCTCGTGGCGCACTCCGACTCCTCGGCCGCGCGGCTGGCCGCCGACTGGTCGGGCATCCCCGTGGTCCGCACGCTCGACGACGCCCTGGCCCACGCCCCGGAGTTCGTCGTCGCGGCCGTGACGTGGGAGGCGATGCCGACGGTCGTGGCCGGGCTCGTCGAGCGCGGCGCCCGCGTGCTCGCGGAGACGCCCCCGGCGCCGACCCTGGACGGGTTGCGCGCGCTGTGGTCCGAGGTCGGGGACTCCGGCCTCGTGCAGGTGGCCGAGCAGTACCTGCTGATGCCCGGGCACGCGGCCCGCGCCGCCGTCGTAGCCTCCGGGGCGATCGGGACGCCGACGTCGGTGCAGGTCGCCTCGACCCACCTGTACCACGCGACGTCGATGATCCGTGGGCTCCTCGGCGTCGGGATGGCCGAGGCGACGGTGACCGCGCGGTCGTTCGCGGCGCCGCTGACCGACCCGCTGTCGCCCGCCGGCTGGGCGGAGGACCCGCGCCCGGTGTCGCGGACCACCACCATCGCGACCATCGACTTCGGCGAGGGGCGCATGGGCCTGTACGACTTCGTCGAGAACCAGTGGTGGAACCCCCTGCTGTCACGGCGGATCGTCGTGCGCGGCACGCACGGGGAGATCGCCGACGACGTGGTGCGGCGCTGGGCCGACGGCGACGTCGTCGTGTCGCCGCTGTCCTACCGCCGCACCGGCGTCGACCTCAACCTGGAGGGCAACGACCTGGTGTCGGTGTCGTTCGAGGGGTCCGTGGTGTACCGCAACGCCTGGGCGGGGTCGCGGATGTCGGAGGACGACATCGCGGTGGCGCAGATCCTCGCCGACACCGGCGCCTGGGCCCGGGGCCACGGCCCGGCGCCCTATCCCCTGGCCGACGCATGCCAGGACCACGCGCTGGGGCTGGCGATCGAGGAGTCGGCCCGGACGGGCGCAGACGTCCGGGTGTCCCCGGACGTCTGGTCGTCCGCCGGCTGAGGCGGGTCAGCGGCGCGGGCCGCGCCCACCGCCGCCCATGCCGCCGGTCGCGGTGCCGGCCGTCGCCGTCGTGGACTGGCCGTCGACGACGATCGCGTACTCCTCACCGGCGGCGATCCCCGCTCCGGAGTAGACGACGTTGGCGAAGTCCTTCGCAGCGGTGAACTCGGCGACGACGTCAGAGCCCGAGAGGATCTGGATCGTCGCCCCGGCCGGACCCGACGTCTGCGCCTGGATCCAGCCCTGTGTCGACTCGGCGTCCGGGGCCTCCGCCATCCCGGCCGAGCCGACCGCCAACAGCGTCCCGCCGGTCACGAGGAACGTGCCGTTGACGTCGAGCGCGCCGTTGCCGTCGGTGAGCGGCCCGTGCACGACGACGGTCCCGCCCGCGATCTCCGCGCTGCCGTTGGAGTCGAACCCGTCGCCACCGGCGTCGATGGTCAGGCTGCCGCCGGTGACGAGCGCCAGCCCGTCGACGACGCCGCCCCCGCCCGGCCCTCCGCCCATCTGCGGGGCGGTGTCGGAGGTCGTCGAGCCCGCGGAGACGTTCAGGCCGTCGTCCTCGGCCGTGATCTCGACCGTGCCGCCGGTCAGGGCGAGGTACTGCGCCTCGAGGCCCTCATAGGAGCGGGTCACGGTGACGTCGCCGCCGCCGATGACGAGGCTGAACTCTGCGTGGAGGCCGTCGTCGAGCGCGTCGACCTGGACGGCCCCGCCGGAGATGACGACGTCGGTGGCGGCATCGAAGCCGTCCGTCCCGGCGCTGAGGGTCAGCGTCCCGCCGGAGATGTCGATGAAGCCCGAATCGGCCTCGGTGTCGTTGGTCGACTTCAGCGCGTCGCCCCCGGCGTCGACCGTGACGGCGCCGCCCGTGACAGCGAGGTGGTCCTTGCCGCGGATGCCATCGTCGGCCGCCTCGACGGACAGGGTGCCGCCGCTGATCACCAGGCCGTCGGTGCCGGCGATGCCGTCCTGGCTGCGACCCGTGACGGTGAGCGAGCCGTCGCCACCGATGGTGAGGTCGGCCGTGGAGTAGAGCGCGGCGTTGGGAGCGTCCTCGCCGGTGTCGGCATAGGTCGCGGCGTCGGTGAGGGAATTGGTGCTGCCCTCGGCAAGGACGACGACCGCCTCGCCCGCGTCGACGACCGAGATCGCCGGTCCGGTGCCGGACGTGATGTCGGCGCCGGAGAGGACGAGCTTCACCTCGTCGTCGGAGGCGGAGTCCACGACGACCTGCCCGTCGAGGGTGCCCGTGAGGACGTAGGTCCCGCCGGTGGTGATCGTGACGGTGGCGCCGTCGACGGTGGCGCCCGCCCCGTCGACGGAGGCGGAGTCGCCGGTGAGCGTGACGGTCGTGGAGGAGGCCGCGTCCCACGCGGTGTCGGCAGCGTCGGGGGACGCGTTCGCGGCGCGCGCCGCGTCGACGGTGAGCGCCGCGTCCCCAGTGGCGGTCGTGACGGTCGCGGCGGACGTCGACGCGGATGAGGCGGCGGAGACGGTGCCGGCCGCGGCCGTGCTCTCCACTCCGGTGGCGCCGCAGCCGACGAGGAGGGCGCCGACGGCGAGCGAGGACAGGCTGGCGAGGATGGATCGGGGTTTCACTGTGGGTTTCCTTCGTTCTTCCGGATGGTCAGGCGGCGAGGTCGGCCCGGCTCAGGAGCCGGTGCCACCGGTTGCGCGGGAGGCCCGGGCGTAGGGCGGCGAGTCCGGTGGCGTACTTGGACACGGCGACGGGTCGGTGTCCGCGCCGCCAGAGCACGTGGTCGGCGGACGAGGGCCCGGCGCCGGACTTGGTCTCGACGATCACGAGGCAGGGCGCGGTGCGGGTGCGGCCGGTGGCCCTGTCGCGCCATGTCAGCGCAGAGTCGACGGTGGCGCGGGAGGCGCCGTCGGGCATGAGCAGCGTGGTGCGCAGGTAGTCGACGTCGAGGGTGGGTGTGAGGGCGCCGTCGAGTTGTATCCGGTCCTCGGAGAGGGCGCCGTCGACGAAGCCCAGTCCATCGGCGTCGATCCTGTCGGCCGGCCCCGACCACGGGAGGCGTCGCTTGACCGTGGCGTCGCCGCGCCGGGTTTTGACCTCCAGGAAGCACTCGCCGCTGTCGACGTAGGTGCGGGTGCGCACCTTGTAGCGGCGCCGTCTGCGGTGTGCCGTGCCCAGGTAGCAGGCGAGGTCGGGGGTGTCGAAGTACGTGGAGCGGTAGGCGAACGTGCGTGCGCCGTCGATCTCGAGGACCCGGGTCGCATGCGGCAGCGCGGCGAGCACGGCGTCGGCTGCGCTGGCGGCGAGGACGTACTTGCGGTCGACCCGCGTCAGGAGCGCGGCGGCCCGGTTGAGGTCGTCGAGCGTGACCGGGGCGCGATCGACGACGGCGATGCTCATCGGGCCACCGCCAGGGCCGGGCGGCGGGAGGCGGCGCGGTAGCGGACATCGACGGTGGTGGTGTCATTGACGAAGTCGAGCCGCTGGACGGCGAGGTGTTTGACGGTGCCGCCGAGGCGGCCCTCCAGATAGTCCACCAGGGCAGCCCGGTCGGTGAGGGCGCGATCGACGACGACGACCTCGCGGAGGTAGCCGCGCAGGAGCAGCGGATGGTCGGCGACGAACATGGCTGCGAGCACCGTGGCCATGAGGCTGAGCGCCATGACGGGCTCGGACCCGAGGCCGCTCAGCAGGCCGAGAGCCAGCGCGGAGAAGTAGTAGGCGATCTCGTGCTGAGCGAGTTCGTCGGACCGTAGTCGGATGATCGACAGGACGCCGAAGAGCCCGAGGCCCAGGCCCGCGCCGACCGCCGTCGACAGGAGCACGGAGCTGACCGCCATGATGCCGAGGTTGACGCCGAGGTAGGCCACGACGAGGTCGCGGCGCCCGTGGCGGGGGAAGTAGAGCCCCAGCGTGAGGATCGCGATGGCGGCGACGTTGGCCAGATACAACAGGGCGGTGGTGGACACGGGGAACTCCTCGGATCGCGGGTGGTGGTGAGTCCATTCCGCCAGCCGAATCTGTGGGGTGTCTGTGCCCGTCCTGCTGCGCCGCTATGAGTGTCGGCTCACCGTCGCGCGAGGCGTTCGGGATCGGAAGAGGTGGGCCGGGTCGTAGAGCTCCTTGACGTCGGCCAGCCGCTCCTCGTTGGCGCCGTGGGTCGCTTCCCAAACGAGGCGATGTTGTATAAGCTTTGTTCAAGCTTGATGAGAGGGGCTCCCATGACCAGCACCACCGACCGCATCCGACAGGTGGTCGTCACCGCCAGCGCGGTGTTCATGATCATCGGGACCCTGTTCGGGATCGGGGTGATCGGCACTCGCGTCGAGGAGAGCGCCGGCGGCAGCCTCTCCGCAACCGCCACGCTCGTCGCCCCGGCGGTGAGCGCGTTCTCGATCTGGTCGGTCATCTACATGGGGCTCATCGCCTACGTGGTGTGGCAGTGGCTGCCGGCCAACGCGGCCACCCCTCGCGCCAGGGCCATCGGGTGGCTCGCCGCGTGGTCGATGGTGCTCAACGCCTCCTGGCTGCTGGTAACCCAGGTCGGCCAGCTGTGGCTGAGCGTCGTCGTGATCGTCGCGCTGGCGCTCGTGCTGGGGACCCTCGTGCGACGCCTAACGGTGATCGCGCCCCGGTCGTCCCGCGGGTGGATCGACGCCGAGCGCGTCGTCGTCGACGGCACCTTCGGGCTCTACCTCGGCTGGGTGTCGGTGGCCACCATCGCGAACATCACCGCGACCCTCGTCGCGGCGGGCGTGGACCCCGGTCGCCCCGCCTCGGAGTTCTTCGCGGTCGCGGTGCTCGTGGTCGCCGCGGTGCTCGGGGTGATCCTCGCCCGCACCCTCGGCGGGCGGCTCGCCGTCGCGGCCGCCATGGCCTGGGGCCTGAGCTGGATCGCGGTCGGCCGGATCACGGACGCCCCCGAATCGCTGCCCACCGGCATCGCGGCGGCGGTCGCCGCCATGGTGGTCGTCGGCGCCGCCCTGGCCGTCCGGTTCGGGCCCGAGGCGCTGGGTGCGTCGCGGCGCCGGCCCGCCGCGGTTCGGGGCTAGCCCCCCGACCCCGGGAGATCGGCGACGGCCGGGCCCTCGAGGAGCGAGCCATCGGGAGCGAACCGCGACCCGTGCAGCGGGCAGTCCCACGACTTCTCCGCGTCGTTCCATCGGACCACCCCACCGAGGTGCGTGCAGATGCCGGACACCCGGCAGGTGACGCCGTCGACGGTGGAGACCGCCTCGGGGACGCCGCGCGGTCCGCGGCCCACGACACCCTCGCCCTCGGCCGGGGCCTCGTCCGGCAGGCCGCCCACCTCAGCCTGCACCCAGTCCTTCGCGAGCGTGGCGGCCACCTTGGCGTTCGGCGCCAGCGCGCTGAGGATCGTCGACGACGTCGGCGTCCGCTCGGCGAGCACGTCGGCCCACGGCATGGATCCGTCCAGGAGCCGGCTGCTCAGCATCAGCGCCGCGGCGACGCCGTTGGTCATGCCCCACTTGTTGTACCCCGTCGCCACGAAGATGCGGCCGTCGCCGCGCGGCAACTCGCCGACGTAGGGAACCCGGTCCACGGCTCGGTAGTCCTGGGCGGACCACGCGTGAGCGGGCTCGGCGCCCGGGAAATGCTCGGCGGTCCACCGCCGCAGGTCGGCGACGGCGGCGGCCTCGGAGTCCGTCCGGCCCACGACGTGGCCGTTGCCGCCGACCATGAGGAGTTCGCCGTCGTCGACGGGCACGGTCCGCAGCGACCGGCCGGGGCCGTCGACGCTCAGGTACATCCCCTGCGGGATGGCGCCCGGGACCCGGTAGGTGGTGGCGTAGGAGCGGTGCGGCTCCAGCTTCGCGAAGTAGCCCCCGCGGTCCAGGATCGGGGTGCCGGTGGCGAGGATCAGCTGGTCAGCCTCGAGGCCGCCCGCGGTGGTGCTCACGTTCACCGAGGAGTCCGCCTCGGCGTCGGTGACCCGGACGCCCTCGATGACGACCCCACCGTGCTCGACGAGGTCCTCGAGGAGAGCGTCGAGCACGACCAGCGGATGGACCTGCAGCTGGTCGGGCAGGGCGAGTGCGCCGGAGACGTCGAAGGGCAGCCCGGTGTCGGTGGTCCACGTGACGCTGGTCAGCCCGGCGGCGCGGCAGGCCGCGAGCTCGTCCTCGAGCGTGCTCACGCCGTCGCCCCCGAAGGCGAACGTGTAGGCGGTGCGGCGCTGGAACCCGATGTCGCGCTCCTCCAGGAAGCGCGCGAGCCACGCCTGGGCCTCGCGGTTGCCGTCGACGTACGCCGCCAGCACCTCGTCGCTCTGATGAGACCGGATGTCCGACAGGGTGCTGCCCTGCAGCAGCGACACCTTCGCGGTGGTGTGTCCCGTGGCGACAGCGCCGACGCTGCGGGCCTCGACCACAGCGACCCGCTGCCCGGCACGGGCGAGAAGCGCCGCGGTGGCGAGACCGGTCAGGCCGGCGCCGGCGACGACAGTGTCGAACCGGCTCCCCTCAGGGAACGGCTGGGGCGCGACGTGCGGCGCGGGGTGAGTGGCGAACCAGACAGACGTCATCGACTCCATGTCCCCTCATTACCCGCCGTCCAGCAGTTTAGACAGCACTCTGCGGTATCCCTCGCGCAGGATCCGGGCGGCGACGGGCTGGAGGGATCGCGGCAACCAGGGGATCTCGACCGTCTGCTCCCACCTGATCCGGCTGCCGGTCGCGGCGGGGATGGCGGTGACGTTGATGGCGCCCGCGATGACGCGACCCTCCTTGACGATGCGCGCCGCGGGCGGATCGAAGGAGAGTGACAGGATCCGCATGGGATCGTCGAAACCTACCCTCCCGACGGCGGTTCGGCCCACGAATGTGAGTCCTGTCACGAGATCGTCCGCAGCCACCGCAGGCGTGACCGTGGTGAGCGGGATGAGGCGGGAGTGGGCGCGGAGATCCAGTACCCGGCGCAGCGCCTCGTCCGGCGGGCAGGAAGCGGGCAGGTCGACGACGAACGCTGCGGTGCGGGACATGTCGCCATGCTAGGTGCGCGGGGCCGGGCCGGATCGGGTTTCGGGGAGCGGAAGGTGCGCGTTGTGCGCCGATGTCTGAGCGGCACGCCGACATGCACGAGCAGTTCCGCTGCGTCCTGGGCCGGGGCTCAGTGGCTGCCCGGCATCCTGGGCGGCGGAGCGACGGTCAGGTCGGGCGGGGGACCCGTCGCCGGACGTCCTCGGCGGTCGAGGGCCCGGGCGCCCAGGCCGCGACCCACGGCAGATCATCGGCGATATGGAAGACCCCCTCCTCGAGCGACGTATGGTGTCCGTCCAGCACGCGACGTGCCAGGCGGCGATCACTGCGGTCCGAGTTGTGCCACAGCTCACCGAACAGCGCGTCCACCCGTACCCGTGCCTGCTCGCAGAACGCGGCCGCGAGTTCCACGCCGCCGGGATGGGAGTCGCGCTCGGCGGTGGCCCGCACGCACGACGCAGCCATCGCGAACAGCTCGGCGCCGATGTCGACGATCCGGCCCAGGTACGCCTGTCGATGCTCCAACCTGCCTTGCCAGCGTGCCATCCCGGCGAAGGTCGCCCTGGCGAGACGGCGGGCGGCACGCTCGACGTAGCGCAGATGCTCCGCCAGCGGTCCGTGCTCGCGGTAGGCCCCGGGCACCGTCCCCGCGCCGACAGCGAGCATCGGCAGCCACCTGGCATAGAAGGCCGACGCCCTCGCCACGGCCTCCGCCCGCGCACGCGTGGACGCCTCCGGGTCGATGATCTCGCCGGCCACCTCGAGGTGGACGTCGACGGCCTCGCGGGCGATGAGGAGATGCATGATCTCGGTGGATCCCTCGAAGATGCGGTTGATGCGCATGTCGCGCATGAGTTGCTCAACCTCCGCGGGACGTTCACCGCGCGCCGCCAGCGACTCGGCCGTCTCGTACCCACGGCCTCCGCGGATCTGGACGAGGTCGTCGACGACGCGCCACCCCATCTCGGAGGCATACAGCTTCACCAGGGCGGCCTCGATGCGGATGTCGTTGGCGTCGTCGTCGGCCAGCATGCTGGCCAGATCGAGCATTGACTCCATCCCATACGTGGTGGCCGCGATGAACGCGATCCGGGTGGCGATGGCCTCGTGGTCGCCCACGCGCTGACCCCACTGGACCCGCTCCCCCGCCCAGCCGCGCGCCACGTGCAGCGACCACTTCGCCGCCCCCACGCACATGGCGGGCAGCGACAGCCGGCCGGTGTTGAGCGTGGCCAGCGCGATCTTCAAGCCCTTGCCGACGGCGCCCAGCACATTGTCCGCGGGGACCCGCACCTGGTGGAAGCGGATGAGGGCGTTCTCGATCCCGCGGAGGCCGACGAACGCGTTGCGCCGCTCGACGGTGATGCCGGGCGAGTCCGCCTCGACGACGAACGCGGTGATGCCGCCCCTCTTGTCGGCGGTGGCCGGAACGCGGGCGAGCACGACGTAGAGGCTGGCGATGGTGCCGTTGGTGGCCCAGAGCTTCACGCCGTCGAGGACGTAGGAGTCGCCGTCGAGCGTGGCTGTGGTGGCGAGGCGGGCGGGATCCGACCCGACGTCGGGCTCCGTCAACAGGAAGGCGGAGATCTCACCGGCGGCCACCCGCGGGAGGTACTCGTCCTTCTGGGCGGTGGTGCCGAACATCTTGACCGGTTGGGGCACGCCGATGGATTGGTGCGCGGAGAGCGTCGCGGCGACCGCGGGGTTGGCCGACCCGATCAGTGTGAGCGCCTTGTTGAAGTGGTACTGGCTCAGACCCTGACCTCCGTACGGCTCGGGAACCTTCATCCCGAAGGCACCGATCTCAGCGAGTTCGGCGAAGGTCTCGTCTGGGATGCTGGCGTCGCGCTCGATGCGGGCGCCGTCGATCCGGCGGCACACGTCCTCGACCCGCTTGAGGTAGCTCTCGCCCTTCGCCTTGGCCGCCGCGCTGGGTGTGGGCCACGGCTCGATGAGGTCCAGCCGCAGCCTGCCGAGGAAGAGCTCTTTGCCGAAGCTGGGCTTCGTCCACTCGGTTTGTCGTGCCGCCTCCGCAACGGTGCGGGCCTCGCGGGCGCTGGGGCCGTGGGTGGGCGTGGATGTGGGGTGAGTCGCGGTGCTCATGATGCCCTCCAGGGAACCTTTTCTACGATACTCCTGCGCGGTCGTTGACGCTGCGACTAGCCACTCCGCGCTCGGGTCGCGCCTGCCTCGTTCGCCGAGGTCGCGCCTGTCCGTTCGCTGAGGTCGCGCAATCCGTTCGCTGAGGTGCGCCTATCCGTTCGCTGAGGTCGCGGCCGACGGCGGAGCATCCGGGCGAGTCTCGAAGCCGACGCCTTCCCGATCGCTGAGGTCGCGCCCGGTGCGCAGCACCCGGGCGAGTCTCGAAGCCGACGCCGCAGGCGTCGATCCCCCCAACCCCGCCCGCTGAAGGTGTGGGGAGCCGCGACCCGTCGCTCGGGCGGCCCTTGTGGCCGGGTGCCCTGTTTGGCTGACCGACTGGCTGGGGGTGAGTAGTCGAGGCCGCCCGAGCGTCGGCTCCCGTCTCCCCCCACTGGTCCCGACGGTGGCGTGGCCGGGTCCGGGGGCGTGCCGGTGGCGCGGCCCTGGCACAGGTTCGTCTAGGCGGGACGCCAGTGGGGTGATCCTCGGGTTGGGCATCACTGCGCGCAGCCGCCCCACCGTCCCACCCCCTCGCTCGCTGAGGTCGCGCCACTCCGTACGCTGAGGTCGCGCCCGACGGCGGAGCCGTCTGGGCGAGTCTCGAAGCCGACGCCGCAGGCGTCGATCCCCCTCGGCGCAGGTCAGGTGCCGTCGCCCCAGATGGCGGCGGAGCGGCGAATGAGGTCGCCCAGATCCGGCCGGTCGGCGGCTGACAACTCCGTCTCGGGATGGTCGACTTCAGCTGGGTCGGTGTCTGGCGGGTCGCCGTCTGGGCCCGGTGGTGCCCCGGAGCGTATCTGTTGGAGTCGGAACCGGCGATGCTGTCGCGGCCGCCTGGCCGGATCGATATGCCGGGGTGGGGTGAACCACGGCAGCCCGGTCACCGAATCCAGATCCACCCGCCACTGCGAGGCCTCGGACTGCGACGGATCGGGCTCCACCAGGCGATGGTGGTGCGGGCAGAGGAGTACCCCGTTTCCTAGTTGGGTATCGCCGCCCTGCCACCAGGGGATGATGTGATGCGCTTCACAGCACGCCGGGGTGGCGGTGCAGCCGGGGAACGCGCACCCACCGTCGCGCTGCATCAAAGCAGCACGCAGGCCGGGTGTGAAGGTGCGGTAGGTGCGGCCTACGTCCAGCAGCCGGGATGGTCCGCCCAGGACGACGGGGATGATGCCGGCGTCGCAGGCGAGGCGGCGGACCTCCCCGGCGGACAGGCCGTCGACGTCGTCGACCCCGATCAGCCCGACCCGACCGAGGCCGGTGGTGAGGGTGTCGAGGTCGAGGGTGACGTGCACCTGTGGCCGGTCCCCACCATGCGCGGGCAGGGCGCCAGTGGTGGCGGCTTTCTGGGTGAGCAGGACCAGTGCATCGGCGCGCCTGGCGTCGCGTGACGCGGCCTCACCGGCGGCGGTGTAGGTGGAGGCGTCCGGCATCAACGCATCCAACTGCGCGGTCAGCAGTGCCGCGTCTGAGACTGGGAGTTGGCCGGCGATGCGCATGGAGCCGTGATAGTCCGGCGCGAGGCGTAGGAACCGACCCCGATGAGCTGCGGCTTCCTCCCGCGCGAGGCGCTTCGCATCGTCGGCATCTGATGCGTCGGGGTCGATGATCTCGACCAGCCGAACGGCGAGGACCCGCAGCTCGGCTGGGCCGAGGGTGTCGACGTGGTGCAGGATCTCCTCCTCGCAACGCGTCAACTCCGCCCGGGACAATCGCCCGGGCAGCTTCCGCAGACCGGCGACGATGGCGTCGGCCTGCGCCAACGAAATCGAGCCGTCGTTCAAGGCGGCGCCGATCAGCGGGAACCTGTCGCACAGGTCCTGCGCGAGCCGCAACGCTGCGGTGGCTTGGGCGGGGGTGGTGCGCACCGACTGCCGCACCCCGTCGATCACGGCCTCCGCCGCGGCCAGCTTCGCCTCATGCAGCAGGTGAAGGCGGAGACCGGCGAGCTGCGCCTCGGCCTCGGTGACCGCGGCGACCAGTGTGCCCAGACGCTCGGCCGCGGCGCCCGGATCCTGAGTGAGGGAGCGCGCGGCGTCCCAGAGCGCGGCGAGGTGCCGCTGCCCGAGATCCCGCAAGTCGCTCATGTGACCTATTCTTGCGGGGGCACTGACAATTTCTGATCTCCGGGGCAGGGGAGATCGACGCCTGCGGCGTCGGCTTCGAGACTCGCCCGGACGGCTCCGCCGTCGGGCGCGACCTCAGCGAACGAGGGGGTCGCGACCTCAGCGAGCGGGGGTCCGCGAGGAGGTGGGACGGTGGGGCGGCTGCGCGCAGTGATGCCCAACCCGAGGAACACCCCACTGGCGTCCCGCCTAGACGAACCCGTGCCAGGGCCGCGCCACCGGCACGCCCCCGAACCCGGCCACGCCACCGCCCGAACCAGTGGGGGGAGACGGGAGCCGACGCTCGGGCGGCCTCGATTCACCCGACACCGGCGGCACTGCGGGCCGAACAGTACACCCGACCACCACGGCCGCCCGAGCGTCGGGTCAGGGCTCCCCACACCTTCAGCGGACGGGGTTGGGGGATCGACGCCTGCGGCGTCGGCTTCGAGACTCGCCCGGACGGCTGCGCCGTCGGGCGCGACCTCAGCGAACGAGGGGGTCGCGACCTCAGCGAACGAGCCGCAACCCCCGCCCCCGCCGCGCCGCGCTCCACCCCTCCACCAGCACGACACGCCGTCGAACTCCGCCCTCGAGGCCCTATGCCGGCGCCAGGTCCGAGAGCGGCTGCTATTCGTGCTGGGGTTGGGGATCGACGCCTACGGCGTCGGCTTCGAGACTCGCCCGGGTGCTCCGCACCGGGCGCGACCTCAGCGAGCGGGGCTGGGAGATCGACGCCTCCGGCGTCGGCTTCGAGACTCGCCCGGACGGCTCCGCCGTCGGGCGCGACCTCAGCGA
Source organism: Tessaracoccus sp. O5.2 (assembly GCF_964266725.1). NCBI lineage: Bacteria > Bacillati > Actinomycetota > Actinomycetes > Propionibacteriales > Propionibacteriaceae > Tessaracoccus > Tessaracoccus sp. O5.2. The sequence continues at coordinate 64,380 of NZ_CAXWGV010000012.1, read as the reverse complement.
ACGAGGGGGTCGCGACCTCAGCGAACGAGGGGGTCGCGACCTCAACGAACGGGGCGGGCGCGACCTGCGAACGGAGCAGGGCGCGACCTCAGCGAGCGAGGGCAGGCGGGGCGTCGAAGAAGCGGGCGTCGCGCGCGTATGCACGGAAGAACGCGAAGATGAACCCCATCCGCTCCTCGTAGCACTCCCACGTCGTCGCCTCGCTCCCGACCACCTCCCCGGCGACAGCGTGGTCGAACCGCGCCGCGAGCTCGCACAGCTCCACCTGCCGCAGGTGCTCCAGGACTGCCGGGAATCGGGCGCCGCCCAGATACGACGGCGCGGGCACCTCACGGCAGACATCGACCGGCCCGTCCGGGGTGACGACGTCGACGAACCTGGTCACGATCCGCCCGAACAGCCCACCCAACGGCATCGCGTCGTCGATCAGCGCGTCCGCGATCCACTGCTCGTGCGCCGCCACCCTCACGTTGCCCAACAGCATCAGCTCCGCGACCGCCCGGTCTGCCTCCTCGTCCAGTTCCTCGACCGCCGCGAGGGCCCGCAACTCGAGCGCGGACTGGTAGGCCACCATCGCCGCGCCGAGATCGGGGGCGTCGTCGAACAGCGGGTCCGCGACCGCCACCTCCAGCGCGGTCCGGGTGGGCCCACCTGCGCGGGTCACCTCGTCGAGCCAGCGCACGAATCGGGGCGCGACGTCGGCGATGATCGTCCGATTGCCCTCCGCGACCTCATCCGAGGTGCCGGGGTCCAGCCCGAGCGGCAGCCCTTCCCTGCGGATGACGCGGCCTGCCGAGGCGCTGGCCCACGCCCCGAACGCCAGCCAGTTGACGTCGCTGCGGCCCGTGAGGTCCGCGACGGCGAGCGCCAGGTCGCGGTAACAGGCGGTGATGGCGGTGTTGCGGACCACGGGGTCGGCGATCGCGACGACGTCGGCCACGGCCCGCTGCGACGGATACGACATGGCTACCCCTGGGTCTGGAAGGTCAACCGGTGAACGTCGAACTCGGCCGGCCGCATGGTCGCGAGGTAGATCTCCACCACCAGCTTGCCGTCCTGCAGGTCCGCGTGAGTCATCGTCTCGCCGAGCCCGCACCGCGCCCCGTAGGCGTCCTGGGGCCGGTCACCTGGGAACGCTCCGGCCCGCCACAGCTCGTTGAGGAAGCTCTCTACGAGCTGCTTGACGAGCAGCCAGAGCGGGGCCTCGTTGGGCTCGAACACGACGAACTCCAGGCCCGCGGCCAGCGACCCGAGCACGTGATCGGTGAGTCGCCGCATCGGGAGGTAGCGACGGGCCGGCTCCGCGCTGTCGGCCCCTGCGAGCGTCCGCGCGCCCCACACCAGCCGCCCCCGGCCGGGGAACTCGCGCATCGCATTGACCCCGGCCTGGAGCAGCGCCTCGTTGGCGACGTCGTCGAGCGCCTCGGTGAACCCGTCTAGCCCGTGCACCGCGACACCGGCCGGCGCCTTCCAGATCCCGCGCTCTGCGTCGGTGCGCGCGATCACGCCCGCGACGGCGCCCGACGGCGGGACCGCGACCCCGCCAGTCACGAGCCAGGGATGGTACGCCGCCGCGCGCTCCCGGTGTGGGCCGGTCTGGCGTGCGGCTGCGCCCGCGCCGTCGTCGAATGATCCGGGCGGGAGGTCGAGGACGAACACGGCGCGCCACGCCGCGCAGAGGGCGAGGGCAGTGCTCACCTGGAGGTGGTGGTCCGCCGTCAGGCCTGGGACCGCGAGGACCGTGATGCCGGAGTCGGCCAGTGCGTGGACCCCTCCTTCCGCGCCCGGGACGAGATGATCCGGGGCAGGCGACGCCGCCCGCACGACCGTCAACCGCCTGCCGCCGTTGACGAAGAACAGGTCGACGGCGTGTCCGAGGGGCCGCCCGGGGTCCAGGGTGGGGCCGAAGATCGCGTGGTACTCCCCGGCGCTGGTCACGACGACGGGGGTGTCGACGGGCCCGGCGTCGCAGGCGCCGACGAAGCCGGTCACGGACGCGGGCAGCGGCCGGATGGAGCGGGCCGCGGGGATCTCCTCGACGTAGGGCATGCGGTCATCCCCCCGGGGTTGGCGACGGCGACTCCGAGCCGGTGCGGCCCCGCGCCAAGGCGCACTCGTTGTCGGTGAGGGTGGGGGCTGCGGTGCCCGTGACGACGATCCCGAACTCGACGTCCGTGCACACCACCCGCGCCAGCGCTCCGGTGGCGGTTCCGCCGACGATCACCGCTGCCCGGCTCGACCCCGCGATGGTGGCGCCCTCGATCACCGGCGCCGCGGCGCCCTCCACCTGGAGGCCGAGCTCCCCGCCGTCGATCCGCAGGTCCAGCAGCGCGGGCCGGGCCGATTCCGCCACCGCGATCCCCACCGTGTTGCCCGAGAAGGTCCCGCCCGACAGGGAGCCGTCGGAGGCACCGAGGAAGCACACGCCGCACTCGCCGTTTCCGATCAGGTCGACGTCCGCCACACTGACCCGGTGCGCGCCGGCGACCGCGAGCCCCGCCCAGGCGTTGTCGCGGAGGGTGACGTCGGTGGCCTCGAAGGTGGTGCGACGCTCCGCTTCGCTGTCGCCGCCGACGAGCATGACCCCGGCTCCGCCCCCGGTGTCGTCCGGGCGCCCGCCGGACACGGTGACGTGCGCGAGCGCCAGTGTGGCCGCCCCTCCCGCGACGACGCCGGAGCCGGGGACCGCGGGGTCGCGGTTCAGCGTGAGGGAGTCGAGGGTGACGGGCTCGGCGGTCGCGATGAGAATGGCTGCCTCCGGCGCGGCGGACGTCAGGACGGTGGCCTCCTCACCCTCGCCGAGCAGCGTGACGGCGCTGAGGATGACGAGCGGCTGGGCGAGTGTGAAGGTCCCCTCGCTGAGCAGCAGCGTCGATCCGGACGGCACCTCCGCGAGCGCTGTGGCGAGGTCCTCGTCGGGGAACACCGCGCGACGCACCGGCAGTTCGGGGATCCGCCCGTCGAGTCCCGCGACCAGTCGCGCGCGCACCGCCTCGGCCAGCGGGGACTCCGCTCGCACGGCGTCGACACCTGCGTCAACGTCGGCGCGCATCTGCGCGGCGGAGCAGCGACGCTCCTGGACGGCGTCGCGGACCTCGGCCAGCGCGTCCTGGATCTCGTCGCCTTCGGCGGGCTGGGCGGTGGCGGTGGGGGTGGCAGAGGGCGTCGCCGTGAGAGTCGGGGTCGGCGACGGCGCGGGAGAGGCGAGGCGGTCGTCGTAGCTGTCCACCACCCGCTGGAGGGCCGCGCCGACGGTGCCCGCGAGATCCTGGCACCGCCGCTCCGGCCATGCGGACGGCGACGGGGACAACGACGGCGAGGGCGACGGGCTGGGCGGGGAGGACGGGGCGGAGGTGCAGCCGATCAGGACACACGACGCGAGGATCGACGTCGCCAGTCCCACAACGGCCTTCATGCGCTCACGCTACAGGCCGCTCCCCCACCGCGGAGGCAAGTGATCAGGAGGGTCACTTCTTCTTGGGGGGCTTCGTCGGCACCGGCTCTGTCGGCTCCGGCTCCGTGGGTACGGGGTCGGTCGGCTCCGGGTCCGTCGGCACGGGGTCGGTCGGGTCCGGATCCGTCGGGAGGGGATCGGTCGGCACCGGGTCGGCCGGCACGGGATCCGTCGGGACGGGCTCGGTCACCGTTCCCTCCGGCGCGGTCCACCCGTCGGTGCGGATCCGCACGGAGTCGTACGAGGCGCTCGCGGACCCCACCACCAGGCCGACCCGGCCATCGGCCAGAGCCGCGCTGTACGCCATCGACCGGACGAACGATCCGTTCAGCTCCAACGACACCGATGCGCCCTTGATGGTCACGACCATCGTGAAGTCGGCACCCGCGACGAGCACCTGGCTGACGGACTGGTCGATGGACCACGAGCCCCGGGTGACGTGCCCGAAGATCACGGTCTGCGTCGCGACGTCGAGGACGATGAACTTGAACTCGTCGAGGCTGTAGAAGTCGTAGACGAGACCCGCGATGCCGCCCTCGGCGATCCGCAGGCTCGCGGTGATCTCGAGGTAGGAGTTGGCCTCGAGCGTGTCACCGAGGTCGAGCAACGTCACAGCCGGCGCCGTCGGTGTGCCCGACGCGGTGAGGGCGCCGTCGGCCGCGGTCCACGACCCGGTCTGCACGTCGTCGACCAGGCCCGGGCCGTCGTCGAAGGACTCGGTCACGTCCAGCGTGATCTGCGGCGGCAGGACCGCGACGGACACGCTGTCGAACTTGCCGCGCGCCTGGTTGGAGCCCACGCCGACGAAGCCCTTGTTGAGACCGACCGCGACGCCGTCGATGATCGCGGTGCTCGGTCAGCAGCTCACCGCGGACCTCGCCTTCACCAAGACCGGCAGCGGCTTCACCGTCGCGGTCGCGCACCTCGGCATGGTCTTCACCGCCGGCGGTGCCACGCTCGCCACCTTCACCGGCACGACACGCCGTCGAACTGCCTCCCGGGCCCCGCAGATGGCGCCGAGAGCGAACTGCGCCGGACATTGATGCTGCCCTCGAACCACCCTCAACTACAGTTGCCACACCCCGTCCCCCAGCTTTCGGAGAAGCGATGCGCACTGCCCCGACGCGCCCGCGGGTCGCCGTCGTCGGCCGCGGCCGACTGGGATCCGCGCTCGTCCCGGCGCTCCGCGACGCGGGCTGGACCGTCGACGGTCCCCTCGGCCGCGACACCGCCCCGGAAGGCGCCGACGTCGTCTTCCTCTGCGTGCCGGATCGGGAGATCGCGACGGCGGCGGCCGCCCTCGCTCCCCGCGCCGGTGTCCTCGTCGGCCACTGCTCCGGCGCCACCCCCCTCACCGCGCTGGCCCCGCACGAGTCGTTCGGCCTCCACCCACTGATGACCATCCCCGCCGGCGCCCCCACCCGCTTCGACGGCGCGACGGCGGGCGTCGCGGGCACCACCGCCCACGCCCTTGCCACGGCGCGAGACCTGGCCACCTCGCTGGGCATGCTGCCGTTCACCCTCGACGACGGCGCCCGCCCCGCCTACCACGCGGCGGCCTCCGTCGCGTCGAACTACCTGCTCACCGTTGAGGACCTGGCCGAGCGCCTCGCCGCCGTCGCAGGCGTCCCCCGCCAGGCCCTCGTCCCCCTGGTGCGCGCCACCGTCGACAACTGGGCGGCCCACGGCGCCGCAGCCGTCCTCACCGGCCCGATCGCGCGCGGCGACACCGCGACGGTCGCCCGGCAGCGCGCCGCCGTCGACGCCATGAGCCCCGCGGACCTGGACCTGTTCGACACCCTCGCGGCCGCCACAGGCCGCCTCGCCGGAAGGGGCGCCGCATGAGAATCGTCCGCGCCGTCGCCGAGCTCCGCGCCGCCCTCCGCGACGCCGGCCGCGTCGGCTTCGTCCCCACCATGGGCGCCCTCCACGACGGGCACCTCTCGCTCATCCGCGCGGCCCGCGCCGCCGTCGACACCGTCGTGACAAGCGTCTTCGTCAATCCGACGCAGTTCAACGACACCCGCGACCTCGAGGCCTACCCGCGCGACGAGGCCCGCGACGCCGACCTCGCCGCGTCCGCCGGCACCGACGTCCTCTTCGCCCCCTCCCCCGCCGAGATGTACCCCGACGGCTACGCGACCACCATCAGCGTCCGCGGCGTCAGCGAGCCCCTCGAGGGCGCGCACCGGGGGGCCGTCCACTTCGACGGCGTCGCCACCGTCGTCGCGAAGCTGCTCATCGCCGTCGCGCCCGACGTGGCGTACTTCGGGCAGAAGGACGCCCAGCAGGTCGCGGTCGTGCGGCGGCTGGTCGCTGATCTGGGGTTGCCCGTGGAGATCGCGGTTGCCCCGATCGTCCGGGAGCCCGACGGCCTGGCGATGTCCAGCCGCAACGTCCGGCTGAGTGCGGCGGACCGGCCCCGGGCCCTCGCGCTCATGGCGGGCCTCGACGCCGTCGCAGCCGCCGTGAACCAGGGCGCCGCCGCACGTGACGCCGAGCGCCGAGGCGCCGACGTCATGCGGCAACAGGGCGTGGACCCGGAGTACCTCGCGCTCGTCGACCCCGCGACGTTCGCGCCGGCCGACGACCTCACCCGCCCGACCCTCGCCGTCGTCGCCGCCCACGTGGGCGACGTGCGGCTCATCGACAACCTGACCATCCCCGCCCGCGAGGAGGCCTGATGCAGCGCATCATGTTGAAGTCCAAGATCCACCGCGCCACGGTGACCGACGCCGACCTGCACTACGTCGGCTCGATCACCATCGACCCCGAGCTGCTGAAAGCCGCCGACATCCTCGAGTACGAGCAGGTCAGCGTCGTCAACGTCGACAACGGCGCCCGCTTCGAGACCTACACCATCGCCGGCGAGCCCGGCTCGGGCCAGATGAAGGTCAACGGCGCGGCGGCCCGCCTGGTGCACCGCGGCGACACCATCATCGTCATCTCGTACGGCCAGTACGAGGGCGAGGAGATCGCGTCGCACGAACCCGTCGTCGTGCATGTCGAGCGGGGAACGAACGCGATCGTGGAGGTCGACGCCGAGGTCGCGACGCTGCTCACCGAGCTCCCCGACCAGCGCTGAGGCCGCCGATGTCCGCCCGACCCCCGGTCCGTACCGCCGCCCACGGCCCCGCGCCCGTGACCCTCGCCGCCCTCGCGGCGAAGAAGCGCGCCGGCGAGAAGCTCGTCATGGTGACGGCCTACGACTACCCGGGCGCGCTGGCGGCTGAGGAGGCCGGCGTCGACGTCGTGCTCGTCGGCGACTCCGGCGCCATGACGGTGCTCGGGTACCCCGACACCAACGAGGTGAGCGTCGACGAGATGCTCATGCTCACCGCCGCCGTGCGACGGGGGCTGCAGGCGCCGCTGCTGGTGGGGGACCTGCCGTTCGGGTCGTACGAGGACTCCGACGAGCAGGCCGTCGCGACCGCGCGCCGGTTCGTCGACGAGGCGGGCTGCGACGCCGTCAAGCTGGAGGGTGGAGGGCCCGGGTCGGTGTCGCGGGTGCGGGCGATCATCGCGGCGGGGATCCCGGTCATGGGGCACGTGGGCCTGACGCCGCAGTCAGCGGCCGAACTGGGCGGCTTCAAGGCGCAGGGCAGGACTGCGGCGTCCGCCCGTCGCGTGGCCGACGAGGCGCTCGCGCTGCAGGATGCCGGGTGCTTCGCCGTCGTGTTCGAGGCGATCCCGGCGGCCGTCGCGGAGACGATCGTGCGGTCGATGACGGCGGTGGTCATCGGCATCGGCGCCGGCCCCGCCGTCGACGGTCAGGTGCTCGTGCTGCACGATTTGCTCGGCATGTCGTCGGGCGGGTCGGCGCGCTTCGTCAAGCGTTACGCCGACCTGCACACCGCGACCGTTGAGGGCCTGGCCACGTTCGCCGCGGAGGTCCGCGACGGCACCTACCCGGCGCCGGAGCACTGCTACGGCATCCCCGACGACGAGTTGGCCGCCTTCCGCGCCGCCCCCCACTGACGCCCTGACGCCTGCCCCGGTCCCGACGCCTGCCCCCCGTCCGGACGCCTGCGCCCCGTCCCGACGCCTGCCTTCCTTCGCGACGCCTGCTCTCTAGTACAGGCGCTGGGGAGACGCCTGCTCTAACTCACGACGCTCGCGCTATAGCGCAGGCGTCGGCACGCAAGGCAGGCGCCCCGGACACGGCGCAGGCGTCGGCACGCAAGGCAGGCGCGAGGTACCTAGAGCGGAGTAGCGTCGGAGGCGAGCGCCGAAAGGGGCACGCCATGCGCGAAACCCACCTCCGACAAGGCCGGCAGACGGTCAAGCTGGGACTGATCAAGGCCATCCACGACCTGTTCCCGGGCGAGCGGCTGAAGACGTCCTACTCGATCCTCGAGGGCGTTTTCTGTGGCCTCGTCGGCTCGGCGCTGTCGACCCGGGAGGTGCGGCAGATCGGCACCCGGCTCAAACAGTGGGCGGCCGACCCGGCCAGCAGCATCACGCTCCTGGGCCGCGAGGGCGGCTACCACGTCTACGACGTCGACGGCCTCACCGCGCGCGTCGTCTACCCCGCCCTCGAGAACCCGCGCGAGGTGGAACCGTTCGAGGTGCTCCCCTTCGCCGACGGCTTCATCGTCGACTTCGGCGAGATCGACAAGGGCGACGGCGCCCCCCTGATCCCGCCCACGCTCCTGTCGGCGGCCTACGCGGAGACGCAGGCGTGGCTGGACCGGGTCGACGTCGAGGTGGTGGCCGACGTCAACGCCTACATCCGCGACGGGCGCGCCCTCAAGCTGGTGGGCATCGCGGAGGCGCTGCAGGAGAAGCGGCTGGCCGACATCGCCGACACCATCCTGGCCGAACGGCGGGCCCTGCGCGTGCTGGCGATCGCCGGCCCGTCGTCGTCGGGAAAGACCACGACGACGCACCGCCTCGCGACGCAGCTCGAGGTCAACGGCCTGAAGCCAGTGGCGTTGTCGCTGGACGACTACTTCGTCGACCGGGCCCACACCCCCCGCGACGACGACGGCCGCTACGACTTCGAGAGCCCCGACGCCCTCGACCTCCCCCTCCTGACCAGCGACCTCGCCCGGCTGGTGGCCGGGGAGACCGTGCGGACGCCCCACTTCGACTTCGTCACGGGGTCGCGGCTGCCCGCGACGACGCCGCTCAGCGTCGGCCCCGACGAGATCCTGCTCATCGAGGGCATCCACGCCCTCAATCCGCGGCTGACGGGCAGCATCAGCCGCACCGCGGTGTTCAAGGTCTACGTCAGCGCGCTGGGCGGGCTGAACATCGACCTGATGAACCGTGTGCCGACGACGGAGGTGCGGCTGCTGCGTCGCATCATCCGCGACCACCGCTACCGCGGCATCACGCCGGAGACGACGCTGGGTCAGTGGGACAGCGTGCGCCGCGGCGAGTACGAGCACATCTTCGTGTTCCAGGAGGACGCGGATGTGATGGTCAACTCCAGCATGATGTACGAGCTCAACGTGCTGCGGCCGTACGCCGAAGAGGCCCTGGCGACCATCCCCGACGACAGCCCGCACGTCGATACGAGGGACCGGCTGCTCAATCTGTTGGGCTTCTTCGACCCGCTGCCCGCCGATCGGGTCCCGTTCAACTCGATCCTGCGGGAGTTCATCGGCGGCAGTCTGTACGTCGATCCGTGAGGAGCGACGGCGTCCGTGGGAGCCGCGACCCTTCGAGACGCTGTGCCGCCTGCCGGCGGCACAGCTCCTCAGGGAACGGTGAAGAGCAGCCCTCACCGGCGGCACAGCTCCTCAGGGAACGGTGAGGGGCGGCGCCACGACCCTTCGAGATGGTGCGCCGCCTTGCGGCGGCACACCTCCTCAGGGAACGGGGACGGCGGCACAGCTCCTCAGGGAACGGTGAGGGGCGGCGCCACGACCCTTCGAGACGCTGTGCCGCCTGCCGGCGGCACAGCTCCTCAGGGAACGGTGAGGGGCGGCGCGGGCCGTAGCCCGCGCCGCCCCTCACCTATCGTCAGCGGATGCCCTGGAACGCGAACCGGAACACCAGCTCCTGACCCTCCGGCAGGCGGTACTCGGGGTGGGTCATCGACCCCCACGAGTCGTCCCCGCCCACACCGCGACGCATCAGCGCCGGCCGCAGCACCGTCTTCTGGATCGGCGGCAGATCCACCGGGTGCGCCGCGTTCTCCACCTCCCACGGCGTCCACGGCAGAGCCGAGAACTCCATGGGTTCGTCGACGTACTCGAACCGCAGCCCCGCGCCGTGGGCGTCGGTCACCGTCGCCCACCGGACTCCCGTGTGGTTGCCGGCCTCCTGCGGCCGGATGTACGGCGTCAGCTGTTCCGCGACGTCGCCGGACCACACTCCGAGACGCGCGCCCGCACGCCGGTCGACGTAGCTCTCCTCCGGCCCCTCGCCGTACCAGGTCAGGTGCTGGTAGTCGGCGCCCGTGGTGAGCAGCAGCCCGAACTCCGGCATGTCCGGCAGCCCGTCACCGGGACGCACGGTCATCGTGACCTCGATGCGGCCGTCGCCGTCGACGAGGTACACCACGTCGCACTCGCCGGACGGCTGGCTGGGCAGCTCGTAGGTGTAGCGCACCTCGACGGCGTCACCGACCACCCGCGCGGACGGACCGGCCTCCGCCGCCTCCGAGTAGCGGCTGGCCAGCAGCCACTGCCCGTCGCGGAACGGCATGTTCCAGCCGCGCTCGTTGGAGGTGGGCGCGTGCCAGAAGTTGGGCTTGGGGATGCCGCCCAGCAGTTCGCGGCCGCCGTCGGAGCTCAGCCCGTAGCGGTAGGACACGAGCCCGCCGTACAGCTTCGAGAACAGGGCGGTGAAGTGCCGGCCCCGGACGCCGAAGTTGTGGATGCCGTCGATGAGCTCGGGCGCGCGGGCCGGGGAGCGCGGCGCCGTCGAGCCCGCGATCGTGAACACGGCCTGCTCCCACGCCACCTCATGCCCGGCCGCGCCCCACAGGGTGGGCCGCCGCAGCTGGAAGGACACCTCGACGGTGTACTCGCCGGCCGCGTCCGGCAGGTCGACCGGCAGCGGGTAGTTGCCGGTGTCGCCCGGCTCCACCTCGGTGTCGACGGTGCCCCGCGCCACGACGCGACCCTCGCGGGCCAGCGTCACCACGCACCGGTAGGCCGACGTGTCGGTGAACAGGAACCGGTTCTCGACTTCGAACGAGTCGCCGGAGATCTCGATCCGCAGCCCCTGGTAGAGCTTCTTGACCTCCTGCAGCTTCGGGCTGGGGCTGTGGTCGGCGAAGAAGATGCCGTTGCCGCTGAACTCCGCGTCGTGCGGGGCCTCGCCGCAGTCGCCGCCGTAGCCGAAGTACTCCCGCCCATAGCGGTCCTTCAGCGCGATGGCCTGGTCCGAGAAGTCCCAGATGAACGCGCCCTGGAACAGCGGCTCGCGGTAGGCGAGGTCGATGTACTTGTCGACGGCGCCGAACGAGTTGCCCATCGTGTGCGCGTACTCGCACAGGATGTAGGGCTTCGACCGGTTCGAGGCGAGGAACTCCTCGATGTCGGCCGCCGGGGTGTACATGGTGCTGACGACGTCGGTCGTCTCCGGGAACCGCGGATCCCAGTGGACGCCCTCGTAGTGCACCGGGCGCGTGTCCAGGGACCGGAAGTGATCCGCGACGTCGCGCAGGTTAGTGCCGCCGAAGGACTCGTTGCCGCACGACCACATGACGATGGACGCGTGGTTCTTGTCGCGCTCGAGCATGTTGGATGCCCGGTCGAGGAGGATGTCGCGCCACTCGGGCAGGTTGCCCGGCACGGCGCCCTCGAGCGGCACACGGCCGACGACCACGGCGTGCCACATGCCGTGGGCCTCGAGGTTCATCTCGTCGATGACGTACAGCCCGTACTCGTCGGTCAGTTCGTAGAGGAACGAGTTGTTCGGGTAATGGCTGGTGCGCACGGCATTAATGTTGTGCGCCTTCATGGCCTTGAGGTCGGCCTCGGTCTGCTCGCGCGTCATGACACGGCCCTGCAGCCCGAACTCGTGGCGGTTGACGCCGTTGAACACGACGCGGCGGCCGTTGATCTTCAGCACGCCGTCCTCGATGCCGAACCGGCGGATGCCCACGCGCTGCGGGATGACCTCGACGACCGCGCCGGAGGCATCGCGCACCTCGAGGGTCAGGTCATAGAGGTGCGGGTCCTCGGCGCTCCAGAGCCGAGGCTCGTCGACGGCGACGCTGAGCACGCCGTCGTCACCGGCCGTCAGCTCCCCGACCCCGCCGAGCGTGGCCCGGACGGAGCCCTCGCCCTGCAGCGCGACCGCGAGCCGCACCGTCGCCGATGCCAGGTCGTCGGCCACCTCGGTGGTGGTGCGCAGGTCCTCGACGTGCACGCGGGGGCGGCGGTAGAGCATGACGTCGCGGAAGATGCCCGAGAACCGGTAGAAGTCCTGGTCCTCGATCCACGCGGCGCCGCTCCACTTGATCACCTGCGCGGCGAGCTTGTTCTCCCCGTCGACCAGATGGTCAGTGATGTCGAACTCCGACGGCGTGAACGCGTCACCGCCGTAGCCGACGTAGGCGCCGTTCAGCCACACCGCGATCGTCGACTCGGCACCCTTGAAGGAGATGCTGACGCGCTCGCCGTCGGCCGGCGGGGTGTCGAGCGTGAAGTGGGTGACGTAGCTGCCCACCGGGTTGTACTTCTGCGGGATCTGGCCGGGCCAGATGTCCTCGTAGCCGTCCCAGGGGTGCTGGACGTTGGCGTACTGGGGGCGGTCGTAGCCCTGCAGCTGGATGTGGCCGGGGACGCGGATGTCGTCCCAGGCGTCCGCGTCGTAGTCGAGGGCCTCGAAGCCCTCCGGCGCCAGCGACGGGTTCTTGGCGTGGTGGAACTTCCAGGTGCCGTTGAGGCACTGCTCGAAGCTGCTGGTGCCGAGCGACGCCTCGTGGGCGTCGGCGAACCAGCGGTGGTCCGAGTGCGCCGGGAGGCGGTTCTCGGCGAAGAAGGTCGGGTCGGCGATGCGGGTGCGGTCGAAAGTCATTTGATGGCTCCTGTGATGCCCTCGGCGAAGGCGCGCTGCAGCACGAGGAAAAGCACCATCGTGGGCAGGGACGCCAGGAGAACCGCGAGCATGAGTACTCCGTAGTCGGTGACGTAGCCGGCGCGCAGGTTGGAGATGAGCATCGGCATGGTCTGGTAACTGTTGTTGACGAGGATCACCTTGGGCCACAGGAAGTTGTTCCATGCGGTCATGAAGGTGATGACGGCCGCGGCCGCCAGGGTCGACCGCATCGTCGGCAGGAAGATGCGGAAGAAGATGCTGAGCTCGCCCAGTCCGTCGAGGCGGGCGGCCTCGACGATCTCGTGCGGGAAGCTGCGGGCGGACTGCCGGAACAGCAGCACGAGGAACGGGGTCGCGACGGCCGGCAGGATGACGGCGACCGACGAGTTGACCAGCCCGAAGTCCGCGAACATCTGGAACAGCGGGATCATGGTCGCGGCGAACGGGATCATCATCGCCAGCAGCAGGAACGCCATGAGGCGGTCCTTGCCGCGGGAGTGGAAGACCTCGAAGCCGTAGCCGGCGATGGAACACACGATGAGCGCCAGCACGGTGGTGCCGACCGCGTTGAGCGACGAGTACCACATGGCGGAGGCGACGTCCTGCTGCGCGACGAGCTTGGAGAAGTTCTCGAACAGCGCGGTGCCCGGCAGCAGCCGGGAGTTCAGGACGTCCCGGCTGGTGTTCGTGGCCGACACCACCATGAAGTACAGGGGGAAGACCGAGGCGAGCGCGGTCAGCGACAGGAAGATGTAGCCCGGCAGCTTGCGGGCCTGCGTCTTAGTCACGCTTGTCTCCGATCTTCATCTGGACCGCGGCCAGGACGGCGACCATGATCAGGATCACGTAGGACAATGCGGCGCCGTAGCCGAAGTTGGGGTTCCGCTGGAAGGACACCTCGAACAGGTAGTGCGACATGGTCATCGACGTGTAGGCCGGCCCGCCCTGGGTGAGGTTCCACGATTCGTCGAACAGCTGGATGGTGCCGTTGGTCGACATGATCGCGGTGAGCAGGATCATGGGCTTGAGCTGCGGGATCGTCACGTACCAGAACGTGGCGAATGAGCCCGCGCCGTCGATCTTGGCCGCCTCGAGTGACGAGTAGTCGATGTTCTGCAGCGCCGCGAGGTAGAACACCATGTTGTAGCCGGTCCAGCGCCACAGCAGGCCGAGGATGATGACGAAGCGGGCGGTGTCGGTCTCGCCCAGCCAGTTGATGGGCGAGTCGACGAGGTTCAGCCACAGGAGCACGTCGTTGACGAAGCCGTCGTTGGCGAACATCGTGCGGAACACCAGGGAGTAGCTGACCAGGGAGACCGCGGCGGGCAGGAAGATGGCGGTGCGCCACAAGCCCTTGAAGCGCAGGTTCTTGTCGTTGAGCAGGTTCGCCAACACGAGCGCGGTGACGAGCATGATCGGGACCTGGATCGCCAGATAGATGAACGTGTTGCCGACGGTGAGCTTGAAGATCTCATCGCTGAACAGCCGCTCGTAGTTGAACCACAGCGGGTCGGCGAAGTTCAGGCGGGTCCCGCGTCCGGTCTTCAGCGACAGGATGAGGGCCTGGAACATCGGGTAGAAGTTCATCCAGAGGATGAGGGCGGCTGCCGGGAGGAGGAAGATCCATCCGGTCAGGTTGCGGCGCTGCTCAAGTCCGAAGCGCCGACGGCGGGAGGCAGGTGTCGGGTCCGCCGCGTCGGGGGCGGTCCTGGGGACCGCCGCGAATCGTTGTTCTGCCATGTGAGGAACCACCTTCTCGCGCGGGTGGGGGCCGGGTGCCCGGCCCCCACCACGGATGACTAACGAGGGATCACTGCATCGCGAACTCGACGTTGTCCTGCGCCTCCTGCAGCGCAGTCTCGACGTCGGTTCCGCCCAGGATCTTGGTGACAGCGGCGCTCACGGCGTCGCGGCCCTCGTAGTAGTAGACGCCGGTGTTGTTGCTCGGCACCTTGGCGGCGAACTCCAGCACCTTTCTGAAGACCGGCTCGCCTCCGAAGAACTCCTGCGGCTCGCCATAGGCGTCGCTCTCACCGGCCGGCAGCCAGTTGGCCACGGCACCCGACGGGAGGATGGTGTCGTAGAACTCGGTCGACCCGGCGAACGTGCTGGCCAGGAAGTCGGCGGCCAGTTCCTTGTCGGCGTTGGAGCTGATGGCCCACGACGACCCGCCGTTGGCGGAGTAGTGGGTGGCGCCGTCGACGTCGTCGAGCTTGGGCAGGTTGGTGATGCCCCACTTGCCGGCCTGATCCTCTGCGGACTGGATGGAGCCCATGATCCACACGCCCTGCATGACGCCGGCGACGTTGGAGTTCACGAAGGTCCCGATGAACTCGTCCCACGAGTTGACCTCGACGAAGACGCCCGACTCCACGAGCTGCTGATAGGTCTCGATCGACTTGATCAGCGCCTCGTTGCCGACGATGGTCGGGTTGCCCTCGTCGTCGAACAGGCTCGCGCCGGCCGACTGCAGCATCATCATGATGAGATCCGCCGATCCCGCCATGCCCGAGGCGAGGGGCTTCCCCGTCTTGGCGAGGACGTCCTCGCCCTTCTCGATGAACTCGCTCCAGGTGATGTCGGTGAAGTCGTCGACGGTGTAGCCGGCCTCCGCGAGGACATCGGTGCGCAGGGCGCTGATGGCGGTGCCGTTGTCGAAGGGCAGGCCGTAGTTGACGCCGTCGACGGTGGAGTAGGCGACGACACCCTCGGGGAACTCGCCGAAGTCGACGTCGGAGTCCGAGAAGTCGCTGAAGAGGTCCGGGTAGTTGATGACGTTCTTCTGGAACGCGTTGTTCTGCATGAGGAAGATGTCGGGGAGTTCGCCGAACTCCTGCGACTGCGCCAGCGTGGTCAGCTTGGTCTGCAGGTCGTCCCAGGGGGTCTCGATGACCTCGACCTCGACGTCGGGGTTGTCCTGCTGGTAGATCTTCGCCGCCTCGTTGATGGCGTAGATGTTGAAGGCCGGGTCCCAGGCCCAGACCGTCAGCTTGCCGTCGCCGGTGTCTCCGCCGTCGGATCCGTTCGAGCCGTTGTCACCGCCGCAGGCGGTGAGCGAGAGCGGCACCACCACTGCGAGGGCGGCGATCTTCTTCCACGTCGTCATGAGTACTTCCTTAGTCTCGTGTGGCCTGCGCCGAGGCTATGGGTCGGCGCTCCCCAGAGGGCGTCCTCGCCCCACATCCTGGATGATGTTTACGTAAACGTAGCACGACCCCCAGCGGGTTGACCAGCGAGTCACATAACGGTCCGGTAACAGTTGTTCTCGCTGAATTCCGCCTGGGTTCGCGTCGTGATGACGTCAACATCAACGAGGGGCTACAGTGTCGCCATGGGCACCGTCTCGGGTCGAGGACGACGAAAGACCGGCCCGTCCATCGAGGACGTGGCACGGTTGGCGGGCGTGTCCGCGCAGACGGTGTCGCGGGTGTCGACGGGGGCGGAGGCGGTGCGGCCCGAGACCAAAGCCCGCGTGCTCGAAGCCATGGCGCAGCTCGGCTACTCGCCCAACCGCGCCGCGCGCGCCCTGCGCAACGGCTCGTTCGGGACCATCGGCCTGCTCGCGCACCGGTATGAGCGGACCGGCGAGGTGCTCACGACGGGCGGCGTCGTCAAGGCGGCCGACGACGAGGGCTACACCGTGACCCTGCTCAGCATCGAGTCCGAGACGGCCGACGCCGCCGACTGGGAGTCGGCCGCGCACCGGATCTCCAACCAGGCCATCGACGGGCTCGTGATCATCCGCGCCGAGGAGGCCACGCCCGAGACCCTGACGCTGCCGGCGGGCATGCCCGTGGCGGTGTCGGATTCGCGGCTGGTCGGCCACTATCCCGCGGTGATGGGGGACCAGTTGCAGGGCAGCCGCGACGCCACCCGCCACCTGTTGAAGCTCGGGCACCGGACGGTGCACCACCTCGCCGGGCCCACCGACTCCGAGCCGGCGCTCATGCGCCGGGGCGCGTGGCAGCGGGCGCTGGAGGCGGCCGGCGTGCGCGCCCCCGAGGCGTGGATCGGGGACTGGACGCCGCGCTCGGGCTACGAGATCGGCAAGCGGATCGCCGAGGACCCGGATGTGACGGCGGTGTTCGCGGCCAACGACGAGATGGCGTTCGGCCTGATCCGGGCGCTACACGAGGCCGGGCGCGGTGTGCCGGGCGACGTGTCCGTCGTCGGGTTTGATGCCATCGCACTGAGCGAGTACTCGTATCCACCCTTGACGACGGTGCGGCACGATTTCCAGCGGATCGGGCAGGAGCTGGTGAAGCTGGTCCTGGCGCAGATCCGCTCACGCGGGGTGAGCTCCGCGCGCCACGACCGCGTCGTCGTCCCGACCGAGCTCATCGTCCGCGGCACGACCGCCCCGCCACCCTCCGCCTGACCCGCGCCGTCGTCGCCCCTCGCCGCTCCGCTGGCCCCCGCCGTCGTCGCCCCCGCCCAGCCTCCCCGGGCCCAATCTGCACGACACGCCGTCGAACTCCACCCCCGACCCCCTGACGCGGGTCGATGTGCGAGTTGGCGGTAGGTTCGTGTCGACGACAGGGGACCCATGACCACTCAGACACCACGCGAGGCCCGCCTCGCCGTGCTCATCGACGCCGACAACGCCCGCGCGCAGCACATCGATCAGCTGCTGGTCGAGGTCGCCAAGTACGGCCGCGCCTCGGTGCGGCGCGCCTACGGCGACTGGACCTCGACGCAGCTGACGTCGTGGAAGGCCGAACTGCTGCAGCACTCCATCCAGCCGATCCAGCAGTTCAGCTACACCAGCGGCAAGAACGCGACGGACAGCTCGCTCATCATCGACGCCATGGACCTGCTCCACGCCGGCAACCTCGACGGCTTCTGCCTCGTCTCCAGCGACAGCGACTTCACCCGCCTCGCCGCCCGCATCCGCGAGGACGGCAAGGTCGTCTACGGCTTCGGCGAGCGCAAGACGCCCAAGCCGTTCGTCGCCGCGTGCGACACCTTCATCTACGTCGAAAACCTCACCGCAGCCTCGACGGCGAAGCCCGCGACGGTGGAGCAGCGCACGCTCGTCAGCGACGCCTTCCTGGACAAGCTGCTCGCAGAGGCCGTCGACGCGGCCGCCGGCGACGACAACTGGGCCAACCTCGCCGCCGTCGGCAGCAACCTCTCCCGCCTGGCGTCGGACTTCGACTCCCGCACCTGGGGGTTCGCGAAGCTCAAGGATCTCTTCGCCGCGCACCCCGACTATGTCGTACAGAAGAAGCCCAACGGGGTGCTCGTCCAGCCGAAGTAGCGCCGACGGCGGGCGCCCGGCTCAGGCGTCGCGGCCCTCGTCCCACCAGTCGAGCACGCGGGTCGCGAGGAACGTGAGCCACGGCGACGGATCGCCGACCGGCACGTCGACGTCGAACCACACCTGCCCGCGGTAGCGCCGGCCCTGCAGCCAGCGCCCATCCGGCTGCCGCGCCGCGCGCACGATCTCGACGGCGTCCGCCGCCCGCGGATCCGGGGCGACGCCGTCGTACAGCGACGCGGCCCGGAGATGGTCCAGGACGTTGAGCGCGGTGTACACCCAGCGCAGCGGGTACGCCAGGTACTCCACCCACTCCCCCACGCGTTCGCCCATGCTCGCCCGGTAGAGGAGGCGCCGCTCGAGCAGATACTCCTGGGCGCGCTGCCGGCTGGCGCGCAGGGCGTCGTGGCCGCCGGTCCACTGCTCGTACCAGAGGATGCCCTTGATCGAGTTGAGCGTCGAGTGGAACGACGACCGCGTCGAGCCCTCCACCCACTCGCAGTTCCAGCCACCGTCGTCGAGTTGGTGCTCAGGGAACCAGTCGACGAGGCGGCCGACGTCCGCGCCGAGCCACGCCCCGTTGGCGAGGGTGAACGCGTTGATGCAGCAGTCGACCTCACCGCCCCAGTAGGGCAGGTCGTCGTACTCCCACCGGCTGGAGGCGGCCAGCTTGGAGGCGGTGCCGGTCAGCGGGGCGGGGTCGAGTCCCCACTCGCGCAGGGTGTTGAGGGTCCAGGTGGTGGCGGTATAGGGCTGGCCCTGGTCGTCGTCGGGGCGGTTGAGCGCCCGGGGGTCCGCGCGGCCGGGGAAGTAGGCGCCGCCGGCCCACTGCCCGTCGTCGTCCTGGAGCGCGAGGAGCCGCGCGGCCATCCCCGTCGTGGCCATCTCGGCGCGGGTCTGCTGCCAGACGTGCTCCGGCGCGTCGAGGAGGTCGCGCTGCACCTGCCAGCGCAGGGCCGGGTCGGAGTCGAGCAGCCAGTCGGTGATCGCGCGAGGGTGCTGCATGGGGTGAGCGTAGGCCGGGATCGACACGAATGACAGGGTCCGACCGACCTCGGCGCCTCCTGCGCGCCCGAGGGGCCAGTTCGACGGCGTGTCGTGCCAGTGGAGGCGGGGTGGGGCGGGCGGCGCGCTGATCAGGGGCTGGGCAAGAATGGGGGCATGAAGCTCTTCACCCAGACCGTCGGCCACGACGCCCCCCTCACCTGCTACGTCCAGGAGCCCAGCGCCGAGCTCGCCACCGCCGCCACCCGCCCCGCCGTCCTCGTCCTCCCCGGGGGCGGCTATTTCATGACCTCGGACCGTGAGGCGGAGCCGGTTGCGCTCGCCTACCTCGCCGCCGGGTTCAACGCGTTCGTGTTGCGCTACGCGGTGGGCGCCGAGTCCCCGTTCGAGAAGTCGTTCGACGACGCCAAGGCCGCCCTCGCCTGGATCCGGGCGAACGCCGCCGACCTGCACATCGACCCGACGAAGGTCGCGGCCGTCGGGTTCTCCGCCGGCGGCCACCTCGCCTCGAGCCTCGCGACCGCCGCCGAGGACAAGCCCGACGCGCTGGTGGCCGGATACCCGGTCACCCTCGAGGAGTTCGGGCCGCCGGTGGGCAAGGAACTCATAGACGTGCCCAGCCACGTGAGCGCCGCCACGCCGCCGACGTTCCTGTTCAGCACCAGCGACGACACCGTCGTCCCGATCCGCAACTCCATCGCCTTCCTCGCCGCGCTGGCCGAGCACGAGGTGCCGTTCGAGTCGCACATCTATCTCCTGGGCCCGCACGGCCTCAGCCTGTCTACCAACGCGACGGCGAACGGCCGCGCCGAGATGGCCGAGGCGTCGGTGCGACCGTGGCTGGCCGATTCGGTGCGGTTCCTCCAGACCGTGTTCGGCGACTTCTCCGTCGACGGCGAGGCCGAGACGTACCAGACGCTGGTGAACCGTCGCCGCTTGGGCGTCGACATGCCGCTCGGCCGGTTGATGGCCGACGAGCGCGCGGCCAACGTCGTGCGCCGGCACGCCCCGGAGCTGGCCGCCGCCGTCGGAGCCGACGCGTTCGCCGGCGTCGTGTCGATCCGCCAGGCCGTCAGCTACCAGCCGGGCGCGATGTCGGACGAGGCGCTGGCCGCACTCGACGCGGAGCTCACCGCCCTGCGCTGACCTCGACCAGGCGCATACTGGCACTCAAGGGCCCCGGACGGGGTCGAGGAGGAGCGATGACCGAGTTCCGCTTGAGTACCCTCGATGCGCAGCAGGCGGCGGCGGTCCGCCGGACCGTGCCGATGGGCGAGCTCACAACCGCGTTCGACACGGGCTTCACTGAGGTGATGCGGGCCGTCGCCGAGCAGGGCGCCACCGTCACGGGGCCGCCGTTCGGCTACTACCACTCGATGCCGGGAGAGACGGTCGACGTATCGATCGGATTCCCGGTGTCGGCAGCGGTCGAGGCCGGTGACGTGCAGCCGTTCGAGCTTCCGGGCGGGGAGGCGGTCGTCGGCACTCACGTGGGTCCGTACGACGACCTGGAGCGCACCTACGGCGAGCTGATGACGTGGGTCAAGCTCGAGGGGCTGACCCTGGCCGAGGGCATGTGGGAGCAGTATGTGAGCGATCCCGCGGCCGAGCCCGACCCGACGACGTGGCGGACGCTGATCGTCTGGCCGCTGGCCTGAGCGTTCGGGTGGGGCCGCGGTGGCGGGGAGTGCAGCCCGGTTACGATGGCCGACCATGGAGCGCGACATCCCAGCCAGCACCGTGTACGTCCCAGCCAGCCAGCGCGTGGACGACGTCGAACGCTGTCGCGCGCTCCTCGCCGAGGTGGGCGCCGCACTGTGGATCACGGGGGGCGACGGGGCGCCGTCGGCGACGCTACTGCCCACGGTGTGGGAGGGCGAACGGCTCATCGCACACGCCTCAGCCCACAACCCGCAGTTCGACCTGGCCGACGACGAGCGCGTGCCGTGCCGCGTGCTCATCCAGGGTTCGCACACCTACGTGAGCCCGCGCTGGTACCCGAGCATCCAGCCTGCCGAGCACGGTGGCGCGGCGAGGGGGCGTGCCGAGGGCCGCGCCGTCGGCACGTGGGACTACGAGCAGGTCCAGATCGCCGGCTGGCTGACCGTGCATCGCGACACCCGGCGCCTGCGTGGCGAGGTGATGGCTCAGGCGCGGTCGGTCGACGCGGCACGCCTGGCCGACACCCCCGGCGCCGCGGACGCGGAGCGCGGACCGTGGTCGGGCGCCGAGGCGCCGACGGACTTCATGGCGGCGATGCTCCAGGGCATCGTCGGGGTGGAGCTCGAGATCACCGAGGTGGTGGGGCGGTTCAAGCTGTCGCGGAACCGGACGGACGCCGACCGCGCCGGGGTGGTGGCCGGGCTCCGCGAACGGGGTCGCGACCGTGATCTGCGGGTCGCGGACGCCGTCGAGGCGGTGGATCCGCTCCCCCGCGGCGTCGCGTCAGCTGGAGGTAGCCCCGCGACCGCTGCGAGTGGCCCCGCCGTCGATCCCCTGCCCCGCCCCGTCGCGGGCGACCCTCCAGCGTCGGCTGGCGAGTAGCTGCGCCTGCCGAACTACGGGTTGAGCCTGACTCGCGGCTTGCGGACCGTGGTTGAGCCTGACACGCGGCTCGTCGGGGATGGACGAGCCTGCGGCCAGGGTTAACCACGAAGATCGGCGGAGTCGGCCCGAATTGGCCGTCGAGACTGGACGCAGGCTCAAGTCACCGCACACCGCCTTCCCCGCGTCGAGAATCGGCGCAGGCTCAACCCCCTCAACGAGCCTCAAGAACCGCCTTCACCGCGACGACACCAGTCGCAGGCTCAACCGATCCCCACAGGCCGCGAGTCAGGCTCAACCAATCCCCGCAGACCGCGTGTCAGGCTCAACGCCCTCCCCGCGCCCGGAGCGCGCCGGCCGCGACACCGCCACGAAGCGCAGCACCCGCCCCGCGACCGCCTGCAGCTCCCCACGACGCACCCCGTCGCCCTTCGCCAGCGACCGCAGCAGCGAGCGGTCCACCCCGCGCCGCAGCCCGTCGACGGTGGAGCCGGGCATCAGCACGTCCACGCCCGCGCGCACCCGGTACGCCGAGTCCCAGACGTCCGGGAAGTGCGGGTCGCGGGAGTGCTGCATCCACCAGTCGGTCATCACCATGCCGTCGTAGCCCCACTGGTCGCGCAGGATGGTCGTGACGAGCTCGTAGTTGTAGTGCGCCCAGACCCCGTTGATCTTGTTGTACGACGTCATGATCGTCTGGGGCCGCGCCTCCTTGACGACGATCTCGAACCCCTTGAGATAGATCTCGCGCAGCGCCCGCTCGGAGACCCGCGAGTCGTTCTTGCTCCGGTTGGTCTCCTGGTTGTTGGCGGCGAAGTGCTTCGGGCACGCCGCGACACCCCGCGACTGCACCCCCGCCACGACGGCGGCGCCCATCCGCCCGGTCACCAGCGGGTCCTCCGAGAAGTACTCGAAGTTGCGCCCGCACAGCGGGTCGCGGTGGATGTTCATGCCGGGCGAGAGCAGGACGTCGGACCCCTTGCGGACCATCTCAAGCGCGTGCTCGGCGGCCAGCTCGCGGACCAGCCCCGGGTCCCACGTCGACGCCAGCGCCGTGCCGCACGGCAGCAGCGACGCGTACGCGCTCAGCCGGATGCCGGACGGCCCGTCCGTACACGTCACCGGGGGCACGCCCTTCGCCCGCAGCGACTCCAGGATCCCGCCGAACACGCCCGCGTTGCCGACGGCGCCGAGCGGGCTGTTCATCCGGCCGTGCCCGCGGGTGAGGGCCTCGAGCTCCTCGTCGCTCAGCTGCGCGACGAACTCGTCCATGGAGCGCCGCCCCGCCGCGACGTCGTCGAACTGGACCCCGCGGTACCCCGTCACCGGGATCTCGGTGGGCAGGGCGTCGAGGATCCGGCGCCGCAGGTCGACGGTCCGGGTGGGCACGTCCTCCCACCCGACTCGGGCCGCAGCGCCGTCTCGCCGCACCGTCATGCGCCGGAACGGCGCCTCGGGGTCGACGGCGCACGCCTCGGCCAGCTGCTCGACGACGACCAGCTCCGGCACCTCGACCGCGCCCACCCGTTCAGCGGTCCGCACGTCCGCGCCCATATAGAAGGTGTAGGCCCCCGGCTCGAGCACCCAGGCGGAGCGGTGGCCGGTGGCGCCGCCGTCGTCGTAGCTCGCCAGCGCCGCCCGCGGCACGGTCAGCGACACCCGCTCAGACTCCCCGGGCGCCAGCTCAGCCGTCTTCGCATAGCCGACGAGCGCGCGCGACGGCTTGCCCAGGGCGCCGTCCGGCGCGGCCACATACAGCTGGACGACCTCGCGGCCCGCCCGCTCGCCGACGTTGCGGACCTCGACGGAGACCGCGACGTCGCCGTCACCCCCACCCGAGAACTCCGCCGCTCCCAGCTCGAACGACGCATATCCGAGGCCGAACCCGAACGGGAACTGCACCGCCTCGGGCGCGAAGGTCTCGAAGTACCTGTAGCCGACGAAGACGTCTTCGGCGTAGTTGTTGAAGTGGCGGTGGCCGAAGTTCGGCGCCGACGGGTAGTCCTCGTAGCGGCGCGCGATGGTGTCGGTGAGCCGACCGACGGCGACACCGCCCCGGTCAACACGTCCACCAGCCCCCGGCTGCCCTCCATGCCGCCCTGCCAGGCGAGGATGAGGCCAGCCAAGCGGTCGCCGTAGTCGTCGGCCCACGACAGGTCCATGACGTTGCCCGTGTTGACCACCACGACGACGCGCTCGAACCGCGCGACCACCGCGTCGAGCATCGCCCGCTCCGCGTCCGTCAGATAGTAGGAGCCGGGTTCGAGCACGCTTTCGCGGTCCTCGCCGGCGGCCCGGCCGATGACCACCACCGCGACACCGGCCTCGCGCGCCGCCCGCGACACCAGCCCGGCGTCGAGGGGCATCTCGTCGAAGTGTCGCGGCCAGTTGCCCCAGTAGCCCTCGTCCGGCGGGTTCGCCGCGGACCACGTCTCGTAGGCGGCGGCCAGTTCGCCCACCACCGCGACACCGGCCTCGCGCAATGCCTCCAGCAGCGACACCTCGTAGGGCGCCTTGACGTCCCCGCCGGAGCCGTAGCCGACGGCGAACCAGTCGCACTGCACGCGCCCGAACACCGCGACCGGCGCGTGCGCGGGGAGCGGGAGCACGCCGTCGACGTTGCGCAGCAGCACCACGCCCTCGCCCGCCGCGAGCCGGCAGAGCTCGACGAGGCGGGGGGCGACGGTGCGGTCGGGGTCGACGATGTCGACGGACTGCTGTGCCAGGCCGTTGACGACGCGGTGCATCGCGCGGCGGTAGAGGCGCCAGAGTTCCTGTGGCATGCGGTGTCCTCGGAGGGTCTCGGTCAGCGGCGTGGCGGCGTCGGTCGCCGGGCAGGATCACCGCTGTGTGGAATCACATCATAAACGAAGCGTTTCGATTCGCACCAGGGGTCCAGACTGGTGCCATGGACGCACTCGACATCCTCCGCGACGCCGCCACCCGCCCGATCGACTCCCTGCGGTCCATCGCCGACCGCATCACCCCGGCGAACCTCAACCGCCACCCCGCCGGCCACGACAACTCCATCGCGTGGCTCCTCTGGCACACCGGCCGGGAGCTCGACGTGCAGCTCGCCCACCTGACCGGCGACGACGAGGTCTGGCGCGCGCAGGGGTTCCGCGACCGCAGCGGACTCGGCGCCTCCGGCGACCCGGTCGGCTACGGCCACTCGCCCGAGGAGGCGCGCGCGATCGCTGTCGACGACGCCGCCGTCCTCATCGACTACGTCGCCGCCTGCACCGACGCCCTGCTCGCCTACCTCGACACCCTCAGCGAGGCCGACCTCGACGACGTCGTCGACCGCCACTGGAATCCGCCCGTCACGCGCGGCGTGCGGCTGGTCAGCGTCATCGACGACGCCGCGCAGCACATCGCCCAGGCCGCGTACGTCGTCGGCATGCCGGCCGAGGCGCCCTGAACCCTCCCTTCACGTTCGGCAGCCCGCGGCCACATTCCCGCACCCGTCTACCCGCCGCGGCGTACGCTGGGAACGACCGAAAGGACGGGCGATGAAGGCCGTTGTCGTGTACGAATCGCTGTGGGGAAACACCGCTCAGATTGCGCGCGCGGTGGCCGACGGGCTGGGCGAGGGCGCCGTCGCGATGTCGACGAAGGACGCCACGCCGGACGTGGTGGCCGACGCGGACCTGATCGTCGCGGGCGGGCCGGTGTTCGCGTTCCACCTGTCGTCGGAGCGCACTCGCACCGAGATCCGTGAGCACCCGGAGCCGGGGTCGCCGCCGCCGGACCTCAGCAACCCGTCGATCCGGGAGTGGATGGACTCGCTCCCGCCCGCCACGACACCGTTCGCTGCCTTCGACACCGAAGTCCGCGGCCCCTTCGGCAAGGGGGCGCCGACGATCGCGAAGGAGCTCGAGGCGAAGGGGTACCGGCCGGTCGTGAAGCCGGAGGGTTTCTTCGTGACGGGCAAGTACGGCCCGCTACGCGACGGTGAGCTGGACCGCGCCCGACGGTGGGGCGAGACCCTGGGCGCCGCCGTCGTCCGCTGACCCACGCCCGGACCGCGACAGCTAGCGCTCGCTGAGGACCGCCGAGATCTCCCACTGGCGGATCAGGAACGACTCCTCGTCGAGCTTCTTCCGCCGCATCCAGCCGGTCACCTCGCTGTTGCACTTGCTGGTGTTGCACGCGCGACAGGCTGGGACCACGTTGTCGACGGTGTAGCGGCCGCCGCGGGAGATCGGGAGCACGCAGTCCTTCTGCAGGGCCACGCCGACGGCGCCGCAGTACGCGCACCCGCCCCATCGGTCACACAGGGCGGACCACTGTTCGACGGTGAGGTCCTGCACCTTGGCGCCCAGCCGTCGCTTGCGTCGTCGCGCGGCGCGCACCCGCATCGTCGTCCGCCCCGCCATGCCCGTCCCCCCGCCATGCCCGTCCGTCCGCAACGCCCGCGCCCATCA
Organism: Tessaracoccus sp. O5.2; assembly: GCF_964266725.1. Classification (NCBI taxonomy): domain Bacteria; kingdom Bacillati; phylum Actinomycetota; class Actinomycetes; order Propionibacteriales; family Propionibacteriaceae; genus Tessaracoccus; species Tessaracoccus sp. O5.2. Next base: position 38,687 of record NZ_CAXWGV010000012.1, on the reverse strand, counting down.
CGGCCGTCCGCCCATCACGCCCGTCCACCTGCTATGCCCGCAGGCTACGCCCGCCCCAGGCGCCCCCACCCGGCACGACACGCCGTCGAACTGCCCGCTCGACCCCCTCACGGGCATCGAGACACGGTTGACCCCGCCATTCGTGCCGCCCGACGGCGCTCAGCCGCGGTAGACAGGCCACACCACGCCCGCCCAGAAGCACGCGATCACCGCCATCGCCGTCGCCCCCAATACCGCGACATCCAACGCCGTCACCCGCAGGTACGCCAACCGCAGGCGCCGGCCACGGGGGTCGGCCTGCGCGTAGGTGAACCCCCGCGTCTCCAGCGCCTCGACGGTGGTGCGCACGTTCTGCGCCGTGTTGAGGAAGATCGGGTAGAAGCTGAGGATCGCCATCCGGCCCCAGTGGTACACGTTGCGCCACCCCAGCAGCCCAGCCCGCGCCGGCGCGGCCATCCGCAGCCGGTAGCCGTCGAAGACCGTGGTTAACTCCTCCACCATGATCGGCAGCATCCGGTAGCCGTAGCTGACCCCGAACGTGACCAGGTGCGGGGCACGGAAGGCGAGCAGCGCGTCGGAGAGCCTCTCCGGATCCAGCGACACGAACGCCGCCATGGAGGCCATCGACACCGCGCCGAGCTTGAGGTTGAGCACCGCCAGCGCGATGAGCGTCTCGACGTCGCCGCCGAACAGCAGCGACGCCACCACCAGGTAGATGATCTCGAAGCCCAGCCCGATGACGAACAGCCCCAGCACCAGCGGCCCCACCCGGGCGAGGATCACGCTCACCACGCCGAGCAGGAACAACCCGGCCAGCACCGTCACGTTGTGCGTGAACCAGGGGACGAACGCCAGGACGAGGTACCAGACGATCACCACCCGCGGATCCATCCGCGTGAACAGGCCGCCGCGGGTGGCGTACGCGGTGCGGATCAGCTCCAGCTTGATCCACTCGACGGACAGGACGTCGCGCTGCTTGCGGGCCATGGGGTGCTGCTCCTAGACGAGTTCGGGGACGCGAAGGGCGGCGACGAGCTCGTCCACGCTGAGCGGCAGCGGGTCCATGCCCAGCTCGGCGCCCAGCGCGACGACCTGCGGGGGCACCAACCTGGCGCGCCGCATCAGCTCGGGGTGGGTGAACAGGGCGCGGGGGTCGACGTCGGCTGCCACCCTCCCGGCCTCCAGGACGATCACCCGGTTGGCCCACTCGGCCACGAGATGCATGTCGTGGGTGGCCACGACGGTGCACTCGATCACCTGGCCCAGGTCGGCCAACATGCCCGTGACGTCCTCCCGGCTCGACACGTCCAGCGACGAGGTGGGTTCGTCGAGCAGGAGCAGCTTTGGGCGCATTGCGAGCCCGATGGCGAGCGTGGCCCGGCGCTGCTGCCCGCCGGAGAGCCCGCGACCGTCCCGGTCCGCGAAGCCGTCCAGCCGCACCCGCCTGAGCACGTCGTCGACGAGGCCCTCCCACCCCGCGACGGCGCGACCCGACGGAAACAGCGCGACGTCGGCGCGGATCGAGTCCTTGAGGAACATCTGCTGCGGGTGCTGATAGAGGTAGGCGGCGATCTCCGCCAGCCTGCCGGGGGTCCGGGTGCGGGTGTTGACGCCGTCGATCTCCACCTCGCCCGAGCGGGGGACCGACAGGCCGGCGAGGTGCTTGAGCAGGGTGGTCTTGCCGGACCCGTTGCCGCCGACGAGCGCCACGCGGTCGCCGGCGAACAGCTCCAGATCGAGCCCGGTGAGGACCGGCTGGATGTCTCCGGCAACCGTGCGGTAGCCGTGATGGAGGTCGACGGTGCGGGCCACGACGCGCTCCTGCGGCCGATGGGGCGGCTCGGCCACGACAGGACCGGGCACCAGGCCACGCTCGCGCAGCAGGTTGGCCGCCCCCGCCACGTCGCGCGGGGCGCGGTCGGCGCCGACGGCGGAGCACACCTGCACCACCTGCGGCGCCGGGATGCCGTGGCGCTGCAGCTCGCCGATGCGGTTGACCGCCTCGTCGATGCCCAGGTGCCAGACGGGGGCGCCGTCGGCCATGAGTAACACGGACTTCGCGTACTGCGCGACGAACTCAGCGTGGTGCTCGATGGTGATGACGGTCAGCCCGAGCTCCTCGTTGAGGCGCTTCAGCTGCCGGTAGATCTCGTGGGCGCGGGCGGGGTCGAGCTCGGCCACCGGCTCGTCGACCACCACCACCTGCGGGCGGAGCGCGAGCACCGCGGCGAGGGCGGTGGCGTGCGCCTGCCCGCCGCTGAGCGCCCACGTGAAGCGTGCGGAGAGGGGGCCGAGGTCCAGCTGGTCCATCACCTCGGCGGTGCGCACGGCGTGGTCGTCGTGGCCGAAGTTGATCGGCCCGAACGAGATCTCGTCGCGGACCGTGGGGCGCACCAGCTGGTTGAGGAAGTCCTGGTAGACGTAGCCCACCTTGGACGACAGCTCGGCGACCGACGAGGTGAACGTGTCGACGCCGTCGACGACGACCTCCCCAGCGAAGTCACCGGACCAGTAGTGCGGGACGAGCCCGTTGAAGCTCTTGCACAGGGTGGTCTTGCCCGAACCGTTGCCGCCCACGATCGCCACGAAGTCGCCGCGGTCGATCGTGAGGTTGACATTGCGCAGGGTGTCGGCCTCAGCTCCCGGGTAGCGGAAGCTGAGGTCCGACACTCTGATGATCGGGTCGCTCACGCGTCGACCTTCTCCTTGCGCAGATCGGCCTCGGCCAGCCGGACCGCCTCCTCGGCGTCCACCTCGGGGCGGGTGACGCCGCGGGTACCGAACCGGTAGGCCAGGACCGCGACGACGGTGGTGAGCACGATCGCCCCCACACCCACCCACAGGAAGCTGGTGCCGTACAGGTCCAGGAACTCGGCCTCGAAGACGCCCACCTCGATGTCCCAGGACTCGAGGAAGGCGAAGACCGTGGTCGATGAGGAGCGCCGGCCGGCCCTCCGCGCGGGGGGCAACGGAGGCAAGAGCGGGCCCGCGGGAGGCGGCGCGCAGCGCGTCGAGGAGGCCGCGGGGGTCGTCGAGGATGACGTCCGGGCGCTCCGCGATGTCGAACGGGGGATGGTCGGTGTGCTTGGACCGGGTGAGCAGCACGGCGCCCACCCCGGCGCGGCGTCCGGCCGCGACGTCGCGGTCCATGGTGTCGCCCACGTACCAGGTGCGGCGCGGTTCCAGACCGAGCGCGTCGGCGGCGATCTCGATCATCCGCGGGGTGGGCTTGCGGACGCCCACCTCGTCGGAGTAGACCTGCACGTCGACGAGGGCGTCGAGGCCGCGCTCCGCCAGTATCCGGCGATGGCTGAGGCCGGCGTGAGCGTTGGAGACCACCCCCACCCCGATGCCCTCAGCGCGGCAGTGGGCGAGCAGCTCAGGGATGCCGGGCCGTACGATGTGGTCCGACATAGTGACCGACACCATCGCGAGCAGCTCGGAGGCCTCCGCGATCACCAGCTCGCGGGCGCCGTCGGGGAGGTCTGCCAGGAGGAACTCCCCCACCACCTCGCGGTGCGACATCTCCCTGCGGGGCGGGACGCCGGGAGGACGCGTGCTTCCAGTGCTTGAGGGCCTGCTGGCCGGCGAGGAAGGTGCGCTCAAGGACGGCCGGGTCCAGCTCGTGCCCTCCGCGGGCCAGCATCCTGTGAAGGTGGACGGCCACCTCCCGCGGGCCCGTCGGGCGCTTGCGGGTCTCGACGATGACCCCTCCGAAATCGAGCAGCAGCCCGTCGGGACGGCGGTTCAGACCCATGGCACCTCACTTCTGGAACGTTCCGGTTCGACCTTAGAGCGGCAGGGTGACGAGACGGTGACGTCATGATGAACAGTGCTGGAGCGATCCAGAAACGTGGTAGGCAAGGGGGATGAAGACCCGCATCACCATCGTCGACGTGGCCCGCGCGGCCGGGGTGTCGAAGTCCCTGGTCTCTGTCGCCCTCCGAAACGACCCGGGGGTGGGCCCGGCCACCCGCGAGCGGATCCTCCGGGTGGCCGACGAGCTGGGCTACCGGTCCAACCTCTGGGCCCGGTCCCTGGTGCAGGGCAGCACCAACCTCGTCGGCGTGCTCCTGGCCGACCTCGGCAACGCCTACCACACCGACGTGGTGATCGGCGTCGAGGACGCGGCCGCCGAGCAGGGGATGGGCGTGGTGATCAGCCACGGTCGCGGGGACTCGGAGCGGATGGCGGCGCAGCTGGGACGGCTCGTGCAGCTGGGGGTCGACGGAGTGGTGATCGTCTCCGCACACACCCCGCCCGGCGCGCTGGCCGAGGCGGCTCGGGTGATGCCGGTGGTGGTCGTCGGCCGCCCTGCCGCCCTGCCGGAGGCCGTGAGCGGGATCAGCAACGACGACGAGCTCGGCGGCCGACTCGCCGTCACGCACCTCGCCGACGGTGGACGCTCGCGGGTGGGGTTCCTGCAGATGTCGGGGTCGCCGTCGGCGGTGGCGCGACGCGACGCCTACCTGCGCGTCGTTGCCGAGCGGGGCCTGCCGGCGACGGTGCTCTCACCGGAGGGGCTGGACGCCGAGACTCTGCGGGGGCTGGACGCGGTGTTCGCGTCGAACGACCGCGGAGCCGTACAGGTGTTGGCGGCGGCCCACGACGCGGGGGTCTCGGTGCCGACGGAGCTGGCCGTGGTGGGCTACGACGACACGGACCTCGCGCGCCTCGTCAGACCCCAGCTGAGTTCGATCGCCCAGCCGAGGCTCGATATGGGCCGACGGGCGCTTGAGATCCTGCAGGGCGGGGAGGTGGTGCGCGAGACGCACGCGCCGCACCTGGTGGTGAGGGCGTCGTCGGCCCCCGCCTGATCCCGCGCGGTGTCGGGTTGCTCCCGCTCACGAGCGCGCCGCCTGCGCTGCGTCCCGACGCCTGCGTTGCGTCCCCTGCGTTGCGTCCCGATGCCTGCGCTACGTCCCGACGCCTGCCTTACGTCCCCACGCCTGCGACCTCGCCAGCCTGACTGCGCGACACCTGTCCTGGAGCGCAGGCGAGCCGCGATAAGGCAGGCGCGTCCCCCCTGACGCCTGCGTTGCGTCCCCACGCCTGCGTTGCGTCCCGACGCCTGCGTTGCGTCCCCACGCCTGCGACCTCGCCAGCCTTTCTGCGCGGCACCTGTCCTGGAGCGCAGGCGAGCCGCGATAAGGCAGGCGCGTTCCGCCGTCAGGCAAAGCCGTGCCGGTCGTCGGGGTAGGAGACCCGAGGCGACTCGTCGACCACCGGCACGGCGCCCCACTGGCCGAGCTGGTGCCGGCGCGGGGCCGCCTCGCCCATCAGGTGCCACACGGTACAGCCCCTGGCTGTCAAGGTGTTCGAGATCAGCAGCCGGTGGCACCTCCACGGCATCGGCTCCCCGCATATCAGCACAGTCCGGCTGTCCCGGGCCAGCGCCGTCAATCGGGCGATCCCCTCCTCGTACCCCTCCGTGAGCGTGTAGTCCGCGTAGTTCCTGAAGCTCGCGTTCTTCCATCCCGCGTTGACCGCCGGGTCCACCCCCTGCTTGCGACGACGCCCGCCCAGCTCGGCGAGGTGGAGGTAACCGATGCCGGCCTCCGGCAGCCACTGGGCCATCGCGTCGCTGCCGAACTGCGGATTCCGGCGGGAACCGGGGTGGGCGCGCACGTCGACCAGGAGCCCGATCCCGTGTTCCTCCAAGGGCTGGAGGAACTCCGGCACGGGACAGGTCCAGTGTCCGATGGTCCAGATCTCCATGCCTCGCACGTTACGCTGTCGCGCTCCTGGCCAGTCCCCGAACCGGGCGCGGGAGGCATGGACGCAGCCGACCCTCCACGCTCGCATGATCAGCTGGAGTTCAGCCACCGCGACGAGGCGGGTTGGGCGGCGACTGCGCCGTCGGACCTTCGATTCAGCCCAGCGCGGATTGAACTTGAAGTTTCAAGGATCGGTTATCCTGGAGACGTCATCCGCGTGAGTCCTGAGGAGCCCCATGTCATTCGTCATCACCGCCGCCACCGGCCAGCTCGGCACCCTGGTTGTCCAGAACCTGCTCAAGCGCGGGGTCAAGGCCGACGACATCGTCGCCACCGGGCGCTCACTGGACCGGCTCGAGGCGCTCCGCGCCCAGGGCGTGCGCACCGCTGTCCTCGACTACAACAACCCCGCCGACGACGTCATCAGCGAGGGCGACACGGTGCTGCTGATCTCCGGCACCGACGTGGGCCAGCGGATCGCCCAGCACGGCAACGTCGTGGCGGCGGCCAAGGCTGGGGGGGCCGCCCGGATCGTCTACACGAGCGTGGTCGGCGCAGACGCCACCTCCCTGCTCGTCGCCCCCGAGCACGCGGCCACCGAGGATGCCATCAGGGACAGCGGCCTCACCTACACCTTCCTGCGCAACGGCTGGTACCACGACAACTACCAGCCCGCCTTCGAGCAGGCCCGACAGACCGGCGTCGTCGTCTCCAGCGCGAGAGACGGCCGTGTGTCCAGCGCCGCCCGCGCCGACTTCGCGGAGGCGGCCGCCGTCGTGCTCACCAGCGACGGGCACGACAACGCGACCTACGAACTCGGCGGCGACACGGCCTGGACCATGAGGGACCTCGCCGAAACCTTCGCCGATGTCCTCGGCCGGCCCGTCTCCCTCCACGAGGTCTCCACCGACGAGCACGTCAGCGTGTTGCGTGAGGCCGGACTCGACGACGCCACCATCGGGTTCATCACCACCCTGGACAGCAACACCGCCGACGACACCCTCCTGGTCACCAGCGGCGACCTGTCGCGCCTCATCGGCAGGCCCACCACGCCGATCGCCGACGCGATCCGGTCCTGGGCGCGCATCGCCTGACCTCACTCCCACTCCCATCCGAACGGTAGCCAGCGGAGGGCCGGGCACAGCTGTAACACCTACTGCAACATCGGTGTTGCAGTAGGCGTCACAGCTGCGGGCATGGAGCTGTCCCCGGGGGACTCCGCCTCAGATCTGGCACGACACGCCGTCGGACTGCCCGGCCGTGCACCGTGGCGACTTCGACCGCCGTCGCGGCCGGGCATTCATGCACGGACCATGCCCACTGCTGGCGCCTCCGTCACTCATCCACCGCAACCAGAGCACGATGAAGTTGAGCGAGTCGTCCGGCTGCCGCAGGCGCCATAGCAATTGTTATAATTGGCACATGTCCAGCACTCTGGCAGAGGCAGCGCGCCGCGCGGACCAACTGATCGCACAGGGCCGTGGCGAGTTGGTCCGGGCCGTGCGGCAGGCTTCGGCGGCCGGAATGACGCAGACGCAGATCGCGGCCGAGATCGGTCGAAGCCAGCCCGAGGTGTCCCGCCTGCTCCGCTTCCACGGCACGTCTCCGTTGGGTCGGAGGTTGCGCCAGCACGCAGGTGAAGTCAAGGGGCTCGTGGGAGCTGCCGGTGGCCGCGATGTCCGCGTCTTCGGATCTGTGGCTACGGGGCAGGACCATGAGGGCTCTGACGTCGATCTGCTGTTCACGATGGCCCGCCCCCTCAGTCTGATGCAGCTCGGTGCGCTTGAGCGCGACGTGAGCCAGGTGGTGGGGTGCCCGGTGGATCTGGTGCCCGACACGGTGTTACGGCCCGATCTTCGGGATCGGATCCTCGCCGAGGCGGTAGCGCTGTGAGCAGAGACACTTCTGAGACCCTGGGCGAGTCTCTTGCCCACTTCGAGATCATGCAGAGCCACGCTGTCCGCTTTGTCCCCCTCTATCTGACTTCGATATAGGCGAGCTACAGGCCGGATCGACGAGCCCTAGTCGGTGTCGGCCGCCGTCACCCGGCCCAGTACCACGCGTAGGAACGGTGCAGCCAGTCATCGACCCACCGTCGGTCCGGCTCAGCCGGCAGTGCCGTCGAATCTCGGAGGGTGGCCAGTCGGGTGGCAGCCGCATCGATGCGTTCGACGACCTCCTCCAGCCCGACCTCACCCCGCCGGACCCGCCGCAGGTAGTCTCCGTCGGCCGCGGGCACCGGGAGCGTGATCCGGCCGGTGGTCAGCAGTTCCACGCCCTGGATCCCCAGGCGCAGGGCATGCATGGCGTACTTCGTGTCGTAACCATGCACCGCGACCAGCTCGGGCCGGTTGGTGTGCGCCCCAACCTCGCCGGTCATTGCGGCGCGCTGCGACTGCAGGTATCCGAGGAATCGCGCAGCGGCCAGCTTCGAGACGAAGCGGTGGGCGTTGTCGACCAGCTCCGCGCCGACGCGGTTGCGGTAGACCACCTCCTCGTCCGGAACGAACAGCGCGAGCAGCACGGTGGGATTGCCGGCCAGCGCGAGCCGGCACCACTTTCGCGCCGAGTAGATCACCACGTCCAGGTCGCCGGCGCCGGAGCGGTTGGCCAACCCGCCGGGTTGGTCCCACACGGTGTGCCGCTGGTAGTGCTCGAAGTCCACCTCGCCTCGGCCGTCGATGCCGGTCGGCACACGGGCAAGGCCGGTGACGAATCGGGCGGGCTCCAGGCAGATACCCATCTCGACGGCGGGCTTCATGCCCCAGAATCTACGGCACCGCGCTGCTCGGGCACCCATGAAGCGATCCCCCGGGGGGTACCGGTGCGCACTGCACGGCCAGCCGTCGACAGTGCCGGACTCAGCGATAGACGTCTCGACGATGGTCGATGCGCAGCACCACCACTTCGTCGACATGATCATTGATGCGGTAGAGCACCCGATAGGTGCCTCGTCGAGCGGACCAGATGCCCTCCAACTCGCGCCGAAGCATCTTGCCCACCAGCCGCGGGTTCTCGACCAGCGGTCCGGTCATGAACTCGATCACCGCGGCAGCAACCGCCTCTGGCAGTTCTGACTGGATCGCACGGACGGCGGGCGGAGTCAGGACCAGTTCGTAGTTCGCCTCACGGCTCACCGGCGAAGGCTCCGGATTGCGTCATCCCCTCGCGCGACGTCGCCTCTGGCATAGGCGGCGTCCGCCTCCCGGATGTCGGCCAGCGCGTCGGGATCCGACAGAACGTCGAGGGTCTCCTCCAGTTCGGCCAGGTCGGCGGGGCTGATCAGCACCGCGACAGGACGGCCATTGCGAGTGACCGTGACCCGTTCATGGTGGAGCTCGACGCGGTCCACGACCTCGCTGAAGTGGTCGCGAACCTCACGCAAGGACTCGGCTGTCATGGTCACAATTGTGGCGCCTAATCGTCGGGAGTCAACCTGCACCTGGCCCTCGATCGTGCGCGGCGCGGTGTCCACTTCCCCTCGCCCGCACCCGCGCAGGCGAGACGTTCGGCGTTGGGCGTGACGTGGGATCCGCTGGCGCAGCTGGGCGGGTCCGTGGACGCGATCTTCCGCCCACCGGCCGGCTTGGCCCGGTATCGGGAGCTCGACGGTTCAACAGTGCCGGTCGGAGAGGGCACGTCCGCGGACATCCTGGAGGGACTGGTTCGGATCGTCGCCGTGGAGGGTCCGGTGCGGGGCAACCGGCTCCGCACCGCGTACGTGCGGGCGTCCGGCGGGTCGCGCGTGGGGAAGGCCATCGCGCAGGTGCTCGACACCGCGATCACCCGCGCCGTGAGGGGGGGGCGATCTGGTAGCCGATAGCCCGCTCGGCACACCACCGGGGTGCAGAGCCGTACCTACCGCCTGCCGGAGCAGCCCGAGTTCCGGGTGCGCGACCTGGGGCCGCGGACGCTCGACGAGGTTCCGCCCCGCGAGCTGGTGGAGATCATGCGCCGGATCCGCGAGGCCAATCCCGCGGCCGACGACGAGCAGCTGCTCCGCGAGACCCTGCGCCTCTACGACCGCGTCTCCCTGACCCAGGCGGCGCGCGCGGTGCTCGTTCCGGCGCTCAATCTGCTGCGTGAACCCTGGAACTGAGCCGTTGACGACGCTGGGCTCCGGCACCCGCGGAACCGGTCGCTCTGAAGGTTGGTCTACCCACCATCAGAGCGACCGGTTCCCAGGGTCGGCTCGGCCTCCTGACGGTGGCGCACCCGGTCGACGTGCCAGACTCGGGGTCATGCACCCCCTCGCCAACCACGTCGGCCAGTGGAAGGGCGTCTGCGCCTTCCGCATGATGCCCACCGACGAGTTCGCCACCGCCCCCTCTGCCGCCACGTCCTCGGCCGAGGCTGACGCCTTCGGCTGGTCGCTGCGCTACCAGTGGACCCACCCCACCGACGGTGTCCAGGCAGGCACACTCCTCGTCGGCTCCCCCGACGACGACGGCGCCGTCAACGCGGCCTGGATCGACGCGTGGCATCAGAAGCCTCACCTCGGCATCCTGACGGGGTCGATCGTCGACGGCGTGGTCCACCTCGAGATGGAGTAAACAGCGGCTGGGGGTGGACCATCAGCCTGTCGGAAGACGGGGATGAGCTCCGCATGGTGATGAACAACGTGATCCCCGACGGTGTCGAGGGCGCCGACCCGGGGCCCTACGTCGTGATGGACGCGCATTGGACGCGCGAGCTGTGAGAAAACCACCTGCGCGAGTAAGAACTCCCCAGAGGTGACCGGAGACTTCTCGCTGTGGGACTTTCTTCGTGCATATGCACAGGAGAAGCCCTACAGCGAGAAAGTTGCTGTGGTGCCCGGGCGCAACGCCCAAGCAGGCAACAACGGGCAACCCGACCGCCCGGAAGGCGGGGGCGCCTAGGCTCGAAGAGACCCCAACTCCCCAGGAGGACTCTATGACCGACCGACTCAAGGCCCTCAGCGACGCCGGCGTCTCCATCTGGCTCGACGACCTCTCCCGCGACCGCCTCACCTCCGGCAACCTCGCCGAACTGATCGAGACCAAGTCCGTGGTGGGCGTGACCACCAACCCGACGATCTTCGCCGCGGCCCTCAGCGACGGCGACTCCTACGCCGGGCAGCTCCAGGGCCTCACCGACGTCGACGAGGCCATCCAGCTCGCCACCACCACCGACGTCCGCGACGCCGCGGACCTCCTCAAGCCCATCTACGACCGCACCGGCGGCTTCGACGGCCGCGTGTCGATCGAGGTGTCGCCGGAGCTCGCCCACGACACCGACGCCACCGTCGCGGAGGCCCAGAAGCTCTACGACGTCGTGGGCCGGGAGAACCTCCTGGTGAAGATCCCCGCCACCAAGGCCGGGATCCCGGCGATCGCGGAGGTCATCGGGCGCGGCATCTCGGTCAACGTCACCCTCATCTTCAATGAGGACCGGTACCGCGAGGTCATGAACGCCTACCTGACCGGGCTCGAGACCGCCGACGCCGCTGGCCGCGACCTCAGCTCGATCCACTCCGTCGCCTCGTTCTTCATCTCGCGGGTCGACGTCGAGATCGACGCCCGCCTGACCGCGCTGGGCCGGGAGGACCTCAAGGGCAAGGCCGCCATCGCCAACGCGCAGGTGGCGCTGGGCGCGTTCGACGAGGTGTTCGGCTCGGAGCGCTTCGCCGCGCTCAAGGCCAAGGGCGCCAACCTGCAGCGCCCCCTCTGGGCGTCGACCGGCACCAAGGACCCCTCCTACCCCGACACGCTCTACGTCTCCGAGCTGGTGGCGAGCAACATCGTCAACACCATGCCCGAGAAGACGCTCAACGCGTTCGCCGACCACGGCGAGGTGGGCAGCCCCATGGAGGGCACCGAAGAGAATGGTCGCGCGGTCCTGAAGGAGATCACCGACGCCGGGGTCGACCTCGACGACGCGTTCCAAGTCCTCGAGGACGAGGGCGTGGAGAAGTTCATCGTCAGCTGGAAGGAACTCCAGGAGACGGTGAGGCGCGCCCTCGCCTGACGAGTCCCCCGGGGAGCGATCGTCGCGCGTCAGGGATCAGCCTTCGCCTCGCACCTGGCGCGCCCGCCTCAATGCGTCGGCGTAATCAGCCTGCTCGGCCTCGTACAGGCCCGCTGCGACGGCATCATGGGTGAGCTCATCGAGGACCAGTCGGCGTCTAGACCGCTTGCGGTCCTGATAATCAAGCACGTCTCGCAGCCGGACTCGACGGTGCCTCCCTGCCCCCGGTGACTCGTGCGGAATCTCGCCGGATTCCAGGAGCTTGACCAGCGTGGGACGGCTGATGCCGAGGAAGTCGGCCGCCTGCTGCGTGGTGAGGAGTTGATCGATCGGGGCGACGGTGATCGCCTTGCCGTCGCGCATGGCGTGTACGACGTCAACCAGGACCCGATAGGCCTCGAGCGGCAGCGCGACGGTCTGGCCGTCGGGGCCCAGAAGGGCTGCGGGTTCGGTGACTCTTTCCAGAAACCGCGAGAGGTCCAGCATGGGCTCGAGGTCTTGTGGAGGCAGAACGGTCGTGCCGCGCGTCGTTGACTCGGTCATGACCCCAGCTTAGTCTAATTCGCAATATTCGAAAGCCCTCTGCATCAGGGGGCGGTGACTTGCGTCTCGCTCACGGTGCTGACGTCGAGCACTGCATCGTGCTGCCACATTGTTACAGTAAGCCTGTTCATCAGCCGTCATCGACGCCGCGCTGGCCCAGACCCGGACCTGCTCGAGAGCGCCCTCGCCAGGGTGCCAGAGGACCAGTGGTTCGAATTCGAACACAAGTCAGCCCGGGTCTCGCCACGCGACCTGGCGGTTCCGCTCGTAGCCATGGCCAACGCCGACGGCGGCGTCATCATGGTCCGCATGCACGACGGCGTCCTCGAGGATGTCCTCCTCCGTGAAGCTCACCCTGCTCGCCGTCGACGCCCTCCCCGCGGAGGTCACCGCGCGTCTCACGTCCAGTGCTCAGGCGATCCTGACCGTGCTGCGGCTCCACCACCGCCCCATGGGCACCGGCGAGCTGGCCGACCTCGCCGGCGTCACCCGGATGACAGCCACCCGGGCGCTGGCCGCGCTGGAGCAGGAGGGCATCATCACGTGGCGCGGGAACTCCAAGCGCGATCCACGGGCCACCTGGGCACTGGGTCAGCTGTAACACCTACTGCAACATTGGTGTTGCAGTAGGTGTGACAGAACCGGTCGCTCTCGAGGTGGGTAGACCAACCATGAGAGCGACCGGTTCGCCGCCACTCACCAGGCGTGCGCCAACACCTCCCCGAGGAGGTCGTCGCCGTCGACCTCCATCCCCGCGCGGCTGAACCAGGTGGCCATGTTGGTGCAGTCGCGGTGGAGGAAGTCGAAGGCGTACGGGTTGGACGCTAGGTCCACCAGCTGCGGCACGTCGATGATCACCAGGCACGGCTCGTCGTCGATCCCGGAGACCAGCGTGTTGTACGGGCTGAGGTCGCCGTGGACCAGGCCGAGGCGGGCCATGGTCTGCATCGCTTCCCGGAGCTGCTCGAAGAGCTGCTCGAGCTGCGCCGTCGACGGGCGGGTCTGGTGGAGGCGCGGGGCCGCGGCGTCGCCGTCGGAGATGAACTCCATGAGGATCTCCGTGCCGTCGATCTGCACGGGGTACGGCACGGGGACGCCGGCCGTGTGGAGGGCGACGAGCGCGTTCCATTCGGCGCGCGCCCAGAGGCCCGCCTCGACGGTGCGGCCGTAGGACGACTTCCGTGCCACCGCGCGGGTGTCGCGGCTGTTGCGGATGCGGCGGCCCTCCGTGTAGCCGGTGTCGCGGTGGAAGAGCCGGCGGTCGGTGGACCGGTAGCGCTTGGCGGCCAGGACGACGGAGCGCGACGGGTCGTCGGGCACAGCGCGTTCGAGCAGGGAGACGTCCGCCTCCTTGCCGGACTTGAGGAGGCCGAGGTCGGTGTCGACGGCGGCCGCGGCGGTCACCAGCCAGTCCGGCCAGGGCTCAGGTCCGCGGCAGAGCCGCTCGATGGAGTCCCAGGTGGACCAGCGTTGGTTGTCGGCGAGGGTGTCGCGGTAGGCGGTGGTGGGGGCGTCGCTCCAGCTGAACGACGACAGAAGGTTGGGCAAGGGTGTTCTCCTGAGGAGGAGGCACCCGGCGGTGAATGTCAGGCGGCGGGGGCCTCAAGTGTGTGGGGGGTTGAGAAGGCGTGCACGGCAACGGGTGACATCTCTCTCCTCCCTTCACGAGGCTCGGGAGCGCGGCTTTGCGCCCATTCAGGCTAGCAAACCGAACACCGCGTGACTAGGTGCCGGGAAGCGGCTGCCAGACCCGCTGAGTCCGTGGCGCTTGACCGCCTCCGCCGACTCTGCCGTGAGCTTGACGCATCGGCCGGAGTCGGCGGCGCGGTCTGCGCCCACCTGGGCCGCCGCCCGCACCAGCCCAGCCCCAACCTCAGCGGTTGACCCACCGCTGCATGTGCTCCGGGTACCTGACGGGGTCCACCTGGAACTTCGCCGAGATCTCATCCAGCTCCGCGACGTCGGCCTGCGTGAGGTGCACGTCCGCGGCGCGGGAGTTCTCCGTCGCTCGCTCGGCCTTGCTGGTGCCCGGAATCGGCGACGCGTACGGCAGTCGCGCGATGATCCACGCCAACGCGACCTGGCCAGGCGTACAGCGGTGCCTGCTGGCCACCGCGGCGACGGCGTCGACAAGCCCCTGGTGGCGGGCCAGGGTGTCGTCGTTGAAGCGCGGGAAGATGGCGGCGTTCTTACCCGCCACGTCGTCGGCGCTCTGGATGGTGCCCGTCAAGAAGCCCTTTCCCAACGGGCTGAACGGCACGAACCCGATGCCCAAGTCCTCCAACAGGGGCAGGATCTCCGCCTCCGGCTCGCGCCACCACAGCGAATACTCCGACTGCAGCGCCGTCACCGGCTGCACAGCATGCGCGCGACGGATGATGTCAACGCCCACCTCGCACAGGCCGAAGTGGGCCACCTTACCCGCCTCGATCAGCCCCTTGACGGCGCCGGCGGTCTCCTCGATGGGGACGCCGGGGTCGAGGCGGTGCTGGTACAGCAGGTCGATCCGCTCGACGCCGAGTCGCTGCAGGGAGCCGTCGACGACCTCCCTGATGTGGTCAGGCCTGGAGTTGAGGCCCTCGAGACCGTTGTTGACGTTGAAGCCGAACTTGGTGGCGATCTTCACCTGCTCGCGGAGGGGGCGCAGCACCTGGCCGACGAGGCGCTCGTTCTCGTGCGCGCCGTAGACCTCGGCGGTGTCGAAGAAGATCACGCCGGCGTCGAGGGCGGCGCCGATGACCGCCGACGCCTGCTCCGAGGTGGTGAGGCTCATGCAACCCAGGCCGATGTCAGAGACGTAGAGGCCGGAGGTGCCGAGTTGCCGCTGATGCATGGGGGTCCTTTCGATCAGTACCTGCCACACTGTGGCCGTGGTTCCCATTGGCGTGGCACTGGCGCGGAGCCGCCAGCCACCGCGACCCAGGTACCTGGGTGAGCAGAGGATGGATTCGTCACCCTCCCTTGGCGGAGACCCTCAGATCTGGCATGATGGCCGTGTAGCCAGCCCATTGCGGTGGTGCTGGAAGTGAACCCGGGATTCCTGCCGGACGACAGGGCCCGGGTTTCGCGCTTCTCAAGGGCTGATCTCTCTGAGCGTGACCTTTGCCTGGACGAGCTCCCAGAGCTCCAGATCTCCACAACGCATTTCCGTGACGATGCCACAGAGGGCGTCAGGCACCCAGAGCACTGGGTCGCTCCGGCCAGGCTGATGCTGGATCCTGAGTAGGGAGCCCATAGACCTGTCCGCTCGGAGAGTATCCAGCATGCGCCGATCCCGCTGATCATCGGCCCTGCCCCGAGATTCGAAGGTGGCGCGCGACACTCCCAAAGCCTCCAGTTCCGGGAGCAGGTGCTTCATTGTGAGACGGCGTCTCCTCTCAAAGTTATGACTCTCCGGGTGATAGCAGCGGGCGCTACGGCGTCGGCGAGACGCCGCACCCCGACCTGGCTAAGCTGACTCGGAGCATCGAGGCAAGGAGGGGCTGCGTGGTCGACGACCGGTGGGTCGAAGTCACCCCCTCCCAGTTCGCGCACGAAGCCGACGGCCTCCGCATCGTCCGCGACCTCCTCCCCAAGCGTGCCCCGTTCCGTGCCTGGACCAACTTTGAGTTCCGCGACGACCGCGGCAACTGGTCCGAGGTCGACCTCCTCATCCTCGCCCCCGACGGCCTCCACCTGGTCGAGCTGAAGTACTACTCCGGACGCCTCCACGGCAACGACCAGACCTGGCTCCGCGACGGCCGCGCTGCGGAGGACTCCCCCCTCCGCCTCGCCAACCGCAAGGCCAAGCGCCTGCGCTCCAAGCTGATGAGCGCCTACGACGACTGGCGCCGCGGCCGGCGCTTCGACTCCCCGCCGCCCCCCGCCCGCGACGTCATCCCCTACATCCAGGAGTCCGTCTTCCTCCACCATCCGGACCTGGTCGTCGATCTCCCCGAGCCCGACCGCCGCGACCTCTACGGCCTCCCCGGCAACGAGGCCGCCTCCGGCCTCACCCCCATCACCGAGCTGTTCAACGGCACCCCGCACCCAGGCAGCGAGGTCCGCGAGAACGCCGTCGTCGGAATGATGAAGCTCATCGGACTGCGCTCCCACCAGCGCGAGGCAGGCAGCTTCGTCCTCGACCCCCAGCCCGTCGACGACGGCCCGGGCTGGCAGGACTGGCTCGGCACCCACAAGCTCCTCAAGACCCGCCGCCGCATCCGCTTCCGCACCGTCCCGGAGGGCTCGCCCGACGAGGCCCGCCGCCGGGTCCGCCGCATCGCCGAGCACGAGATGCGGGTCATGCAGCACCTGAGCCACGACGCCGTCCTCCGCCCCGAGGATCTGGTCGATTCCGACCTCGGGCCAGGCCTCGTCTACCCCTACGACCCCGCCTGGCAGCGCCTCGACCTCTGGCTCGCCGGCCGCCCCACCCTCGGTTTCGACGACCAGCTCGCGCTCGTCCGCCAGGTCGCCGAGGCCCTCGCCTACGCCCACGGCAAGAACGTCGTCCACCGCGGCCTCAACCCGCGCGCCGTCCTCGTCAACACCGACCGCGACGGCCGTCTCCAGGTGAAGGTCGGCGACTGGCAGGGCGTCGGCCGCACCGACGAGGCCACCCACACCGAGGCCACCCGCGGCGTCACCCAACTGGCCGACGTCCTCGCCGGCGAGATCCCGCTGGCCGACCGCTGGGCGCGCGCCGCGTTCACCGCCCCCGAGGGCATCCAGGTGGGCACCCCGGACCGCCTCCGCCTCGACGTCTTCTCGCTCGGCGCGCTCGCGTTCTACCTCGTCACCGGCGGCCAGCTCCCCGCCCGCAACCGCGCGGACCTCACCACCCGCCTCCGCGAGCAGCGCGGCCTCGACGTATCGGTCGAGCTCCCCGAGGTGCCGCCCGCCCTCCGCGACGCCATCCTCCAGGCCACCCACCCGCAGGTCTCCGACCGTCTCCCCGACGTGGCCGCCTTCCTCGGTGCCCTCGACGCCGCCACCGCCGGCCCCGCGCAGGAGGAGGCGGCCGATCCCCTCGACGCCGGCCCCGGCGCCATCCTCGGCGGCCGGTTCGAACTGAAGAGCCGCCTGGGCGCCGGCTCCACCGCCGTCGGTCTGCTGGTGGAGGACCTCAGCCTCGACGACCGGCCCGAGCGGGTCCTCAAGGTGGCCGTCGACGACGCCGCCGCCCGCCGCCTGGAGGACGAGGCCGACACTCTCCGGCAGGTCAACAGCCCACGCATCGTCAAGCTCATCGAGGGTCCGCTGGAGGTCGCCGGCCGCCGTGCCCTCCTCCTGGCCTCCGCCGGTCGCGAGACCCTCGCCACCCACCTCGGCAACCGCGAGCGACTCTCCCTGGACCTCCTCGACCGCTGGGGCACCGACCTGCTGGAGACCCTCGTCGTCCTTGACGACGCCGGCGTCACCCACCGCGACATCAAGCCCGCCAACCTCGGCGTCCGCACCGAGCGCAGCGGCAGCAGCGACCGCGCCAAGCACCTCGTCCTCTTCGACTTCTCCCTGGCCAAGGCCGCCGCCTCCGACATCCAGGCCGGCACCCGCCCCTACCTCGACCCGTTCCTCACCGCCCGCCGCCAGTACGACTCGGCCGCGGAGCGCTACGCCGCCGCCGTCGTGCTGTTCGAGATGGCCACCGGCCACCCGCCCGTCTACGGCGACGGCCTCTCGGACCCGGCCGCCATCCCCGACGAGGCGGCCATTGACCCCACCCGGTTCGACCCCTCGGCCTCCGCGCAACTCACCGCCTTCTTCGCCCGCGCCCTGGCCCGCGACGCCTCCGCCCGGCACGACACCGCCACTCAGATGCTCCTCGACTGGCGCGCCTGCTTCCCCGCCAGCTCCGTGCCGCCCACCAACGCCGACGAGCTCGCCGCCCAGGCCACCGCCGACACTCCGCTCGCCCAGTCCGGCCTCACCCCCCGCGCCATCTCCGCGCTGGAGCCGCTCAAGGTGGTGACGGTGGGTGACGTCGCGCAGATCGACGCCGTCCGCCTCAACCGGCTCCCCGGCTCGTCGGCCGCCACCCGCGAGGAGATCAAGCGCCACGCGAAGACCTGGCGGGACAAGTACAAGAGCAGGGAGCGCATCTGGCGCGTGGTCGAGGGCACCACCTCCCTGCCCGACCCTCACGACAGCGCCGAGGTCCTCCTCGCCGCGGCCCGCCGGGGCAAGGATGACCGCGCCGTCGAACTCGCCACCCTCGTCCTCGGCCTCCTCAGAGACACCGACCCCAACGCCACCCAGGCCGAGCTGGCCGCCGCCCTCGCACCGCCGCTCACCCGCGGCCGCGTCAGCCAGCTCTTCGCCACCCTCCAGGACCGCTGGGCCGCCGACCCCGCCGCCCTCACCCTGCTCAGCCAACTCACCGACGCCGTCGACCAGCGCCTCGCCGACCTCGGCGGCGTGGCCACCTTCGACGAGCTCGCCACCCACCTGCTGAGCCTCATGCTCGCCGGACCCTCCGCCGACGAGGCCACCAAGCTCCGCCTCGCCCAGGGTCTCCTGCGCTGGACCCTGGAGCGGGAGGCCGCCCGCGAACGCGCCGAGGGCTCCGACGACGGCGAGGCGGGCTGGCTGCTCCGCCGTCGCGAGGGTCAACCCTTGCTCGTGGCCGTCCGACACGACCTCCTCGACGTCGCCGAAGCACTGGGCCGCCGCGCCGACTCCCTGGTCGACGAGGCCAACGGGTCGGGCACCGACGCCATCGTCCCCGCCGCCCGCGCCGCCCAGCAGCTGGGCGCCGTCCTCGACCAGGCCACCCCGCCCCGCGCCGCCGCCCCATTCGACGACCTCCGCGAGGGCCAGCGCCTCGCCCAGCTAGCCGCCCTCGTCTCCCGGCACACCGGAGCCTCCGCCGCAGGCGAACTCCACCACCGCGACCTCACCCCCGCTGCCGCGCTCCGCGCAACCCTGCCCGCCGTCATCCCCGGCCAGCTCTACCGCCCCAGCGAACTCCGCGAACGCGTCCAGGCCCGGTTCCCCCAGCTCCGCCCCCTCCCCCAGCGGCCCGAGCTCGACTCCATCGTCGACGGCCTCGGCCGCGGCCTCCGCTACGACGACACGGCCCGCGGCTACCGCGCCGCCGCCGCGGCCGGCAAGGACACCACCGGCCTCGAGTCGCGCCTCCAGACCCAGCTCGGCACCCCCGCCACGCTCGCCTCCGGCCCCGGCGCCGTCGGGCAGCGGCTGATCGATAGCCGCAAGGGTCGCTCCTTCGTCGCCCTCGGCGTAGACGCCGGTGCCCACGAGCGCCTCGTCGGCGTGCTCACCACCCACTTCGACGCCGTCACGCTGGACCTCACCCACACCCTCATGGACGCCCTCCACGCCACCGCCGCCGCGGCCGGGCTCCCCTGGGACGTGGTCCTCGGCGCCGACGCCGACCAGCCCGGTTCCCGCGCCCACAACGGCCTCCGCGCCCTGGTCGAGCGATCCCTGCCCACCGTCCGCGCCACCATCGAGACCACCCTGCAGGAGGCGGCGGGCCGCCCCGTCGCGCTCCTCGACGCCTCGCTGCTCGCCCGCTACGACGCCCTCGGCATGCTGGCCGGCTGGATGGACCTCTCCACCCCCCGCCCGACGGCGGTGTGGCTCGTCGTGCCGCAGCTCCACGGCAACATCGGCCCCATGGTCGACGGGCACTCCCTGCCCCTGACCGCCCCCAATCAATATGTGTCGGTGCCGCGCGATTGGATCGACACGTACCATCGCACCCCCGCCCCGGAAGGACACCCCGCGTGATCAGCCCCGCCGCTCTCGTCGCCGATCTGAAGAAGCAGGTGCTTCTCCTGGAGGACGACCTGCGCCAGCGGATCACGCTGCCGGAGTTTGACCAGCCGTGGCGCAGCGAGCACGCCGCCGCCACCTCCGGCGACCGCACCGCCGCCACCTACACCGCCTGGGCCGACGACCGCATCACCCAGGCCGCCGTCTCCTGGGTGCTGACGACGGTGTTCGTCCGGTTCTGCGAGGACAACCGCCTCCTCACCCCCGTCTGGATCGCCGGCCCCGGCCACCGCTACCAGGAGGCCCTCGACGCGGAGCTCGCCTACTTCCGCCGCAACCCCGAGCACACCCACCGCGAATGGGTGGAGCAGGCTTGTCACCACCTCGCCAACACCCCCGCCACCCGCGGGCTGGTCGACGACCAGGCCATGCTCCACACCGTCTCCCCCTCCGGCCAGGCCGTCGGCCGGCTCCTGGAGTTCTGGCGACAGCGCACCGACGACGGCGCCCTGCTGCACGACTTCACCGACCCGGAGCTCAGTACCCGCTTCCTCGGCGACCTCTACCAGGACCTCTCCGACCACGCGAAGAAGACCTACGCCCTCCTCCAGACCCCGGAGTTCGTCGAGGAGTTCATCCTCGACCGCACCCTCGAACCGGCCCTGAACGACCGCCCGCTCGACGGGTTCAAGATGATCGACCCGGCCTGCGGCTCGGGCCACTTTCTCCTCGGCGCCTTCAGCCGCATCCTGGCCCGCTGGCAGGCCGAGGCCCCCGCCCTCGGCCGCCGCGACCAGGTGCAGAACGCCCTCGACGCCGTGTGGGGCGTCGATATCAACCCCTTCGCCGCCGCGATCGCCGTCTTCCGCCTCACCGTCGCCGCCCTCAGAGCCATCGACCACACCTCCCTCGAGACCGCACCCGGCTTCAACATCCACGTGCTCGCCGGCGACTCGCTGTGGTTCAGCCACGACCAGGAGGGGCTGTTCGACCACAAGGACGACTTCGCCTACTCCACCGAACACAGACAAGAACTCATCGACGCCCTTCGCCGCGGACAGTACGACGCCGTGGTGGCAAACCCGCCCTACATCACGGTCAAGGACAAGGCCCTCAACGCGGGCTACCGCGAGCGCTACAACTACCTCAAGGGCAAGTATCAGCTGACCGCGCCGTTCATGGAACTACTCTTCAAGCTCGCCAAACGAGGCGACGGATCGACTCAGGCCGGTTGGGTCGGCCAGATCACGTCCAACGCCTTCATGAAGCGCGAATTCGGCACCCCTCTGGTCGAAGATCTCCTGGCCGCACTGGATCTCAAGCTCATCATCGACACCTCGGGCGCGTACATCCCGGGTCATGGGACCCCCACCGTCATCATTGTGGGCAGAAACCAACGCCCCGTGAGCGATCATGTTCGCGCCGTCCTCGGGAAGCAGGGCGAGCCGGGTCGACCACAGGACGCTGCCCGTGGACTGGTCTGGTCCTCGATCCTGCAACATATTGAAATGCCGGAATCCGAGACTCCGTGGATCTCCACCACCGATCTCCCTCGACGATCCTTGGCTCAGCACCCCTGGAGCCTTTCAGGAGGCGGAGCCGCAGCAGTAGTTCCGGTGCTCGCCACAGGTCGGCGCCTTTCAGATCACGCCGCTTCCATCGGGATCACATCGTTCACCCTGGAGGACGAGGCGTATCTCGCCCCACGAGCGTCTTTGGAGACAAGAGACGTTAACAGGCGCTACACGCGCTGGATGATGCTCGGTGACGAGATTCGAGACTGGATCACGTCCCCGACGACGGCAGCCATCTTTCCTTACGAAGAGGACCTACGTCCCATGGCCCCGGACTCTGACGCAAGCATCCTAAAGTGGCTGTGGCGAACGAGGACGAACCTGAAGAACAACGTCATGTTCGGAGGAAAGACCAAGGTCGACACCGGACTGCAGTGGACCGAGTACGGACGGTTGACGGTAACCAAACTCCGCATCCCGCTGTCGATCACCTTCGCCGAAGTCGCCACGCACAACCACTTCGTCCTGGACCGGGGCGGGAAGGTGTTCAAGCAGACGGCGCCGGTCATCAAGCTGCCCGCCAACGCCACCGAGGACGACCACCTCAAGCTCCTCGGCGTCCTCAACTCATCCACGGCCTGCTTCTGGCTCAAACAGAACTGTTTCAACAAGGGCAACGGCGGAATCGGTGGTGGAATCGGAGACGAGGCGTGGGAGCCGCGCTACCAGTTCAACGGCACCACCCTGCAGGACTTCCCGCTGCCCGCGTCTTTCCCGCTGGAGCGCGCCACCACCCTCGACTCTCTCGCCCAGGAGCTATCCGCTCAGCAGGTGAACGCGCGGATCGCCGTCGACACACCGTCGGCGGCCCTGCTCGCCGACGCGGAACGGACCCAGGCGTCACTTCGTGCGCGGATGATCTCCCACCAGGAGGAGTTGGACTGGGAGGTCTACGCCTCCTACGGCCTGCTGGACGAGGCGCTCGTCTATGCGGGCGAGCCCCCCGAGGTGCAACTCGGCGAACGCGCCTTCGAAATCGTGCTGGCCAGGAAGATCGCCGCCGGCGAGGAAAGCACCGCCTGGTTCGACCGGCACGGCTCCACCCCCATCACGGACATCCCTGCTCACTGGCCGGCCGATTACCGCGAGCTGGTGCAGCGGCGCATCGACGCGATCGAGTCCGTCGACGCCATCCGGCTGTTGGAGGCGCCCGAGTACAAGCGCCGCTGGGCCACCGAGCCGTTCGAGAAGCAGGCCGACCGCGCCCTGCGTGGCTGGCTGCTCGACCGTCTGGAGGACCGCTCGCTGTGGTTCACGGCGCAGGGCCAGGTGCGGCCGCAGTCGGTCAGCCAGCTCGCCGACACGCTCGGCCGCGACCCGGAGTTCCGCAGCGTCGTCGACCTCTGGCAGGGCCGCCGCGACACCGACCTCGAAGCAGCGCTCACCTCCCTCGTCGAGACCGAGGCTGTCCCCTACCTCGCCGCGCTCCGCCTCAAAGAACCGGGCCTGCGGAAGTTCGCCGACTGGCAGCGCACCTGGGACCTGCAACGCCGCGAGGACGCCGGCGAGCCCGTCGGCGCCATCCCCGTCCCGCCCAAGTACGGCTCCACCGACTTCCTCAAGCCCTCCTACTGGCAGGCTCGCGGCAAGCTCGACGTGCCCAAGGAGCGGTTCATCCTTTACCCCGGCGCCGGGCGCGAGACCGACCCCACCCCCCTGCTGGGCTGGGCCGGCTGGGACCACGCGCAGCAGTCCCTCGCCCTGGCCACGATTCTCCACGAGCGCATCGCCGAAGGGGCCCCAGACACCCAGCTCGTCCCGCTCGTCGCGGGGCTGGCCGAGCTGCAGCCGTGGGTGGAGCAGTGGCACTCCGAGCTCGACCCCACCTTCGGCGTCAGCCCGGCACAGTTCGCCCGGGAGCAGCTGAGCGAGCACCTCAAGTCGCTCGGCCTCACCGTCGACGACCTCGCCGCGTGGCGTCCCCCAGCCCCCACCCGCGGAAGGAGGGCCGCCAAGTGAGCGCCCTACTGCGTGACATCTTCACCATCCCGGAGACCACCAGCACCGCCGACTACGTGCTGCGGCTCACCGAGAGCGTCGACGACGCCCACCTCGCCCGCACGCTCGACGACTACGTGGTCACCGACGAGCTGGCCAGGGCGTTCGACAGCGCGCTGGGTGTCGTCGCCACAGCCATCTCGGCCAACTCCAGCAAGGGCGCGTTCCTCACCGGCTCGTTCGGCTCCGGCAAGAGCCACTTCATGGCCGTCCTCTACGCGCTGCTCCGGCAGACCCCGAAGGCTCGCGCCATCCCCGAGCTGGCGGGCGTCGTCGCCCGGCACGACCCCCAGCTCCAGGGCCGCAAGATTCTCCCCCTCACCTTTCACCTGCTGGGGGCGCAGTCGCTGGAGCAGGCCCTGTTCGACGGCTACCTCCGCCAGGTCCACGAGCTCCACCCCGACGCCACCCCGCCACTGCTGCACCAGACCAGCCGCTTGCTGGAGGACGCCGACTCGCTGCGGCGTCGCATCGGAGACCAGGCGTTCTTCGACGGCCTCAACGAGGGCACCGAGGCCGGGGACGTGTGGGACTCCTTCCTCGGCGGGGCCGCCACCTGGGACGCCGCCAGCTACGACGCTGCCCGCGCCGCCTCCGCGCAGGACCCGCGCCGCGCCGAGCTGGTGGCCGCCCTGCAGGAGCGGTACTTCGCCGCCTACAGCCGGCACGCCTCCCACATCGGGCTCGACGAGGGCCTCACCGCCATCTCGGCGCACGCGCAGTCGCTCGGCTACGACGCCGTGGTGCTGTTCCTCGACGAGCTGGTGTTGTGGCTGGCGTTCCGCATCCGCGACCACGCGTTCTTCGGCGCCGAGGCGCAGAAGATCAGCAAGCTGGTCGAGGGCGGGCAGGGCGGCCGCCGTATCCCGCTGGTCTCCTTCATCGCCCGCCAGATGGACCTCCGCCGCTGGCTGGCTGACTCGGGCGCCAGCGGCGCCGAGCAGCAGGCGCTCGACCAGGCGTTCCGCTTCCAGGAGGGCCGCTTCCCGGAGATCCGGCTGGGCGACGACAACCTGCCCTACGTCGCCAACAAGCGCCTCCTCACCCCCCGCGACGACGACGCCAAGCGCGAGATCGACCGCGCCTTCGACACCCTCGACCGGCGCGCCGAATCCTGGGACGTGCTCCTCGACGGCATCAACACCGACGACAGGCACCGCGGCGCCGACGCCGCCCAGTTCCGGCTCACTTACCCCTTCTCCCCCGCGCTGGTTTCCACGCTCCGGTCGCTTGCCGGCGTCATGCAGCGCGAGCGCACCGCGCTGAAGGTGATGCAGCAACTCCTGGTCGACCGCCGCGACGAGCTCTCCATCGCCGACGTCATCCCCGTCGGCGACGCCTTCGACTACCTGGTGACCGGAGCCGCGGGCGACCAGCCGCTCGACGAGGCCTCGGCCGCCCTCTTCCGGGCCGCCAACAGCCTCTACAAGGAGCGGCTGGAGCCGATGATCCTCAAGCAGTACAACCTCACCGCCGAGGATCTGCGCAGTGGCGCCCCGCTGCCCCCGGCGCTCGTCGGTGACCTGCGGCTGGCGAAGACGCTGCTGCTGAGCGCCGTCGCGCCCAACGTGCCCGCCCTCAAGGGGCTGACCGCCGGCCGGCTGGCGTCGCTCAACCACGGCTCCATCCGCTCCCCCCTGCCCAACGGCGAGGCCAGCGTGGTGCTGTCCAAGGTGCGGCAGTGGGCCACGCAGGTGCCGGAGATCCGCGTCGAGACCGAGGGCCGCAACCCGCTGATCTCCGTGCAGCTCTCCGACGTGGACTACGAGTCGGTGGTGGACCGCGCCCGCGGCGAGGACAACGACGGCCGCCGCCGCGAGCTGATCAAGCGGCTCGTCGCGGAGGGCTTCGGCCTCGACGCGCTCGGCCCGCAGGACATGCTCGGCGCCCACACCCACAAGGTGATCTGGCGCGGCACCGCCCGCGAGGTGGATCTGGTCTTCGGCAACGTCCGCGACGCCGGCTGGCTGACCGACGAGCACTTCCGCGCCCGCCCGTCGACGTGGCGGTTCGTCGTCGACCACCCGTTCGACGACCCGGGCCACTCCGCCGCCGAGGACCTTGCCCGGATCGACCAGATGCGCGCCCGGAACTGGGACGAGCGCACCATCGTGTGGCTGCCGCGGTTCTTCAGCTCCGAGCGGATGCGCGACGTCAGCCGCCTCGTGATCCTCAACTACCTCCTCGACGGCGCCGGCGACCGCTACGCGTCCTTCGCCGACCACCTCTCCGAGACCGGCCGGGTGCAGGCGAAGACCATCCTGCAGTCGCAGCGCGAGGCGCTGCTGCACCGGATCCGGCAGGCTATTCAGGTGGCCTACGACGTCGAGTCCCCGCTGGGCAGCGGCGACGTGGTGGGCGACGCCTCGCACCCCGAGGTGCTGGCCTCGCTGACGCCCAGCTTCACGCCCCGACCCTCGGCCGGCGGCACCCTCAAGCAGGCCTACGAGTACTTGGTGCGGGAGGCGTTCTCCGCCACCTACCCGGCGCACCCGCGGTTCGAGCCGGGCGACGAGGAGGTGCGCCCGCGCGAGCTGCAGGTGGCGTACTCCTACGTCGAGCAGGCGCTGGCGGACCGCGAAAACCGGGTGCCCTTGGGATCGGACGCCGCTGCCGCGCGCCGGGTCGCGAACCCGCTGGGCGTGGGCAAGGCGGCAGAGACGCACTTCCTCATGGGAGACGAGTACTTCGCCGCTTGGGGCCCGGAGTTCGAGCGACGGCTCGGCTCCCGCGACGCCGACGCCCGCGGACCGGTCACCGTGGGCGAGGTGCGCGGCTGGATCGCCGCGATGGAGCCCAAGGTCGGACTGACCCGGGAGGTGGCCGACCTGGTGATCCTCGCCTGGGCGGCGCTGCGCCGTCGCGCCTGGTACCACCACGGCGCCACGATCGACGCCCCCAAGCCCGGTGCGCTGCGCGACGACATGGAGCTGCGCGAGCAACCCATGCCCAGCGAGGACGAGTGGGCCACGGCCATCCGCCTGGCCGGCTCGTTGTTCGGGCTCACCAGCTCCACACACGCCACACCCAGCGCGGTGGCGAACCTGGCCCAGGCCGTGCGCGCGAAGGCCATCGAGTGGTCGGAGCCCAGCGCCCGGCTGGTCACGGCCCTTGAGGCGGCCGGGAAGTCGGTGGGGCTCGACGAGTCGCGGCCGAACCAGCGGCTGGCCACCGCCCGGGCCGCCGCGGACCTGTGCGAAGTGCTGCGCGGGCTGAACGGCCTGCCGCTGATCAAGCGGCTCGCGGCCGCAGACATCCCCCAGGCGACGGCCACCGGCCGGTCGCTGGCGAGCGCGGGCGCTGTCGCGGCCAAGGTGACCGGGTACGACTGGCACCGCTTCGAGCCCCTCATCACCGCCTCCTCTGGCGAGGGCGAGCGGGCCGACGAGGCCGCCGGGATCCTGACCCGGCTGCGCGAGGCGCTCCTGGCCGACGAGTTCACCACCCAGCTTGCGCCCGCGATCACGAACGCGGACCGGGAGCTGTTCGACTGGCTCGCCCGGGGCAACCCAGGCCCCATGCCTCCCGTTCCGCCCGTGTCGCCGCCACCCGTTCCACCCAAGGCCGGCACGTCGGGGCGGGCCAGCCTCCGCGGGAGGGGCGGTCTGTCCGAGGTGTCCCGGCAGCTGGGCCAGTTCGTCGAGGAGCACCCGGATGAGAACGTCGTCGTGGAGTGGCGGGTCGAATGACGGTTGACGTCGCCGCCAGCGCGGCGGTCACCCCGGCCATCGCGCGCGCGTTCATCGAGCAGGCCCGTCACAAGAACTACTCGCACGGGGTGATCGGGGTGCGGGCCCGCCCCGAGGCCACCCGCGAGACCACCTTCCAGTTCGGCGGGCAGACCGTGCGGATCGTCCCGGCCGGCTCGGCATTGGCCCTCCGCGAGGCCATCCGGAGAGCCGACCCCGACGGCTGGCTCGTCGTGGTCACCGACCGCAGCGACGACGACCTCGGCGCCGGCCTCCTGTCCCACCTCATCTGGCAGCGGCTCCGCCACCCCGACCCCTGGCAGGCCGTGCAGCAGGCATTCGCCGCGCACAGCGTCGACGCCCGCCTGCTCAGCCTCGGCAACGCACGCGACGTGGCCTCCGGTCTCCTCGAGCTCGCCCCCACCGACGGCTGGCCGCCAGCCCCCGCCGGGGTGCTGACCCGCGACCACGCGCTGTCGTCGGCGGCCCGCGCCGAGCTGGGACTGCCCGCCGGGCCGGTCGACCTCATCGCCGTCCTCCACTGGTCCACCGACGCCTCGCTGCCCGCCGCCATCGCCCGGCTCCGCAGCAGGGCCGGGGAGACCACCGTCGATGCCATCCTCGACTGGGTGGCCGACTCCTCCGGCGAGGCGGCCCCCTTCGTCGCCGCGCTGCTGCGGACCGGCACCGTCAACGACCTCGTGCCGCTCGGCGTCGCCGTCGACTGCCTGCTCAACGCCCGCGACCGGCACGAGGGAGAGCTCGCCCTGGCCCGGCTCCAGCACCGCTGGGGCTCGGTGCCCCGCGAGTCGCTCGCCGCGGCCGGCCGGCTCTCGCGGGTGGTGCTGTCAGGATTGCTGGGTGCGAGTGCCACCGCACGCACCGGCGCCGCGCTCCTGGCCCAGGCCGACGACCTCCTCAACTCGGCGCAGGCCCAGCACCTCACCGAGGCCTCAACCCTGCTGCGCTCCGGGCTCACCCACCGCCTCCGCGGCCTGGCCGAGGCCCTTCGCCACGGCGCCGACGGCGACATCTCCGCCCTGGAATCGGCGTGGGCGCGAGTCGCCGAGCACGAGTTGGTCGACGGCGACACCCGCGTTGCCCCCGCCCGCGCCGGGGTGCGGCTGGTGCGCTGGCTGACCGCCACCTCCGACGACGAGTCGCCTTCGGCGCTCGCCGCTCTGGCCGATCGTCACCTGTTGGTGGACGCGTGGGTGGACTCGGCTGTCAACGACGCCGAGGCGGGGGTCGACGATCCCAAACTCGCCTCGGCGCTCGAGGCTGTGCTGCGCGCCGTCGAGTCCCGTCGCGACGCCCATGACCTGGAGTTCGCCTCCGCCCTGGCACGCGAGGGCTGCGGTGATTCGCTCGCCGGGGTGCGCGGCCTGGAGCAGGTGCTGCCCGACATCGTCGCGCCCCTGGCCCGTGACTACCCGACGCTGCTGCTGGTGCTTGACGGGATGAGCGCCGGCGTGGCCACCGAGATCATCCAGCACGCCACCACCGAGGTGGAGTTCGGCTTGGTTGAGTGCCTCGTCCCCGGGGCCGACCGGCGCACGCCCGCCCTGGCCGTGTTGCCCAGCGTCACGGAGATGAGCCGCACCTCGCTGCTAGCTGGTCGGTTGACGAGCGGCCAGCAGGACGCCGAGCGCCGCAACTTCGCCGCCTTCACCTCGGCGAAGGGCCTGGGCGAGGCCCCGCTGTTCCACAAGAAGGGCCTCGACACCGGCCGTCAGGGCTTCGCCATCGCCGACGACGTCCGCCTCGCGATCGCCGACACTGACCGCCATCGCCTCGTCGGATGCGTCCTCAACACCATCGACGACGCCCTCGACCGCACCGACCCGGGCGGCACCGACTGGACCGCCGAGACCGTCAAGCATCTTGGACCGCTCCTTCGTGCCGCGCGTGCGGCGGGTCGACTCGTGGTGCTGACCAGCGACCACGGCCACGTCGTGGAGCGACGCCGGGGGCAACAGCGCGGGACCGGACTCGGCGGCCGATACCGCACTGCGTCCGCTCCGGCCGCACCCGACGAGGTGCTCGTGTCCGGTCCTCGCGTCCTCGCCGACGGGCACGAGGCGGTGCTGGCCGTCAACGAACGGCTCCGCTACGGACCTCTGAAGGCGGGCTACCACGGCGGCGCAGCCCCGGCCGAGGTGGTTGTTCCTGTCGCACTGCTGGCGCCGTCGACCCTCTCCCACAAGCTCGCCGCCGCCCCGGTAGCTGAGCCGTCGTGGTGGGACCTGACCGGTGCACCCACGCTCCCCGTCGCGGCCCCCTCGCCCCCCGTCGAGGTGCCGGACGTCCCGCAGCCCGACCTGTTCTCCTCCGTCCCGGAACCGTCCGTCGCCGGCGGCGCGGGCCGGGCGCTCATCGAATCGACGACGTACCGTTCGCAGAAGAAGCTCGTCGGCCGAGTAGCCGTCACCGACGACTCCGTCGCCGCCCTCGTCGACGCCCTCACCTCGACGCCCGACCGTCGCCTCAGCGCCACCCGTGCAGCGTCGCTGCTGGGCGTTCCGGCGAACAGGGTTTCGATGGTGATGAGCCAGGTGTCGAAGTTGCTGAATGTGGAGGGCTACCCCGTCGTCGCCACCGAGGCGTCCACCCAGGCCGTCACCCTCGACGCCTCGTTGCTGGCGGAGCAGTACGGCGTCCGAGCCTGATGCCCGAGGCGAGGGGCTAGCCATCCGCTTGAGGTGACCGGAGGCGAGTCCGATGTGCGCAGCGTGCCCGCTACTGTCTTCGCATGCGTATTGGGGTGTACATCGACGGCTACAACCTCTACTACGGCGGACGCCGCCATTGTGGGGGTGGCACCCTCCCCTGGAAATGGTTCAACCCCCGCACGATGGTTGAGGGGGCGCTGGCGCATCAACTTAGCTTTGCGGTACAGGCCGGGCACACTCAGACGGTTAACACCTGGATGAACGCCACGGTGGACCGAGTCGTCTACTGTACGGCCCGCATCTCAGGCGTCAGAAACCCAACAGCTGCCACGGATCAGGACATCTATCTGAGCGCCATCAAGTCAGCCAGCGCTGTGGACCACATCGAATACGGCATCTACAAGTCCCGGGTCAAGCAGGCACCGCTCGCAACGCAGCAACGGGGCCAGGCCCCGGAGCCCGTCACATCGGGGGGGCCCGTTATCGTCATGGACCCTTCATGGAAGCCCCTTGGCGGAGCCATGTTCAAGGTCTCCTACCAATCTGACGAGGAGAAGGGCAGCGACGTTAACGTGGCCAGCCACCTCCTGATCGACGTCCTCACCGGGACAGTTGACGCGGCCATCGTCGTGTCCAACGACTCAGATCTCAAGTTCGCGGTCTCCTTCGCGCGCAGCAGAGTGCCCGTCGGAGTCATCAACCCGCGCGGCGGCAGGGCTGTTGCCGATCTCGTCGCGCCCGGAACCG
Source organism: Tessaracoccus sp. O5.2 (assembly GCF_964266725.1). Taxonomy (NCBI): domain Bacteria; kingdom Bacillati; phylum Actinomycetota; class Actinomycetes; order Propionibacteriales; family Propionibacteriaceae; genus Tessaracoccus; species Tessaracoccus sp. O5.2. The sequence goes on along the minus strand of NZ_CAXWGV010000012.1, from coordinate 8,037 downwards.
TTGGCTCATCTCATCACTGGAACCGCAACCTTCGGCCCGAGGACTTCACGCAGAACCAACTACCAGACCCTGCCGGAGGATTCCGGAAACCGAGCGGATGGTGAGCGACACCTTGACAGAATCTGCATACTGGGCTTGACTTGACCCATAACCCACCTGGTTCCTTCTGGGAGCCAGGTCTTTTTGTCTTTTTCGTGGTCGGCCGTCTCTGTACTGGCTGCGAGGGCAGGTCCAAGTTTCGGCCTCGAAACTTGGAAGTTGGCGTCGACGCTCCAAGTCCAGTTGGAGGGCCAATGGATGCCGACGCGGTCGTGCGCCGCAGAGTCACGCCCTTCTCGGCGTCGGTCGCCGGCGAACCCGATAGGTTCGGATGACGCATGAACCGAGGAGGACGAATCATGGGGGACGTCTCCCCGCGTCGCCGTCGTGAAGTGATCGACGCTCTGCGCCGCGGAACGGTACCCGCGAACGGGCTGGACCTGTTGGCAGTGGGGCTGGACAGGTTCGGCTCGTCTCTCGACTCTGAGCTTGCCGCTGCGTCCGGCGGATCCGCCGTCTTCAAGGCGGTGCGCGGCGAATACGGCTCCGGCAAGACCTTCTTCACCCGACACCTCGCCGAGCGAGCGCTCCGCCTGGGCTGGGCGACGGCAGAGGTTCAGATCAGCGAGACCGAAACACCTCTGCATCGGCTCGAGACCGTCTACCGACGGATCACCGAGTCGCTGCGCACCGCGACGGTCCCGCCCAGCGCGTTCAGGTCGGTGCTCGACGGCTGGCTGTTCACCCTCGAATCCGACGCCACGGAGGCCGATCCCGCGCTGCTCCACGCCTCAGACAGCGCCCTGTCCACGGCCGTCGAGCGGCTCATGGAGGCGCGGCTCGCGGCCGTCTCCAGCAAGACCCCCGCGTTCGCTCAGGCCCTGCGCGGCTACCGCGCGGCCTCGCTGACCGGTGATGTCGCCACCGCCGACGGACTCGCCGCATGGGTCGGCGGCCAGCCGCACGTCGCAGCCTCCGCGAAACGCAGCGCCGGCCTCCGAGGCGACCTCGACCACTTCGGCGCCATGGCCTTCCTCCAGGGCCTTCTCACCGTCCTCAAGGACGCCGGACACCCCGGACTGCTCGTCGTCCTCGACGAAGTCGAGACGCTGCAGCGGGTCCGAGGCGACGTCCGAGACAAGGCCCTCAACGCCCTGCGACAGCTCATCGATGAGGTGGACTCCGGCCGGTACCCCGGCCTGTACCTCCTGATCACAGGTACCCCGGCCTTCTTCGAGGGCCCTTCGGGGCTCAGCCGCCTGCCACCGCTGGCCCAGCGCGTCCACACCGACTTCACCACCGATGCCCGCTTCGACAACCCCCGGGCAGTGCAGGTGCGGCTCCCGGGCTTCACCCGAGAGAGCCTCATCGAGCTGGGCGGCAGGGTCCGCGACCTCTACGCGGACGGCGCCGACGAGCCCGAACGCCTCCGGCAGGTGATCGACGAGCAGTACATCGGCGACTTGGCCGACGCCGTCGCCGGATCCCTCGGGGGCAGGGTGGGCGTTGCACCGCGAGTGTTCCTCAAGAAGCTGGTGGGCGACGTACTGGACCGGGTCGACCAGTTCCCTGACTTCGACCCGCGCACCCACTACGCGCTCACCGTCGACGCCGGCGAGCTCACCGCTGTGGAGCGCAACGCCGCCCGCGGCGCCGCCTCGCTGGACGAGATCGAGCTCGACACCCACTGATGAGTGGATTCGACGCCCTGCATCCAGTGGTGCAGCACCACATCGTCAACACCCTGGGCTGGCGCGACCTGCGGCCACTTCAGGACGCCGCTGTTGAGCCCCTGATCGCTGGCAAGGATGCCCTCCTCCTCGCGCCCACGGCCGGCGGCAAGACCGAGGCGGCGGTGTTCCCGATGCTGACCCGGATGGCAACGGAAACCTGGTCGGGCACCTCCGTGCTCTACATCTGCCCGCTCCGCGCGCTGCTCAACAACCTGGAGCACCGCGTCGATTCCTACGCCAAATGGCTCGGCAGGAGCGCCGCCGTGCGGCACGGGGACACTGCACAGAGCGTGCGGCGTCGCATCGCCGTGGAGCGGCCGGACATTCTCATGACCACCCCCGAGTCGATCGAGGCGATGCTTGTCTCCAGCACTTTGGACCCGCGGGTGCTGCTGGCGAACGTGCGGGCCGTCATCGTCGACGAGGTGCACGCCTTTGCGGGCGACGACCGGGGCTGGCATCTGCTCGCCGTCCTGGAACGGCTCACCCACCTCAGCAGCCGTCCACTGCAGCGGATCGGCCTGTCCGCGACGGTGGGTAACGCCGAGGACTTGCTCGGCTGGATACAGGGCTCGAACCGACGTACCGGGTTGCCGGGGGTCGTCATCGCACCACCGCCGGAGTCAGCGACTCAGGCCGAGGTGACGCTCGACTTCGTCGGCTCGATCGACAACGCGGCCACAGTGGTCTCACTGCTGCACCGGGGTGAGAAGCGCCTGGTGTTCGCCGACTCCCGACGCACCGTCGAACAGTTGGGTGTCCGGCTGGGTGAGCTCGCCGTCGACACCTACGTCTCACACTCGAGCCTGTCGGCCTCCGAGCGACGGAGGTCTGAGACGGCTTTCGCGGAGGCCCGCGACTGCGTGATCGTCGCCACCTCGACGCTGGAGCTGGGCATCGATGTCGGCGACCTGGACAGGGTTCTACAGGTGGGGGCTCCCACCACTGTCGCGTCGCTCCTCCAGCGGCTGGGACGGACGGGACGACGCCCGGGGACCAGCCGCAACATGACTCTGCTCGCCAGCAGCGACACCGAACTACTCCGGGCCGCTGCCCTGCTGCTGCTGTGGTCCGAGGGATTCGTGGAGTCGATCACAGCCCCACCGACTCCCGTGCACATCGCGGCTCAGCAGGTGCTGGCGATCACGCTCCAAGAGGGCCGGGTTGGCCGGCAGACGTGGCGGGACTGGATCGGCGACCTCGCCCTTGTGGACCCGGGCGATGAGGAGCGGCTGATCGCGACCCTGCTCGAGCGGGGGTGGCTGGACAGCGATCAGGACATGCTGATGGTGGGACCCGAGGCCGAGGGACGCTACGGCCGCCGGCACTTCATGGAACTGATGTCGGTGTTCACCTCAGACCCCCAGGTGACGGTGCTGCATGGCCGCACCGAGATCGGGACCGTGGATCCGATGGTCCTGCTCACCAAGGTGCAGGGACCGCGGCGGCTGGCCTTGGCTGGCCGATCGTGGGTGGTCACGTCGGTCGACTGGGATCGGCGGCGGGCGTTCGTGGAGCCGTCGGAGGGCGTGGGGTTGGCCCGATGGATGGGGTCATCGTCGCCGCTCAGCTTCGAACTCGTCGACGCCATGCGACGCGTCCTCCTGGGCGCCGAACCGAATGGGGTGGAGCTGAGCAGGCGTGCCCGCCAGAGATTGGACGAGCTCCGTTTCGAGATGGCGCACCGCGTCGACGCCCAGCGCACTGTCCTGCTGCACGAGTCCGGTGATACCCGGTGGTGGACATGGGCGGGAAGCCGAGCCAACGCCGTGCTGTGGGCAGCCCTGGAGCGGGTGGCGCCGAAGAACTGCGACCCCGTGTCGACGTTCACCAACGATCACGTGGTGCTTCGCGGCGACACGACGATGGCCGAGCTGCGGGCGGCTCTCGCTCTGGCGAGGCAGCAGTACGGCGACGACCTGACCGGTGTCGAGCCCGAGATCAGCGACCGAGCCATCCAGGACTTGAAGTTCTCGGACATGCTCCCGGAGGATCTGGCCGTCATGACGGTCGCTCGCAGGCTCAGCGACCACCGCCGTGCCGCTGATAAGGCGGCCTTGCCGCCCACCGAGCGCCGCCACCGTTGATAGCAGCTGCGGATCGGCTGCTCAGGCGACTCTGAGCGCGGGTCACATTCCGGCCAGTGACGCTCCACAGTTGCTGCAGTCATCTCCCGATGGAGTCCGCAGAAAACAACTCGGGCACGTGACCTCGTCTACCGGCTGCCGTGACCGGCCGCCACCCTGGCCGTCCGCGTGACCGTCAGGGAAGTGCTCGCGGCAATAGAACCGGGTGTGAAATGTGTCGCCCCACTCGCGCCGCATCATCCACAGGTCGGCCCGTGCGCGTCTGGCAGAGTTCTTTCCGCACGTCGAGCAGTAGCTACCCTCCGCGAAGTCGCCGTATCTGTGCGGGTCCCCAGTGAGAGCCGTCAGGGGGACCAGCTCATCGAGAGGCAGGTCGGCGAACCTTGCGTAGGTCTGGTCAGCAGCCATACCCCAACCATGCCTCACCTCGGTGACGCTCGAGGAACAACAGGAAGCCCTGTGTGAAAGGATCGCGCCATGCTGACCACCGGCGGCCTGCGCGAAGACGCAACCCCCCTTTATGCGCCCTACGAGACACTCATCGACGATTGGCACGCCTTGAACGCCGCGGTCGATCAATTGGGCGAGGCCTATCTGCACGAGCAGTTCGTTTGGCGCGGCCAGGCTGACGCGTCGTGGGGTCTCTTCAGCTCCCTCTACCGACAGGTGGCGGAGCAGTTGCGGAGAGTACCGACCGAAGAGGACTTGGTTGCCGCGGAGCGCCGGCTGTTGACTCTCGCCCGGGAGGACTGGCGGCTCGACGGTATCCCAGCACTTCCGCTGTTCGCCCGCATGCAACACGTGGGAGTTCCCACGAGACTGATCGATGCCACCCTCAACCCCCTCATCGCAGCGTGGTTCGCCGTCGCCTCCGACGTCGACGCGGACAAGGACGCCCGTCTATTTGCTTTCACCGTCAAGGGAAAGATCCAGCTGAACACCAAGTGGAGTGGCAACTCGCCCCGCTGGCATCCGAACGCCTACTTCCAGAACCCGAGGGACTGGGGAACCGGGTTGGGTCGGCGAGTATGGCTTCCCCCTGCCTTGCATGCCAGAATTCCCGCCCAGAGCGCGGCGTTCCTGCTCGACGGCGTCCCAGTTGATGGGCCAGTCAACGCCATGCCCCGACACAATCCTGACGAAGCGTCTACCTGGACCGCCGCACAGACCCGCGAGGTGGCGTCTATCCCGCTGAGGCTGGCGAGGATCAGACCCGAATCCCGACCGTTGTCCAAAGGTCTGGTGTTCACGTACCGCATCACCGCGAGCGCCAAGCCCAAAATCCGCCGCCAATTGGAAGATCGGTTCGGGTATCGCTTCGCCACGATCTACGCCGACATCGAAGGGCTGGCCACGTACCTCGTCAGGAATCCAAGCGTTCTGAGGGGATAGGGTCCTCGGATCCGAGACGCGTACGGGACCCGGGAGCCCTTCCCGGTCAGCTGCCGTCGACGGATTCACCTTCACGGTGTTCCTCGATCGATGGAGCGTCGTCTGACTTCCTCCTGAACAAGCCTCCAATCGCACCCCCGACCGAGCCCGCGGCGCCCCTCAGCGCCTGACCCGCCTGCTGAACCGCCGCGGCAGCACGCGGTTGATCCGGGACCCCGTCGCCATCGATGTCCACTGCACGGAAGACCCCAGTGGCCTTGTCGAATCCCTGGCCACCGAACCGCTTGACGGCTGCAGCACTCTCGGAGCCCGCGGCAGCCGCCTTCTGGACCGCTTCTCCGGCGGCCTGCCTCCACCGCTTGAGGACGGCGGACTCATGTTCAGTTTCGATGCCGAGCATCCGACGGAAGTCCACGACGCCACTGGCCACGAGGACGCTCGACGAAGCGGCAGCCGGCGAGTCGAAGGGATTGAAGAGCACCTTGGAGTTCGCCATGCCGACCGTCCTTGTCATCTGCTCCAGGATGCGTGCGGTGCTGCGAGCGACGAGGTCGAGGCGGTTGCGGCGCGCGGCGGCCAGGCCTAGTCGGTGACGGTCGAGGTCCGCAGGCGAATCATCGAGCATTCGATCCAATTCGAGCACAGAGGCAGCATCCTGGAGTTGGAAAGTGCGGGCGAGAACCGTCAGCCATTCCCGCACCCTCGGCTCAGCCGCCTTGGTTTCTTTAGCCAGGCCGCCGAGGTCGGTGGTCTTCTTCTGGAGCTTCTCCGCGATGGCGTCGAGTTGGCGGAGGGCGTACCCCTGCGTCCGAGCTATGGCCATGGAGGTGGCCTGCACCTTCGACCAGGTCACGTCCGAAACCCTGCCGACCTGCTCGCGAACAGTGAACGCTTCCTCGATGATCAGGTCCACGCCGATCATGTCAGCCAGGACCGCGTCTTTCTGAGCCCTGAGGATGTCCTCGACCTTCTCGTTGATCTCTTGCAGGTACTCGACGATCTGGTCCATCTGCTGTTGCATGGCCTGCTGCTGCATCATCGTGGCCAGCGCGGACAGCGCCAACGGTCCGGTGAGAAGAGCACCGGGCGCCTTGGCAATCTGGAGCCATCGCTGGACTTCGCCCGGCTTACCGATCATGGCGTGGTCGACGCCGCGAGTCTTGCTGGGCATCAGGCCGAATCGCTTGACCGCCTCGGCGGACTCTGCGGTGAGCTTGACCCAGCGGCCGGAGTTGGCTGCCAGTTCTGATCCGGTTTGGACCGCAGCACTTCCGCCACCAAGGAGTGATCCGAGTCGGCGGACGTCCAGGACCTTCGGCTCCATCCGGTCGAGGCCCTGATCGAGAAGGAATCGCTCGACATCAGGCGCAGCGCCGATCACTGCCAGGCCCTCGCCGTCGGTGAATAGTTGAATCCCGTTGCTCATGTCGGCTCCTTGTGCGCTGCCGGGGCGGATACTGCCGCGCCTGTGCGACTTCGCCTCGAACGCTACCCCACCTAGTACCGCGGCCATCAACCTTTGCCCTGTTGGCTGACACACCGGGCAGGGTCCGCTGCTGGGTTGCGGGGACGCGGGATCGTGCGGAGGTCAGTTCCTGTTCTTCCCCTCAGGAGTGTCCTCGATGGCCGAACGTGTTCGGGTCCGGGAAATCACCAACGACGAGGGCAACCGGCTGTTGCGCATAGTACGGCGCGACTCAGGGTCGGTTGTCACCTGGCGCCGAGCGCAGATCGTGCTGCTCTCGGCCCAGGGCATGGAAGCTCCGCAGATCGCGGCGGTCACGTTCACCAGCGCCGACCGGGTCCGTGATGTGATCCACAACTTCAACACCGACGGGTTCGACTCGCTGCGCCCGAAGTATGCCGGTGGCCGGCCCCCGAAGTTCACCACCGCGCATCGGGCCGCGATCACACAGATCGCCCTGGCCAGGCCCGGTGATCACGGGCTCCCGTTCTCGACCTGGTCACTGTCGAAACTGGCCGACTACCTGGTCGCTCAGGGGGTGGTCGAAGACATCTCTCACGAAGGGCTCAGGCAGCTGCTGCGTGACCAAGGCGTCTCCTTTCCAAGCCGTGAAGACCTGGAAGACCAGCACCGACCCTGACTACGAGGCCAAGAAGAACAGGGTCCTGGAGTTGTACGCCATCGCCGATGGCCGCAAGGAACCCGCACCGGGTGACCCGTCCGTGGTGATGTGTATGGACGAGTTCGGACCCCTCAACCTTCAGCCCCACCCCGGCAAGCAGTGGGCCCCTGTCGCCACCGGTAACGGCACCCAGGACTCTCCCCGGCGGAGGCGGCGCCGAGCGACCTACAACCGGCCACACGGAGTGCGGCACCTCCTCGCCGGCTACGACCTGTCCACCGACCGTCTCTACGGACACATCAAGACCCGCAAGACCCGCACCGAGTTCCTCGCGTTCTGCCGCTACCTCCGCACGCTCCATCCACCCGAGACGAGGATCGCGATCGTGCTCGACAACTTCAGCCCGCACCGCTCCACCAAGACCGACACCCGCGTCGGTGACTGGGCCGCAGCCAACAACGTCGAGCTCGCCTTCGTACCGTTCTACGGCTCCTGGCTGAACCGGATCGAGGCGCAATTCACCGGCCTGCGCTACTTCGCCCTCGACGGCACCGACCACAACACCCACCGGGAGCAAGCCAGCCTGATCCGCCGCTACATCATCTGGCGCAACTCCCACGCCACCGACCCACGACTCCGCAAAGTCCTCAAACGAGCCGCAATCATCAAGAGGGCCAAGGTTGCCTGACGCGGTACTAG
>NZ_CAXWGV010000011.1:0-52416 GCF_964266725.1 Tessaracoccus sp. O5.2 | reverse complement strand
GCCCGCCGCCGGGGCGCCGTCCAACGCCGCGCGAAGACCAACCACGTCTACCTCTCCCGCCGGAAAATCAGCGATCCGAAGCGGGCAAACCCAGATGAGTCAACGACTCAAACCAAGCGGGCATCTTGACATGAGGCAACAGGAACGGCGGATCCACCCCGCTCCCGAGCGCGGGAACTACCGCGATCTTCGTGTGGGGACTCATCCGTGCATATGCACAGATGCGGCCCCACGGGAAGATCTCCGTCACTGCCCCGACGCCGAGGGCGATGTCGCATTCCTGCGAGAACCCGCCCTGGCGATGCGTCATGCTGGGTGTCATGTATGACGAGCGGGAGGCATGGCTGCGCGCCATCCAGTCGAAGGACGCGCGCTTCGACGGCCACTTCGTCACAGGGGTGACGTCGACGGGGATCTACTGCCGTCCCAGTTGCCCCGCCCGCAGCCCCCACCCCCGCAACGTCCGCTTCTTCGTGACCGCCGCCGCGGCCCAGCTCGCCGGCTTCCGCGCCTGCAAGCGCTGTCTCCCGGGCGCCTCGCCGGGCTCTCCCGAGTGGGACGTGCGCGGCGACGCCGTCGCCCGCGCGGTGCGGCTCATCGACGACGGCCTGATCGACCGCGAGGGCGTCACGGGCCTGGCGACCCGGCTGGGTTACTCGGCGCGCCAGGTGCAGCGGATGCTGCAGGAGGGCACCGGCGCCAGCCCTCTGGCGCTCGCCCGCACCCGGCGGGCCCAGACCGCCAGAACGCTGCTCGAGGCCACGGAGCTCCCGCTCACCGACGTTGCCTTCGCGGCCGGTTTCGCCAGCCTGCGCTCCTTCAACGCCACCATGCGCGCGATCTACGACGCCACCCCGAGCGAGCTGCGCCGCACCTCGCGCGGCCATGGACCGAGGCACGACGGCGGGCTCACCTTCGTCGACCTGACGCTCCCCGTCCGGCAGCCCTTCTGCGCCTGCAACGTGTTCGGGCACCTCATCGGCACCGCGATCGACGGCGTGGAGACCTTCCGCGACGGCACGTACCACCGCACCTTGCGCCTCCCCGGCGGCCACGGGGTCGTCTCCCTCCGCCCGGCGACCCGTGGGGTCGAGGCCCGGATCGGGGTCAGCGACATCGTCCAGCTGCCGACGGCCCTCGCCCGGGTGCGGCGGCTGTTGGATCTCGACGCCGACCCGGTGGCCGTCGACGAGGCGCTTGCCGCCGACCCGCTCCTGGCACCGCTCGTCCACGCACATCCCGGCAGACGGGTGCCTCGGGGGGTCGACGGCGACGAGATCGCCTTCCGCATTCTGCTCGGCCAGCAGGTGTCGACCGCCGCGGCCCGCACCCATGGAGCCCGGCTGGTCAGGGCCGTCGGCACGCCCGTCGAGACCGGCATACCGGGACTGGATCACCTCTTTCCGACCGCCGACGCCGTCGCGGGCGCCCCGGACGAGGCGCTCGCCTACCCCGCGGCCCGCCGCGACACGATCCGCCGACTCGCCGGGGCCTTGGCCGACGGCGACCTGGACCTCTCGGTGGGCGCCGACCGGGACGCCGCGCGCGCCGGCCTCGCCTCGCTCAGGGGCATCGGCCCGTGGACGGTCGAGATGATCGCGATGCGGGGCCTGGGCGACCCGGACGCCTTCCCCGCCACGGACCTCGGAGTGGTCCGCGCGGCCGGGGAACTCGGCGTCGACCTCACGGCACGGTCCGCCGCGTGGCGACCGTGGCGCTCCTACGCCACCCAGCACCTGTGGGCGCTCACGCCCCACGCCGTCAACACGATCCCCGGCCACCCGGGATGTCAGGAGCAGCCATGACCTACAGCGTGATGCCGTCGCCGATCGGCCCACTCACCGTCGTCGCCCGGGACGGCACGCTCGTCGCCGTGCTCATGGAGGGGCACCGCCGGCCTCCGGTGGCCGAGTCGGCCTGGGGGGACCGCGTCGATGACGCCCACCCCGACGCCACCCGCCAACTGCGGGAGTACTTCGACGGCGGCCGCACCGACTTCCAGCTTCCCCTGGCGCCTGAGGGCACGGGCTTCCAACGCGCGGTCTGGGGCGCGCTGCAGGACATCGAGTACGGCCACACCACGTCCTACGGCGCACTGGCGCTGCGTGTGGGCCGGCCCGGAGCATCCCGCGCAGTCGGGGCCGCGGTCGGTCGGAACCCGATCTCGATCGTCGTGCCGTGCCACCGCGTCATCGGGGCCGACGGCACCCTGACCGGTTACGCGGGCGGCGAGGGCCGCAAGCGGTACCTCCTCGACATGGAGCGCGGCGGTCGGCTGCTGTGAGCGGCGGAGACAGCGGAACCCCCGGACGCGTCCAGGGGTTCCGAGTCTCACCGGCGGAGGTGGCGGGATTTGAACCCGCGATGGGGTTGAAGCCCCAAACCCGCTTAGCAGGCGGGCGCCATAGACCGTACTAGGCGACACCTCCAGTGCCGTCACAGCCTAGCCGAGGCGCGCGCGGCTCGCCAAAATCCCCGCCCGCCCGCGCGAGGGCGAGCACGGAGGAGACGTCTACACTGGGGCCGCAGGAGGAGCCCATGACCGACCAGCCGCGGGGCCGGCGCGCCGCACCCGACGACGGGGAGCGCGACGAGCCGCCGACGCGCCCGTTGCGCACCTCCCTCCTCCTGACCATCGCGTCCGCGCTGCTTCCCGGCTCCGGCCTCCTCGGCGCGAGGCCGCGCCTGGCCCGCATCGTCGGCGCCATCACCGCGGTGATCGCGGTTGTCGTCGCGGCCTACGTGGGGTACCTCGCCCTGACCGATCCGGCCAGCCTCGCCACCGCGGCGGTCAAGCCGGCGATCCTCACCGGCGTCAGCACGGCCCTCATCGTGGCCGGCCTCGTCTGGGTGGCGCTGATCGCCGCGACCCAGATCCTCACCCGGCCCCGTCGTCTGCCGGACCGCCGCCGCGCCCTCGGCGCCCTGCTCGTCACGGCGCTGGCCTTCGGTGTGACCGCCCCCACCGCCATCGGCGCCAGGTACGCGCGCGATCAGATGCTCCTCGTCGACCGCGTCTTCACCTCCGGGCCCGACGAGGTGAAGTCGTCCTCACGGCCCACGCTCGAGGGCAAGGAGGACCCGTTCGAGGACATCCCGCGCCTCAACATCCTGCTCCTCGGGGCCGACGGCAGCGCCTCCCGCGCCGACGCCGTCGAGCAGTACAGCGTGCGGACCGACACCATCATGCTCGCCTCCATCGACACGGCCACGGGCGACACGACCCTGATCCAGATCCCGCGCAACCTGCAGTACACGCCGTTCCCCCAGGGCAGCGAGATGGCCGAGCTCTTCCCCGACGGCTTCCGCGGGGAGCCGGCCGAGGAATGGTTCATCAACAGCATCTGGGCCCACGTCGAGCTGGAGTATCCGGACCTGTTCGCCGACTCCACCTACCGCGGCGCCGAGGCCCTCAAGCAGGGCGTCGAGGGGGTCACGGGCCTGAAGGTCGATTACTTCGCGATGCTGGACATCGACGGCATCCAGCAGCTGATCGACGCCATGGGCGGGGTGACGGTCAACATCAACCAGCGGCTGGCCATCGGCGGCAACAGCCAGGGCAAGCGGCCCTCGGGATACCTCGAGCCCGGGCCCGACCAGCACCTCATGGGCTACGAGGCCATGTGGTACGCGCGCAGCAGGCTGGACTATTCGGACTACGACCGGATGGCCCGCCAGTCGTGCCTGGTCGGGGCCATCATCCGGCAGGCCAACCCCACGACCATGCTCACCCGCTACGAGGCGATCGCGGCCGCGTCCTCCCAGATGGTCGTCACCGACATCCCGCAGCGCGACCTGCCTGTCATCGTCGAGCTGGCTCTCCGCGTCAAGGACGCTCCCGTCACGCGCCTGGTGTACTCGCCGGGCAAGAACGGCTACTCCTACAACAACCCGGACTTCGAGGCGATGCGCGCGGCCGTCGAGGATGCGATCCAGGGCGACCCCAGCCCGTCGGCCTCGCCCACCAGCGCTCCCGGCACGTCGAGCCCCGTCCCGGCCTCCTCAGCCTCCACCGAACCCACGACGAGCGCCGAGTCCCCGTCAGCCGGCCCGTCCGCGTCGGCGACGGCGGCCGGGGAGCTGACCGACGGCGCTCAGGACGTCGGCGACGCCTGCGCCTGGAACGGCGACGACGCGGAGGCTGACCCGGAGGACTGAATCAGCCGTTGGCCGCCTGCAACCGCTGGCGGATGTCGGTCAGCACGTCGTCGATCTGCTGACGATCCCCTCCCGGGAACAGGAGGTGCGTCCGCCGGACCGCGCCGTGGTAGATGGTGACGTGCGAACCCTCCTGGGACTGCGTGACCTTCGTCACGTCGACCCATTCGCCGGCGTGGTCGACGCTGGGTCCCACCAGCCGGTAGCCCGCGTCGTCCAGCGTGAGACGGACCGCCAGCCGGTCGATCGACAGGAACGCCACGACGGTGAGGACCACCCCGCCGAGCAGCACCAGCCCGCCGAGGATCGTCAGCGCGACATGCCAGTCCTGGGTGAGCGACACCACCAGCAGGACCGCACCCGCCAGGGCGGCGACGGCGGCGGTGACGAACGCGCGGACCGGGGGGCGGGGCTTGATGACGTGCGTGGACTCGGCCATGCCGACAGCGTACCCACGCCCGCGGCAAGGAGTGTGGCGGCGAGGGTGGGATTCGAACCCACGGAGAGTTGCCCCTCGGCCGCTTTCAAGGCGGCTGCACTAGTCCACTATGCGACCTCGCCAGTGCGCGACCATGCTAGCGCGTCGCGCCGTCGTCGGTATCGTGGCGGGCCCCGGCCGACGCCGGGCCGGAGAGAGGACCGACATGCCGCCGAGGTCGCCGCTGCCGCCGCGCCACGGGCTTCAGGCAGCCTGGGTGCGCACCCCCGACCGGGATCCCTCCGCCCCCGCGCCGTGGGCGTCGATGCGCGACTGGCTGGTCGACAAGCTGGCCCCGTCCCCGGAGGACGTCGACGACATGCTGGCCCGGGGGGTGTTCGTCGACGAGGCGGGGCGGCCCCTCACGGGCGCCGAGGGCTACCGCCCGCACACCTTCGTCTGGTTCCACCGCGAGCTCCGCGAGGAGGCCGAGGTGCCCGGTGAGCTGACCCTGCTCCACCTGGACGACCGGATCGCCGTGTTCGACAAGCCCCACTTCCTCTCCACCATCCCGCGCGGCCGCCACGTCCTGCAGTCCGCGGTGGTCAGGGCGCGCCGGCAGCTCGACAACCCCGAGCTCTCCGCCGCCCATCGGCTCGATCGCGGCACGGCGGGCGTGCTGCTGATGACCACCGCGAAACGGTGGCGGGCCGCGTACCACGGCGTGTTCAGCGACCGGTCGGCCGTCAAGACCTACCGGGCCATCGCGCCGGTCGACCCGGGGTTGAGCTTCCCACGCCGGGTGGAGTCACACCTCGTCAAGCGGGTCGGCACCCTGCAGGCGGAGACCCTGGACCTGCCGCCCAACGCCGTCACGGACATCGCCCTGCTGGAGGTGCGCGGGGCCTGGGGCCTGTACGAGATCCGGCCGACGACGGGCCGCACGCACCAGATCCGGGCTCACTTCAACGAACTGGGGATTCCGCTGCTCGGCGACCCGCTCTACCCCAGCGTCCTCCCCGTCGACATCGACGACTTCACGACCCCGCTGCGTCTGCTGGCCCACCGGCTGGAGTTCCCGGACCCGGTGGACGCGGCGCCCCGCTGTTTCGTCAGCTCCCGCCAGTTGGACTGGCCCTCGGGTTAGGGTGAAGCCCGGGGGTGGAGATGAAGCGTGCAGCGGGTTGGTTGATCAGGGGGGCGGTGCTCGCCGCCATGGTGCTGGGCCTCACCGCGATGCCGCCCGCCCCGCAGGCGGCCGCGCTGGACGTGTACACGACCCCCGGCACCCATGAGCTCAACGGCCGGACGTGGCGCACCGCGTGCGAGGCCTACTCCCCCTCCGTCGAACGCTGCCGCACCGAGATCGAGGCCCATCAGGTGGTGTACACCGGCGGCCGCTACGTCATGCGGTACGGCTGGACGTTCAACAATCTCACGTACAAGCCGAGCTCGCGCGTGCAGTGGATCGGCAACATCCTGGCCACCCCCGGCGAGCACACCGTCAACGGGCGCCGCTGGAAGACGGAGTGCGACTCGGCGTGGACCGGAGTGGGCGCCTGCCGCTCCCTGATCTGGAGCACGACGTACCAGTTGGTCGCCGGCTCCTATGTGCGGGTGCCGGCGTGGGTGTTCAACAACATCGTGAACTTCGCGCCCGAACCCGTCACCGACCAGTTCTGCGCCGCCGCCCCGATCTCGCCACCGCCCACCGCTGGGGCGGGCCCTGACGCCGACCCCTCTCCAACCCCCACGCCGACGCCGACCGAGCAGACCGCCGAACCGGAGCCATCGGCATCGGACCTCTCTGCCTCCCCGACACCCGAGGCTCCCTCTCCCACACCCGAGTCCCTCTCTCCGACGCCCGAAACCCTCCCCCCGACAACGGAGGCTTCCTCCTCGGGCGAGCCGTCAACCTCCCGAGTCGTCGGCAGCACCTCGCCCTCCGCCGAGGCCGACAGCGTCGGCTCCCCGACGCCCACGCCGGCTCCCGCACTGGCGGCCGCGGCGATCAGCGTGACGCCGACCATCACGTCGGTCCACCATACGCACGTGGCGGGCGCCCTCTACGACCGGCTCGGGCCCATCATGGTGACCGGGACCGTCGACGGCGCACCGGCTGGAACCGCCGTCACGGTCGTGCTGCAGGACGCCGACGGGGCGCGCAGGTCCAGTGTCGACGTCGTCACCGGGACCGACGGCGCGTTCCGCGGCCAACTGACAGGCGGCTTCGCCGGGCGGGCGACAGTGGTCGTCACGTCCCTCGACGCCGTGGCGACCCGGGCCATCGACATCGGCCGCGCCACCACGACCCAGTCCATCCCCACCCGGCTGGACCCGGTCGCCGTGAGCCCGATCACCGGCCGGACGACGCCCGCGATCCCCGGTGCCATGGTGACGGCACAGGTCCGCGCAGGCTCCGGGTGGCAGGTCGTCGCCTATGCCCGCCCCGCCACGGACGGCAGCTACTCGGTCCCCTACAGCCACCGCGGCGGCTGGCTCGGCACGCAGGATGTACGGATCTGCGTGACGCTGCCCTGGGGGGCCACGATCCCCAGCGCGTCCGCGACCACCGTGACCCGCGCACGCCTCGCGAACCCCGTCGTCACGCAGACGACGGCCGGCGAGGTGTCCACCACCTACCGCTCGGGCTGCCCCGTCGCCCCGTGGCGCCTGCGCACGATCCGGATCAACCAGCAGTCGATGGACGGCCACGTGTACCGGGGCGAACTGATCGTGCGCAGCGAACGCGTGGCCGAGGCGGTCGACGCGTTCCGGCGCGCCTTCGAGGGCGGGTTCCCGGTGTATCAGATGACCAACCCCAACGCCTTCGGCGGGAACGATCCCCGCATGATGGCCGCGAACAACACGTCGGCGTTCAACTGCCGGCGCGTCGTCGGGAACCCCTACGCGCTGTCGCCGCACTCCTACGGCTACGCCGTGGACGTCAATCCGTGGCAGAACCCGTACCGCGATCCCTCCGGGAAGTGGTGGCCGAGCACCGAGCACGTGTCGCGGACGCCCGTGGTGCCCGGCCAGCTGACGGAGACGTCGATCCCGGTCGTGGCCTTCAAGTCCCATGGGTGGCGCTGGTTCTCCGGCTGGGACTGGCATCACTTCGAGAAGCGCTGATGTCGGCCCGCGTGGGCGGACGCCGCCGCGTCGTCGCAGGCCTGCTGCTGACCGGACTGACCGCACCGGGCTGCGCCGTCCCCGCTGACGACGCCCCGTCTGGGCCCGCCTCCGCCACGGCCACCCGCACCACTGCCCCCGCCACGTCGCCACCGGCCGCCACCCTCAGCCCATCGCCGGCGCCCTCGGCCGGTCCGGCGTCGGAGTCGCCCGCCGCACCACCCGACGCGCCCCCGGTCCCGACCGCCCCCGCCCCCTCCACCGCCGGCGGTCTCACGGAGAGCGACATCGCCGTCCCCGACGGCTGGTCCCCCACGGCCCGCCCAGGGTCCCCCGACGACGGCTTCCTCGGCAACGGGACGTGGGTCCACGCGACGTCCCCCGCCCACTCGGCCTTCGCCGCGATCTCTCTGGGCTGCACCGATCTGCGCGCCTACCCACAGCCCGCCGCCGCCTTGGAGGGCACGCTCACCAACGCCGACGGGGCCGCCGGTGTCGGCCTGGTCCTCGAGTTCGCCGACGCCGCCGAGGCGCAGGCGTACTTCGCCGAGTGGGTGCGGCAGGCGGAGGCCTGCCTGGGAACGGTCACACAGCGGCTTGCGCTGACCGCGGACACGTGGGTGGGCCGCCGGAACCTCGACACCGTCTGGTCCGAGACCGTCGGCGTCCGCGGCGCGAGCGTCTCGCTGCTCATCGTCGACGACCCTGACACGGACCTCGCGGGCGTCCTCGGCTGACCCGGCTATGGCAGGCTGAGGGCATGCGCGCAGTGATCGTGACCAGCCCCGGCGACGTCGACGCCCTCACGCTCGGCGAGATGCCGACGCCCACCCCCGGGCCGGGTGAGGTGCTCGTGCGGACCGTCGGCTCGGGCGTCAACAGGGCGGACGTCCTCCAGCGGCAGGGCCACTACCCCCCGCCGCCCGGTGTCACGGACGTCATCGGCCTGGAAGCCTCCGGCGTCGTCGCGGGCGTGGGCGCGGGCGTCGAGCGGTGGCGGGAGGGCGACGAGGTCGTCGCCCTGCTCGCGGGTGGCGGATACGCCGAGTACTTCGTCGCGCCGGAGGGCCAGCTGATCGCTCCCCCTCCCGGTGTCGACCTGGTGTCGGCGGCCGGGGTCCTCGAGGTGGCCGCGACGGTGCTGTCGAACCTGCGGGTCGCCCGGCTAGCGCCGGGGGAGGTTTTCCTCGTCCACGGCGGCGCGGGCGGCATCGGGACCTTCGCGACGCAGTACGCCAAGGCTGTCGGCGCCACCGTCGTCGCGACGGCCGGCTCGGCCGCGAAATTGGACCACTGCCTCGCCCACGGCGCCGACCACGCGTTCGACTACCACGACGACTGGGTGGGCGCCCTCAAGGAGGCGACCGGCGGCGCCGACGTCATCCTCGACATCATCGGCGCCAAGTACCTCGAGTCGAACGTCGCGGCCCTGCGGCGGGGCGGCCGGATCGTCGTCATCGGCCTCCAGGGCGGGGCCAAGGGCACGCTCAACCTCGGCCTCCTCCTCGCCAAGCAGGGAACCGTGGCCGCCACCTCCCTGCGGTTCCGGCCGGCCGCGGAGAAGGCCGAGATCTGCGCCGCCGTCGAGTCCGAGGTGTGGCCGATGCTTGAGGACGGGCGGATCCGCCTCTCCCCCGAGACCCGGATGCCGTTCAGCGATGTGCGGCGGGCGCACACGCAGCTCGTGGGCGGCGACAACGTCGGCAAGATTGTGCTGGTGCACTGACCGGGGCGACGCCCCGAACGTCAGTGGTCCAGCAGCGCCTGGATGGCCCGCTCGGCCGCGTGCCCGTCGCCGTACGGTTCGCCGCGGACCCCCGTCGGCTTGGGCCTGACGATGACGTCGCGCAGCCGCGACAGGTCGGGGTCGAGGATGTTCCAGCCGTCGGTCAGCGTCTCGACCCACTCGGTCTCCGTGCGGATGGTCGTCACCGGAGTGTCGAGGAGGAAGGCCTCCTTCTGCAGTCCGCCGGAATCGGTGACGACGCCGGCCGCCGCCATGACCGCCCGGACCATCTGTGGGTAGGCCAGCGGCTCCGAGGCGACGAGGCTGCCGGCGCCGAGGTTGAGGCCGTGCCGCTCCGCCATGGCCCTCAGCCGCGGGTGCGCCAGCAGCACGACCGGGACCGGCGCGTCCTGGAGGGCCGTGAGGATGGCGGCGAGGCGTTCTGGGTCGTCGGTGTTGTCCGCGCGGTGGATCGTGGCGAGCGCGAACGGCTGCCGGGCGTCGACACCCTCGGGCACCTGCACCGGCTGCTCGGCGACGGCGTCGCGGGTGGCCAGGCAGACGTCGGTCATGACATCGCCGACGAGGACGGTGCGGTCGCGCAGCCCCTCGGCGGCGAGGTGCTCGACGGCCACCTCCGTCGGTGCCAGCAGCAGGTCCGCCAGGTGGTCGGTGACGATGCGGTTGTGTTCTTCGGGCATGCGCCGGTTGAACGACCGCAGCCCAGCCTCCAGGTGCGCGAGCTTGATGTGCATCTTCACGGCCGCCAGCGCCGCGGCCGCCGTCGAGTTGGTGTCGCCGTAGGCGAGGACCCAGTCCGGCTGGAACCGCTCGAGCACCTCGTCCATCTGGGCCAGCATCGCGCCCGTCTGCCGCCCGTGCGTGCCGGAGCCGACGCCGAGGTGCGCGTCGGGGGCGGGGATGCCGAGGTCGCGGAAGAACACATCCGACAGCAGCGGGTCATAGTGCTGTCCGGTGTGCACGATCACGTGGTCGACGGACGGCTGGTCGGCGCAGGCACGCACGATGGGGCCGAGCTTGACGAACTGGGGCCGGGCGCCGACGACACTCATGATCTTCACGCGCCCCAGTCTGGCACATGCGTGCCGGGGGCCGGTCGCGCGCGCTCAGCCGGCGGCGGCCTCGCGCACCTCGAGCGACCCGAATTCGCCGTGGGGCGTCGCGCCCGTGAACCCCGTCATGGCGCCGTACAGCTCGAGGATCGCCGCCTCCTGGCCCTGCCAGGAGTACCGCTCGGCCACCTCGCGCACCGCGTAGCGCGACGGGTCAGTGAGCACTCGCGCCGCGGCCTCCCCGAAGGAGCGTGCGTCGTTGGAGACGAACACCTCGCCGACCCCGTTGCCGGTGACGAACTCCGCCATGAGCTTCGCGTCGGACACGACGAGCGGCAGACCCGCGTGCAGGTACTCGAACAACTTGTTGGGCATGGCCGCGTCGTGGTTGGGCGACCCGCCGGGCAGCGGGTGCACGGCGACGTCCGCCCCCGAGAGGTAGTGCAGCAGTTCGTTCTGACCCACGGGGCCGACGAAGTGCAGGCGGTCCGCCACCCCGTGCTCCGCCGCGAAAGCCTCGAGCTTGGGGATCATCGGGTGCGGCAGCGGGACGGAGACGACGACCAGGTGCGCCTCTGCCGGGAGATGCGCGATGCCCTCGATGATCGTCTCGATGCCGCGTGCCCAGCTCATGGTGCCGGAGTACACCACCACCGGCACGTCCGGCCCCAGCCCTGCGGCCTCGCGCACCGTCGTGGGGCCCTCCGGCGTGGTCAGCGGCGGCATGTTCAGGAAGACTGACGGGCGGGTCCGCAGCTGGTAGACGTCGCGGAGGACGTCGGCGATGGGCTCGGACACCGTCGACGTGGCATCGGCGTGCCCGATCATCGCGCGTTCGCAGGCGATGAGGGCCTCGTGCGCGGCCACCAGACCCTGCTCGAGCGGCGGGATCCCCGCGAAGTTCTCCCGCGCGTCGTAGTAGAACTTCGGGTCCCGCCCCTGCGCGCGGAGCCTGGTCAGCGCCTCCCGCGCGGCGAGGAGAACCTGCGGGTGGTGGGCGTGCAACACGTCGGGCTGCAGGTCGACCAGCAGGTCGGTGAGCGTGTGCTCGATGTCATAGACGACCGGCAGGTTGCGCTCGACGCCGTCGATGACGAAGGGGTCCTTGAGGCCGGCGCGCCGACGGCGCTCGACGTCCACGCGGTAGGCGAGGTCCGACGCGACGGAGCGTCCCTTGAGGGCGGCGACGCGGCCGGTCTCGACCAGCCATCTGGCGGCGGCCTTCGCCGAGCCGGTGGTCAGCCCGCGGATGCGGGAGCGGAGCACGGTCCGGCGGCGATGGGCGGCGCGGCGCGCCTCGAGGTTCCCGGCCGGGCCCTGCTGGGCGGGGCGGCGCTGGAGCGGGACCCGGATGACCCGGATTCCGTCGCCCAGGACGTACTCGCCGGAGCGGCCGTCGGCCGCCTCGAGCGAGATGACGACCGGGTCGTAGCCGCCGCGCCGCAGGGTCGTGGCGAACTTCTTGACCCGCGAGTCGATGTCGATCGGGGCGTGCCGGAACAGGACGACGCGCGGACCCGTCACAGGTCAGGCTCCCTTGCCGATGACGGTGATGCGGACGTCGGGGAAGTTCGCGGGGTCGAGGACACGACGGCCGTCGACGATCGCGGTGACGCCGGGCAGGGCGCCGGCGGCGAGGTCGCGGTACTCGGCGTGGTCGGTCTGCAGGATCGCCAGGTCCGCCTCCTGCCCGTAGTGGTAGGGGGCGAAGCCGTAGCGGCCGAGCTCCTCGTCGGTGAACATCGGGTCGTGGACCGCGACCTCGGCACCGCGGGCGCGCAGCTCGTTGACGACGGGGAACACGCCGGAGAACGCAGTCTCCTTCACGCCGCCGCGGTAGGCCGCGCCGAGGACTGCCACGCGCTTGCCGGCCAGGTCACCGGCGAGGCCTTCCAGCAGGTCGACGGCGTGCGCCGGCATTGCCGCGTTCGCGGCCCGGGCGGTGGACACGACGCTGGCCTCGGGATCGGTCCACAGGTAGAGCCGCGGGTAGATCGGGATGCAGTGCCCGCCCACCGCGATGCCCGGGCGGTGGATGTGGCTGTACGGCTGCGAGTTCGACGCCTCGATCACCTGGTAGACGTCGATGCCGTTCGACGCGGCGAAGCGGGCGAACTGGTTCGCCAGGCCGATGTTGACGTCGCGGTACGTCGTCTCGGCGAGCTTGGCCATCTCGGCGGCCTCCGCCGAACCGAGGTCCCACACGCCGTTGGGGCGGGTCAGATCCGGACGCTCGTCGAAGGTCAGCACCGCCTCGTAGAACGCCGTGGCGCGGGCGGCACCTTCGGGCGAGAGCCCGCCGATGAGCTTGGGGTACTTGCGTAGGTCCGCGAACACGCGGCCGGTCAGCACCCGCTCCGGGGAGAACACGAGGTGGAAGTCGCGGCCCTCGACCAGGCCGGAGCCCTCTTCGAGCATCGGCTTCCAGCGGGTGCGGGTGGTGCCCACCGGCAGGGTCGTCTCGTAGCTGACCAGCGTGCCCGGCTTCAGCCCGGCGGCGATGGCGCGGGTGGCGTCGTCCATCCAGCCGAAGTCCGGGGTGCCCTCGCCGTCGACGAACAGGGGCACCACGACCACGACGGCGTCGGACTCCGCGACGGCCGCGGTCGTGTCCGTGGTCGCGCGCAGCCGGCCCGCCGGCACCAGCTCGGTGAGCTTGTCCTGCAGGTGTGCCTCGCCCGGGAACGGCTCCGTGCCGGCGTTGACCAGATCGACCACCGCCTGGTTGACGTCGGCGCCGATCACCTCATGCCCGGCATCGGCGAACTGGACCGCCAACGGCAGCCCGATCTTGCCCAACGCAACGACCGTGATCTTCACTGAAAAGCTCTCCTTCGCATGGCCCCGCGCGATGCCCGGGTCGACTCGGCTGGCGGCACCGCCCTCAGGCGGCACCCACCTCGATGAACCGGTTGGTGGCAGCGGACTCGATCATGGCCTCGCACACCTCGACCACCCGGGCGCCCTGCTCCATCGTGACGATGTCCGCGTCCTTGCCCAGCACCGCGTCGCGGAAATTCTCGTGCTCGGTGCGCAGCGGCTCGGGCTTCGCGATCGCGAACCGCGTCACATCGCCCTCCGACACGCCCCGGAACTGCGCGATGTCGTCCCACGTGGTCGCGACCAGCCCGTTGGCGTAGAACGTCAGATCCGCGGTCAGCGTGTCGGCGACGAACATCCCCTTCTCGCCCGTCACCACCGTCAACCGCTCCTTGGTCGGCGACAGCCAGTTGACCAGGTGGTTGCTCATCAGGCCGCCGCTGAGCTGACAGGTGGCCGACACCATGTCCTCGTACTCCCGGCCGGCCTTGCTGACCGTCCGTGCCCCGACCAGCTCGTACTCCCGCTGCGTCACCCACGCGGTCAGGTCCACGTCGTGCGACGCCAGGTCCTTGACGACGCCCACATCCGCGATCCGGGACGGGAACGGGCCCTGGCGCCGTGTCTGCACCTGGTACAGGTCGCCGAGGTCCCCGTTCTCCAACCGCTTGCGCAGGTTCTGCAGCGCCGGGTTGTACCGCTCGATGTGCCCGGTCGCGCCGACCAGGCCCTTGGCGGCGAACGCCTCCGCCAGCCGGCGCGCGGCCCCGGTGTCCTTCGCCAGCGGCTTCTCGATCAGCGCATGCACGCCGGCCTCCGCCAACGCCAGACCGATCTGCTCGTGATACGCCGTCGGCGTGGCCACCACCACGTAGTCCACGCCCTGCGCGATCAACTCCTCGACCGACCCCAGCACCGGCAACGCGCCAGCGACGCCGTGCGGGTCACCCGCCGGGTCCGCCACGGCCACCAGATCGACACCGTCGATCGAGCGCAGATTGCGCGCGTGGTGCCGCCCCATCATCCCCAGGCCGATCAGACCCGCCCGCAGACCCGCCACGTCAGGCACCGGCCTTCGCCAGCGCGTTGACCGCCTCGACGATCCGCTCCAGGTCACCCTGCGACAGCGACGGATGCACCGGCAGCGACAGGCACTCCAACGCCGCCTGCTCCGTGTTGGCCAGGTGCACATCAACCTGGAACGGCTTGAGACGATGGTTCGGCACGGGATAGAACATCCCCGAGCCGACGTTGTACTGCTCCTTCAACGCCGCGGCGAACCCGTCACGGTCCTCAGCCACCCGCACCGTGTACTGGTGATACACGTGCACCGCGCCCTCGGACACCGGCGGCGTCACCACACCCTCCAGGTTCGCCGACAGGAACGCCGCATTCTCCTGCCGCGTCCGCGTCCAGCCGTCGACCTTCGTCAACTGCACCCGCCCGATCGCCGCATGGATGTCGGTCATCCGGTTGTTCAACCCGACGACCTCGTTGTGATACTGCTGCAACATCCCCTGATTGCGGTACAGCCGCAGGTTCCGCTCGATCGTCTCGTCGGCCGCCGACACCATGCCGCCCTCACCCGAGGTCATGTTCTTCGTCGGATACAGCGAGAACATCGCGAACTCACCGAACGCGCCCACAGGCGTCCCGTTCAGCTTCGCCCCATGCGCCTGCGCCGCATCCTCGAACAGCTTCAGACCATGCCGGTCCGCGATCTCACGCAACTCGACCATCTTCGCCGGATGCCCGTACAGGTGCACCGGCATGATCGCCTTCGTGCGCTCCGTGATCGCCGCCTCCACCGACGCCGGATCCAACGTGAAATCGTCCAGCGCGATATCCGCGAACACCGGCGTCGCGCCCGTCAACGCCACCGAGTTCGCCGTGGCCGCGAACGTGAACGACGGGACGATCACCTCGTCCCCTGCACCGATCCCGCACGACAACAGGCCGAGATGCAGACCCGACGTGCCCGAGTTCACCGCCACACACGCCCGACCCAGACCGAAATGCGCCGAGAACTCCTCCTCGAACGCCTTCACCTCCGGACCCTGAGCGATCATGCCCGACCGCAACACCCGATCAACCGCAGCCCGCTCCTCGTCACCGATGATCGGCTTGGCCGGGGGAATGAACTCACTCACTTCGAAACCTCCACAAGGATGTCGTCCTGCTCCTGATACTGCTCACCGGTCTGCGGACACACCCACAGGCCCTCGGCGTCACCGCGCTCGAGCGGGACACCAGCGCGCCCCACCCACCGGATCCGCTTGGCCGGCACTCCTGCCACCAGCGCGAAGTCCGGGACATCCTTGGTCACGACGGCGCCCGCGGCCACCATGGCCCAGCGCCCGATCGTCACCGGTGCCACACACACGGCCCGCGCGCCGATCGACGAGCCGGTCCGGCAGGTCACGCCCACGGGCTCCCAGTCGTCGCCGCGCTTGAGCTTCCCGTCCGGGTCGATGGACCGCGGGAAGTGGTCGTTGGTGAACACGACAGCGGGACCGACGAAGACGCCGTCCTCCAGCACCGCCGGCTCGTAGACGAGCGCGTAGTTCTGCAGCTTGCAGTTGTCGCCCATCTGCACGCCTGTCCCGACGTACGCGCCGCGACCGACGATGCAGTTGACTCCGAGAACCGCCTGCTCACGCACCTGGGCGAGGTGCCAGATCGAGGACCCCTCTCCGATCACCGCGTCCGGAGACACGTCGGCGCTGGGCTGGATGCGAACCATGTCGCTCCCTTCTGTCGTCGGGGATGAGCATACAACCTGGGTCACCGTCGGCTCCGGACGGAGGAGGCCAGCGCAGCGACCGCCGCGGCGACGGCGTCGTAGGGGTTGGGGCGCTCCCGCGCCTCGGTCCCCGCCGCGCGTGCGGCCGCCACCAGCTCGTCGCGATAGGCCTCGTCGGTGGCGAACCTCCGCAGCGCCGTCACCGTCTCGTCGTGCCCGGAGACCACGACGCCTGCGCCGGTCCCCTCGAGCAGCGCGGCGACCCGCGGGAGCGGGGTGGCCACCGTCGGGAGACCGCAGGCCTGGTACTCGTACACCTTCGACGGCATCGCGTCGCGGAACGCCGGGGTGTCGTCGAGGAGGCAGAAGCCGACGTCAGCCCGTTCCGCGAGGCGCCAGGCCTCGGCCGGCGGCAGGCGGTCGTGGAAGCTCACGTGGCGGCAGTCGTCGTCCGTGAGCCGCGCCTCGAGCCAGCTGCGGTCCGCGGGGGCGACCGCGCCCACGAGGTCCAGGGCCCACGGCTGCGGGTCGGCGACCGTCGCGGCCACGGCCTCGATCATGGCCTGCAGGCCGCGCGTGCGGCGATTGTCGCCGATGTAGAGGGCGCGGTACTGCCCCTCCGCGCGGTCCCGCCGGATCGGCGGCAGCAGGCTGAGATCGGGCTCGTTGCGCAGCAGCATCCGGCGGGGGGCCGTCCGCGGAGGGACGTGGTCGTCGGCCGCCAGGACGAGGTCCGCCGCCGCGATGATGCGGGTGAGCAGGCCGACGGTCCCCTGGAGCACCCGCAGCAGGGGGCCCGGGACCCACGGCCGGTCGGTGAGCAGGGCCCGGTAGTCCTCGTGTACATCGGCCACCCACGCGCCGCGACGGAGACGGCGGCTCAGCCAGGCCATCGGCGCCGTGTCGGGGTCGATGGTCAGCAGCACGGGCGTGCGCAGGCGCCACGGCCACAGCAGGGCGCGCATCGCGCGGACGGCCGCCCCCTGGCGCGGCGCGGTGCGGATCGTCGCCCCGGCCGGGCCGCCGGCGGGGTCGCCGAGGCCCAGGATCTCGACCGTGAGGCCCGCCCGGCGCAACGCCCGGACGGTGCGGTGCAGGCGGGCGTCCGCGACGTCGTGACCGGTGGTGACGACGCCGACGTCGGCGCTCAGAAGTCCTCCATGACGATGGCCTCGTCGCCGACCTTGAGGAACTCGAGGTAGGCGTCACAGACCTCCGCGGGGTCGCCGCGCTTGATGAGCCGGCCCTTGTGGAGCCAGATGACCTCGTCGGACAGCTCCTGGATGGTCGAGAGGGCGTGCGAGACCAGGAGCATCGTGCCGGCGGAGTTCATCAGCTCCTCCATCTTCTTGCCGGCGCGCTGCTTGAACTGGGCGTCGCCGGCCGACAGTGCCTCGTCGATGATGAGGATGTCCGGCTCCATGAACACGGCGACCGAGAACGCCAGCCGGGAGAACATGCCGGACGAGTACGTCCGCATGGGCATGTCGATGAAGTCGCCCAGGTCGGCGAAGTCCGCGATCTCCTCGAACTTCTCCGTGACCTCGGCCCTACTGAGCCCCGCGGCGAGGCCGCCGATCATGACGTTCTCGCGGCCGGTGAGGGCCGAGTTGAAGCCGACGCCGAGCGCGAGCAGTGTCGAGACCTTGCCCCGCACCTCGATCTGACCCTTGGTGGGCGGGAGGATCCCGGCGACGGCGCGCATGAGGGTCGACTTGCCCGCGCCGTTGGCGCCGATGAATCCGGTGCACTTGCCCGCGGGGACCTCGAAGCTCACCCCCTTGAGGGCGTTGACCTCGCGGTAGCGCACCTTCTCCTTGCGGGCCTTGCGGACCAGCGCGTTCTTGAGGGAGTTCTTGCGCTCGAGGTTGACGCGGTACGTGACGTAGAGGTCGTCGACGATCACCGCGGCGTCGTCGAGGTGCTCCGTCGGGCCGGTGACGGACTCGTGTGCGACGGGCTCCGGCGCGCCGGGGTCCCGCTCCAGGGACTGATCAGAGGCGGACAGCGAACTCACGCTCCCTCGAGATGAAGTACAGGGTCCCGACGACCGCCGCGAGGACGGCCCACACCGTCCCGCCCACCAGATAGCTGACGGCGGGAGCGTGCCCGGCGAGGGCGTCGTGCCAGATGCCGAGGACCCCGAAGACGGGATTGAGCTGGATCCACTGCCCCACGTGGCGCCCGATCGGGCCCTCGAGGAACATCTCGGCCGAGTACAGGACCGGCGACGCGTAGAGCCAGATGCGGATGAAGTAGGGCAGGAACTGCGAGGTGTCGCGGAAGTAGACCTGCCACGTGGCCACCAGCGCCCCGAGCCCCAGACCGAGGAGCGTGGAAAGGACGATCGCGACCAGCATCCACAGCATGTTCCACGACCAGGGCAGGCCCCACGCGATGTGGATGACGAGGTACACCAACAGCGTCGGGAGGAACCGGCGCAGGCCGACGTAGACGTTGGAGAAGATCAGCAGCATCTTCGGGAAGCTCATGTTGAGCACGAGGCTGCCCGCGTTCGTCACCGCGTTGACGCACGCCTGCATCGCCCCGGTCACGTAGAAGAAGAGGAACAGGCCGGCCGCGATGTCAGGGAAGGTGTGGCTGGCGGAACCGCCTGACAGGACCACGACGAGGAGGAAGTACACGCCGGCCAGCAGCAGGGGGTTGACGACCAGCCAGAGCTGCCCCAGCACGGTGTTGGTGTTGGTCGCCCTGAGGTTGGTGTGCGCCAGCTCGAGCGCGAAGTCACGCCGATGCCACAGTTCGCTGAAGTAGTCGCGCAGGTTGGGGATGCTGGCCTTGTGCGGCTTGTAGACGCGACGCTGCACCGAGGTGTCAGTCCTGCTCCGGGACTCGCTCAACGTCTCTCCTTCCGGCATGTCGGCCACGTCCGCGACGTCACGCGGTCCGGTGGTCGGTCATCAGTGTCGCATACACGCCCCGGAGGACCGCTTCGTCCTCCGGCCAACTCAGCCTGGGCCGGGCTCGCCGGACCTGGTCGACCAGCGTCGGATACTCGTCGACGGCCGTGCGCAGCGCCGCGGTGAGCGAGGCGGCATCCCCCGGGCGGTAGAGAACGCCGAGCCGGTGCTCGCACACGAGGGCGCCCAGCTGCCCGACGTCGGTGGCCACGACGGGGACGCCCAGGCTCACCGCGTGGAAGAGCTTGTTCGGCATCGCCAGCCGGTGGTTGGGCCACTTGTCTGAGTGCGTCACCAGGGCCAGGCCGGCCGCCGCGATCTCGCGGGACACGTCGTCGAGCGGGAGCGCGGGGCGGACGGTGGCGCGTCCGGGGTCGAACGTCGCCAACCAGGTCTCGTCGCCGGGGCCGACGATGGTGATCGGCAGGTCGGTGTTGCGGCTGGCCGCGGCGACGACCTCCAACTCGCGGTAGGCCCCGACCCGGCCCGCGTACACCGCGCCGCGCGGCCGGGCGGGCAGGTCTGGCAGTTCGGCCTCGGGACGCAAAGGGAAGGTGTTGCGCACCACTGCGATGTCGCTCCAGCCGTACTGCCGCGTCAGTTCCTCGGCGACGCCCGGTCCGACGGTGATGACGGCGGCCGCGCGACCTCCCCACTCCGCCTCCTGCCGGCGCTCGCGGCGATCCTGCAGCGGCGTCGGCCGGTACTCGCGCGGGACGCCGCTCCAGAGCTCGTGGGAGTCGTAGACGAGCGGCACGCCCCGCTCGTCCGCCAGCCGGGCCCCCACCCCGAGCGCGGTGAAGTCGTGCGCGTGGACGACGTCGAACGACCGCTGCGCCGCGTCGCGGTAGGCGCCGTCGGCCCACCGGGAGAAGGAGCTGTTGCGGTGCTGCGGGAGCAACAGCCACCGCGCGAACCGACCAGGCCAGGACAGCCGTGTCGGGGAGTCGTCCCGCGCCTCGCGGCGGAACACCGACGACGAGCCGACGCTTGAGACGGTGACCCCAGACCCGGGCGCGAATCCTGCGGGGACGGATTTGCCGACGATGTGGACGCTGTGGCCGATCCCGGCCAGGCTCGACGCCTCCCGCAGCACCCGGGTGTCGGTGGCGACGGAGGTGGCCACCAGCATCAGCACACGCATCGAGCAGAACCCTCCCGAGGGACCGAGGGCCAGCTCCAGGTAAGCCTGACCGCGGAGCCAGTCTAGGCGCACGGAGCGCGGAGGGCTGGATCCGCCACTGTGCTAGGTTGACGCGGATAGACCCCCCAAGGGTAAGACTCCCGAGCAGGTGCCCTCATGCGACTTTTCCGGATCATGACAGTGGCTCTAGCGATGGCGCTCGGGGTGATCTCTGCGCCACAGGCCTCGGCCGAGATCGACGTGTACACCACACCGGGCGTGCACGAAGTGAACGGGCGGTTGTGGTCGACAACGTGCGGGCGATACAGCACCCAGGTGGAGCGCTGCCGCACCGAGATCTGGGCGACCACGATCACGATGACGTCCGGCGGAGGCTTCACGCGGAGCAACGGCTGGGTCTTCAACAACCTCACCTACAAGCCGGTACCGAGGGCGGTCTGGGGAGACAACCCGCTCGCCAACACCCGGCAGTGGACCGCGGAGGACGGTCGACTCTGGCGCACCGAGTGCGACACACTGACCACCGGCCGCAACGGCTGCCGGAGCGAGACGTACTCCAGCGTCGTCCTCGTCCGAGACGGTCGTGCCGTCGTGGATCAGGCGTGGGTCTTCAACAACATCGTCCGCTTCTCGACGTCCACCGCCACGGCGTCGCCCGCGCCGTCGCCGAGTTCGTCCTCGGGAACCAGCTGCGACACTTCCGTGCTCCCCGCCGGCTATGCCGTCACCAACGGGGTCCCCCATGCGATCAAGCCCCCCTATACGCCGGTCGACCAGTTCAACCCCGTCTCGGTGGCCCTCTTCATCGATGCCGTGAGCAAGTCGTCGGCGATCGCCGCTGACACGCAGCTCTGCCTGATGCGGATGGCGGGCAAGCTCGCGCTGAGCAAGGCGGTGAGCCGCAGCTACGCGGGTGAGACCTCCCTGTGGTACCCGTACGGCTTCGCCTATTCGGCCAATCCCTCGACGCCCACCCTCCAGCCCCCCTGGTACTCCGGCATCGCCCAGGGCGCGATGTTGTCGGCCCTGGGCACCCTCCATGACCGCACCACGGGCACCGAGGCGGCCACCTGGCGGGACGCGGCCACTCGCACGCTCAACTCCTTCCTCATCCCCTACAGCGACGGTGGGGTGCGCAACTATCTCGACATCAAGGGTCAGCGGGTCCTGATGTTCGAGGAGTACCCCACCGGGGCGACGCCGACGAGTGTTCTCAACGGCCAGCATGTCGCGCTCATCGCACTCGACGCCCACTATCGGCGCTTCGGAGACGTCAGGGCGAAGGCCCTGTTCGACGAGGGCGTGGCCCACTACGACCTCGTCCTCGAAGCGGCCGAACTGCCGGTCGAGGGCGGCATCATGTCCACCTACGACCTCGTGCGGGGGTACGCGCCGGCGCCGCTGAGATACGTCTCACTCGGCGGCAGCGTGAGCCGTAGCAAGATGAACGCGACGGTTGTCGACGTCCCCACCGCGCTGCGCGATGTCCCGGCGCCCAACGTGATCGTCAACCCGACGCTCGGCACGGCGACGGGGTGGAAGATCCTCGGCAGCGGCACGACCATCGCCAACGGCGTGGCGACCGTGCGCAACGACGGCGCCGGATGGACCGGCATCGAGCAGCGGATCCCCGGCGGCACCTTCCGCTCAGGACAGAAGGTGAGCCTGCAGTTCCAGGCCAAGGCAACGTACCCGTTCGGCCTCAGCGGGATCTCTCCGCGGTACGTGGCCTACCAGGTGTGCCCCTCCGGCACGACGAACCTCCTCGATCAACAGAAGAACCGTGGGGACGTCTGGGCGGTGTACCGCGACGAGTTCACCGTGCGGGACGGGAGTTGCACCATCCTCCTGCAGTTCCTCACCGCAACTACGCGGGCCAACGACACGGTCGTGCAGTACGACAACATCTCGTTGCGCCGCTCGGACACCGTCGGAGCGGCGCTGACCCCGCGGTACGACCTGTTCGTGTGGCGCACGCCCGTGAACAACCTCACCCTGTTCGGCACCGGTCTCGTGGCGGTCGAGGTGTACACGGGCGGCCGCTGGCACCAGATCATCCAGTTCAACGCCCTGCCGGAGGGCCGGACTGTTCAGATCCCCGAGGAGTACACGGGTCGCAACATCCACTACGGCTACCACGACACGTCACACATCGCTGAGCTTCAGTCCCTGTACACGCGGTCCGGCCTCGAGTACTTCAAGACGTACGCGGAGCGCTGGCTCCCACTGGCGCCGAACAACGCGCGCTGACGATGGGCGTCAGCCCTGACTCCCGGTCGTCCCGATCGGGCTGTTCTCCAGGACGTCGATCCAACATCCGGCGGCCTGCAGGGACAGCAGCGGAGACACGTCATCGACGGTGTTGCCGCTCACGTAGAGGTAGTCCAGGCCCGTCCACGGCGCCAGGGACGCATAGGACTCGAGCGTTCCCGTGCCGTCGGTGTTGACCTGTCGCTGCAGCCAGAGCCGCTCCAGAAGCGGGAGGTTCGCCGGGCTGGCATCGAACGTGCGCAAGGCGTTGTCGTTGAGGTACAGCCGGGTGAGGGACGGCAGATTCGGCAGCGGACGCACCGTCGGGAGCCTGTTGGCAGCCAGATCGAGCTGGACGAGTCGGGTGTGCCGGCCGCCGGACAACCCGGAGACGTCGCTCAACTGGTTGCCGGCGAGGTTGAGTCGGACAAGGTTCGGCAGGGCCGGCCATCCGGTCAGACCCGAGAGCCGGTTTCGTCCGAGGTCGAGCTCGATGAGCGACGGCAGGGACGGGAGCCCCGACACGCTGGTGAGCCGGTTGTGGCCCAGACCGAGCCAGCCGAGGCTCGGCAGCGCCGGCATCCCGGCCACGCTCGTGAGCGCGTTGCCATCGAGGTACAGCTCGGTGAGGTTGGGGAAGGCCGGCATTCCGGCGAGCGAGGTGATCCCGCGATAGTCGCATGCGAGGTAGCGGAGCCGTTGCAGTTCGGCGGTGGGGATGACGGTGCCCCGGAGCGTGACGTGATCGGCGATGCACGCCCTCAGCCCTGGGTCCTTGACCGAGCCGAGCAGCACGCCGCCGAACCGCACCATGTTGTTGAAGACTTCCTGGGTGACGCGGTAGTAGTACGGCTCTCCGCCGGCCGACGTTCCCGTCTTGATCACGCTGGCCGTCACATAGGTCCGGCACCCGTTGCGGCCCGTGACGTCGGTGTCACAGTCGGTACGCCAACGGCGTCCCTTGTCGTCGGTCCACCTGTAAGACATCCCGCCCCCGGCCACCGCTGTTCCCTGGCGGACGTCGCCGAGCGGGTTGCCGTACCAGAGGCTCCGGGGCGCCTCGGTGTAGGTGAGGTTGTTGAACACCCACCCCGTCGTGACGACGAAGCGGCCGCTGGCATCCTGCGTCACCTGGGTGGCGTAGATGGAGGCCGTGCACCGTTCGACCTGTGAGTAGGGCTCGCACGTCGTGCGCCACTGACGACCGTTGACGCTGTGGGACCCTGGCGTGATGTAGACGTCGACCGCCGCCGACGCGCCCGGCGAGGACACGCCCAGCAGCCCGATCGCCAGAATCGCGGCGAGGAGCAGTCGTAGGCATCTCATCTCGAATCCTTTACCGAGCCGGAGCAGCGTGGGCGTCGACGGGTGGGTGGCCGAAGTCGGTCGGGTCGAGCTCGACGCTCGGCCGGACGGACGGGTGCGCGGACCAGAACGTGGCCACGTCCGCCGCCGACGTCATGTCGCCCAGCAGTGCGACCGTGCCGGGCCCGCCGACCGTGGGCTGCGGCGGGCGGAGCCGGGCCAGGAGCCGGCCGGCCTTGCGGAGGGCCCGTTGTGGGACCGTCAACGGCGCCGGGCGCGCGGCGGGTTGCGGCACGCCCACGACCTCGACGTCCGCGCCGGCCGATCGGGCGAGCGCGATCTGCGGTTCCACCGCCGGCGATCGCCAGGTCCGGCGCGCGAACACCTCGACGCGCTCCGGCGGGGTCGCCGTCGCCCGGGGCGAGTGCGGGGGGGCTCCCCAGGGCTCCACGCCGTAGAGGTCGGCCAACCTGGCACGGACCGCGGCGGGACCGAAACGGGCGTCGAGCTCGGCCCGCGCGCCGTCGAGGTCGAGGGTGCCGAGGTGTTGCTCCAGGTCCGCGACGGCGTCGAGGATCTCGTCGGGTGAGTCGGCGACGTCGATGAAACGGCCGCACAGCCGCATCGTGTCGCCGAGCGCCTCCTCGGGGCCGCCGCTGCGGGTCACCACCACCGGCAGGCCGGCGGCCACGGCCTCGCTGACAGCCAGGTGGAACGTCTCGTAGCGGCTGGGCCCGACCAGCACGTCGAATGCGGGGAGCGCCTCCAGCACGGTCGCCTTGGGGACATTGCTGTGGAAGGTGACCCGGCCGCCGAGCCCGGCCGCCGCTACCGCCTGGGCCAGTTCCGCGCGCAGTGGGCCGTCGCCGAAGAGGTCCAGGCTCGCCCGCGAACGCCCGCTCGCGAACGCCGTGAACGCGGCCAGGAGGCGCCGCACGCCCTTGAGCTCCGTGAGCCCCCCGACGAAGACCCAGCGGTCCAGCGAATCCGGGAGGCCGGCCCTGCGGGGGGCACCGGCGAAGTCCACGGGATTCGGGATCACGACCACCTTGTCGCGATGCTCGGGAAGGTGCTCGAGGAACAGGTCACGCACGGGGCCGCTGACGCACGTGAGCGCGGACGCCCGCTCGAGCACCTCCGCGTAGAGTTCCCGGCCGCTCGGGTCTGCCAGCACCGTACGCGCCTCGCTGGAGTGCTCAGTGACCACCACTCTGGCCCCCGCCGGCGCCAGCCGCGCGGCCACCAGCCCCCCGAAGTAGCCGACATGGCCGTGGAGGACGTCAGCCTCGAAGTCGGGCAGCGCGGCCGCGACGGCGCGGACCGCGCTCTCGGCCCGCTCAGGCACCGACCAGCCGCTGACCAGGACGTGCGGGACCCGCGTGATGCGACCGAAGTCGCCCCGCGCGTCCAGTGCCCCGGCCCGAGCCATGC
The DNA here is from genome assembly GCF_964266725.1 of Tessaracoccus sp. O5.2. Taxonomy (NCBI): domain Bacteria; kingdom Bacillati; phylum Actinomycetota; class Actinomycetes; order Propionibacteriales; family Propionibacteriaceae; genus Tessaracoccus; species Tessaracoccus sp. O5.2. The sequence goes on along the minus strand of NZ_CAXWGV010000011.1, from coordinate 27,295 downwards.
GGGCCACCACCTCGTCGAATGCGCGACGGTGTGCCTCGACCAGTTCGGCCGGACCTCCGGGCCACTCGACCGAGTTGACCACCCGGACGTCGAAGCCACCTGCTGCGAGGCGGCTCCACTCGGCGACGAAGTTGCCCAGGACGGGATTCCCGAGGGACGGATACCACGGGGTCAGAACACCGAGCTGGCGTCGGCTCATCCGCCCAACCGCATGAACTCTGCTAGCACGTCGGCGGCGCGCCGGCCGTCGTGGAACTCTTCGGCGTACGTGCGGCTCCGCGCGCCCAGGTCTGCGATCCGTTCCGGATCCGAGATGAGGTCGGTCAGCACCGCCTCGAGCGTGTCCGGCGTCGCCCGCACGATCGGGGGTTCGCCCGGGTAGCGTTCCGCGACGCGGTCCGCGAGGTGACCGATCACCGCACGACCGGCGTTCATGGCCTCGACGGCCGCCAGGCCGTAGTCGCCGATCCGCAGCTGATCGATGACGATGTCCGCGCCGAGCACCAGGGCACGGACCTGCTCGTGCGGGATGTCGGTGTCGCGCACGTAGCGGATGAGGCCGCGCGCCTGCAGCTGCTCACAGGCCCGGTCGACGAGGTCCGAGCCCTTGATGGCCTCCTTGCTGGGCACGTGCAGCACGACGGGCGTCTTGCCGTGGGCCATGGGGGGGACCGGGTTGTGCCAGAGCCGGGTGTCGACAGTCAGCGGCAGCCACGTTGCGTCCGGGAGGTAGTCGAAGAGGTCCGCGGTCGTCACGAACACCGGACCGTCGAACGCCAGCACATGGGGAAGCAGGTGGTCGACGCGGCGCTGCAGCTTGTGCGTGAGCTCGGTCATGTCCTCGTCCAGATCGCCGCGGAAGGGTGACCAGGGCTCGAGGCGGGCGTGCTCGCGCGGGTTGCGGATGTCCGAGCCGTGGAAGACGAGTCCCTGCCGGATCCCCTGCGCCGTCAGCCAGTCGGTCTCCTGCCAGAAGTACTTGCCGAGCGCGTTGCCGACGATGGGCCGGCCGGACTCGCTGAGCACGTGCGTGTATCGGTTAATCAGCTTCGCCTTGAGGCGTTCCTGCCAGAAGCGGGTGAGGGCCTGCGTCTGGGTGAACACCTCGTCGGCGGCGTAGTTCTGGGTCGAGTCCAGCTTGAGCCATGCGGAGTCCGCCACGGCGCGCGGGTATTCGCGCATGAGGGCGTGCGCCCACTCCGTTGCCTGTCCGGCGGAGTTGGTGGTGCCGATCCTCAGCCGCGGACGCGGCTCGAAGAGTTCGGAGTCGGACAGGCCCGCCCGCTGGGCCAGCATGTCGCGCCGGATGCTGTACAGCTGCGTCGTCAGGTCGTGCGGGCGGAGTCCCTCGCGGAGTTCAGGGGTGATGACCGCCAGCGAGGAGTCGAGGACGTTGGCGCTGAAGTGCTCGAAGGTGTGCTCGGCGACGAGATCGTCCGTGATCCGCGCCCGGTAGGTGTCGACGTCGCCGAGCAGCTTGGCGGCCGCCTCGGCGAGCGACGTCGGATTGGAATGCTCGAACACCTCGCCGATCCCCAGCCGCGTGACCCGCTCCCCGAGCCACTCCATGTTGGACGTGAGGATGGGCAGACGAGCCTGCACAGACTCGAAGTACTTGTTCGGAGCGGCCCAGTTGTGGTTGCCCACCGGAAGGAACGGGAAGATGGCGGCGGTGGCGGAGGCCAGGTACTCGGCCACCTCATGCGTGGGCGCGAACGGCACGAAGTGCAGCCGGTCCCTGACACCGAGCCGGCGGGCCTGCTCGTCGAGTTCGAGCGTGTAGGAGCTGGGCCGGCGGGCGCCGATGGCCAGGTGCACCCCGGGCAGCTGCGTCAGGGCCTCGACGGCGTCGTGCACGCCGCGGTGGTACGACAGACCCCCCGCGTAGGCCAGCAGTGGCGCCTCGGGGTCGATGTCGAGGAAGTCGCGGATGGTCATCGGCCGCCCCACCTCGGGAAGGTTGCCGATCGGGGCGTTGGGGACCAGAGGCGGCAGCGGGATGTCGTAGGTGTCGCGGAGGAACTCCGCGATGGGCTCGCACACGGTCACGACGGCGTCGCAGTCGCGGATGTGCTCCGCCTCGAGCGCGGGGAAGCCCTGCAGCACGTTCGGGTCGTCGCTGGCCAGGCCGTAGACGTATTCGCGCGCGTCGTACAGCACGGCGACCTTGCGGCCCTGCCCGCGGAACCGGTCGGCGACCCGCCGGGCCAGGTGCAGGAGATGGACGTCGCAGATGATGAGGTCCGGCTGCAGCTCGACCGTCTTGGCGAACATCGCCTCCTCCATGTCGGCGATGAACGGCAGCATGCCCTGCCACGTGCCGGGGTCCGGCAGGGCGCTGGCCTGACGCTGACGGACGCGTTCGGCGAGGCCGCGGGCGGTCCGCTTGGCGCGTGCGGTCGCGCCGTCGACGACGGCGACGGCCTTCAGCACCGGCTGGGGCGGACGGCGGCGCGTGGTCAGGTGGAACGACTTGCGCACGGCCCGGTAGACGAAGCTGAGCCTCTTGTCCGGCTGCCTGCCGAAGGTGAGGAAGTAGGGGATGCCGCTGATCTCGCCCATCGGCGGGATGCCGGTGCCGTAGCCCACCATCGTGACGCGGAAGCCCGCCGCCGCGAGCGCCAGCCCGTTCCGGTGTGCCCGCGCGTCGATCTCGACGTTGTTGGGCATCACGATCACGGCGTGCGGCTGCTGCATCGAGTTTCTCTCTCCGTCAGGCGTCTCGGGGATCCTGCCGGGAGCATATCAGGAGGGTCCTTGCGGCCCGGGGCATCGAAGCGCCCCTCCGAGGTGGCCCGCCCATCCCTCGGCCTACCCCTCGGGACGGTCAACGGCGGCGGCTACAGTGACCCCCGTGTCCAAAGTTCTGACTTCCCTTCCCGTGGGCGAGCGCGTCGGGATCGCCTTCTCCGGCGGCCTCGACACCTCCGTCGCCGTCGCCTGGATGCGCGAGGCGGGGGCCGTGCCCTGCACCTACACCGCCGACATCGGCCAGTACGACGAGCCGGACATCGAGTCCGTGCCCGGCCGCGCCCTCCAGTACGGCGCGGAACTGTCGCGCCTGGTGGACTGCCGGTCCCAGCTCGTCGAGGAGGGCCTGTCGGCGCTCGCGTGCGGCGCCTTCCACATCCGCTCCGCCGGCAAGGCGTACTTCAACACCACGCCCATCGGGCGGGCCGTCACCGGCACGCTGCTGGTGCGGGCCATGGCTGAGGACAACGTCTACATCTGGGGCGACGGCTCCACGTACAAGGGCAACGACATCGAGCGGTTCTACCGCTACGGGCTCATGGCCAACCCGCAGTTGCGCATCTACAAGCCCTGGCTCGACGAGGACTTCGTCCACCAGCTGGGTGGCCGCGACGAGATGAGCCAGTGGCTCACCGAGCGCGACCTCCCCTACCGCGACTCCAAGGAGAAGGCGTACTCGACCGACGCCAACATCTGGGGCGCGACGCACGAGGCCAAGACGCTCGAGGACCTCAACGTCTCGCTCGAGACCGTCGAGCCGATCATGGGCGTCCGGTACTGGGACCCGTCGGTGGACATCGCCACCGAGGACGTCACGGTCCGCTTCGAGCTCGGCCGCCCCGTCGCCATCAACGGCACGCGCTTCGACGACGCGGTCGCGCTCGTCATGGAGGCCAACGCCATCGGCGGCCGGCACGGCCTCGGCATGAGCGACCAGATCGAGAACCGCATCATCGAGGCCAAGTCCCGCGGCATCTACGAGGCGCCCGGCATGGCGCTGCTGTGGATCGCGTACGAGCGGCTGCTCAGCGCCATCCACAACGAGGACACGCTCGCCAACTACCGCTCCGAGGGGCTCCGCCTCGGCCGCCTCCTCTACGAGGGCCGTTGGCTGGACCCCCAGTCGCTCATGCTGCGCGAGTCCATCACCCGCTGGGTGGCCTCCGCCGTCACCGGCGAGGTGGACCTCCGCCTGCGACGCGGCGACGACTACACCATCCTCGACACCCGCGGCCCGCACCTGTCCTACCAGCCGCACAAGCTCTCCATGGAGCGCGTCGAGGACGCCGCCTTCGGGCCCACGGACCGCATCGGGCAGTTGACCATGCGCAACCTGGACATCGCCGACTCGCGCGAGAAGCTCGAACTGTACGCCGCCCAGGGCACCCTGCTGGCCGGGCACCAGGACCTCATCGGCCGGCTCGAGGCGGGCGGCGCCGCCGCGATCGCCGAGCTGGGCGCCACCGGCCCGTCGGACGTCGACGGTGCCGTGGCGGGGTCCTCGATGGAGTCGGGCACCGACTAACCGCGCGCACCGCGACCACTGGACGCCGCCTCCCAGCACGGGGGGCGGCGTCCGCGCAATAGCCGAAAGTTGACGACGTGGCGCGGCGCGGTGAACGGCGGATGAACGGCGAAGTAAACCACGCGTCCGCCCAGCCAGGGCCCAGCACGGACCGCCGAATTTGAGTACCCGTACTCAAATCGCTTGGGTCCGGTACTCAGAGGAATCAGGTATGAGGTCCCACCCTCATAGCGCCTCGGTGGGGGGATTTCTTGGGACCGTTGTCCCTAGCGGGGACTGCTGAATCCCCGCCGGTTCACAGCGAGGGGCAGCCATGACCGAGATCACACCGTGCGTCGTCTACACCAACGTCTTCCTGCATCGTCTACTCGACGACGGAGCGGCACCCACCACGCGCGCCGAGCGCCGCGAACAGGCCATGCTGCGGGCGCAGGCGGCGTCGATGTGCGGGACGTGTCCCCTGCTCGCCACGTGCCTGACCGACGCGGTGACCCGGTTCGATGTGGCCGGGTTCGTCGCGGGTACCACGCGGCGGCAGCGTCAGGAGATCCGCACCCGCCTCGGGATCGAGGTGTCCCAGGAGGATCTCGACGCCATGGCCGGCGTCAGCGCGGGGAGGCAGTTCGACCGACACGAGATCCACCGGCTGCGCACGGCCAACCCGAACCTTCCGCTGAGCATGATCGCCGCCAAGATCGGCTGCTCCGTTTCCACGGTGAAGCGGCACCTGCGGCGGATCGAGCAGGAGGGCGGACTGCCGCATCGCGCTGAGCGCCCGCGCGTCAACGCGGAGCGGGTCCTGGCCGTCGCGGCGGACGTACGCCGCGGCTCCCAGCCCGGCGCCGCGGCCTGAGGGGCGGCCAATCCGCCTGAATCCTTGAAAGGCGGTTCCCGCTCAGGACAGAGTGGAACCATGACCCGAATCGGCTTCCACGCCTCACACGAACAGATCGCCCCCAGCCAGCTGTTGCTGGACGTGCAGCACGCTGAGCGGGTCGGCTTCGACATGGCCATGTGCTCGGACCACTTCAAGCCGTGGTCCGAGCGGCAGGGGCACTCCGGCTACACCTGGTCCTGGCTCGGCGCCGCGCTGGCCACGACGTCGCTGTCCTTCGGCTGCGTGTGCGCGCCCGGCCAGCGCTACCACGCGGCCGTGGTGGCGCAGAAGATCGGCACGCTCGCCGAGATGTTCCCGGGGCGTTTCTGGACCGCCCTCGCCAGCGGCGAAGCCATGAACGAGTCCATCACGGGCGACCGGTGGCCGTCGAAGGATGAGCGGATCGAGCGCCTGGAGGAGTGCGTCGACGTGATCCGCCGCCTGCTCGACGGCGAGGAGGTCAGTCACCGCGGCCACATCGTCGTGGACCGCGCCAAGGTGTGGGATCGGCCGGACGAGGCCCCGCTCCTCATCACACCGGCCGTCTCGGCGGAGTCGGCCGCCCGGGCGGCGGCCTGGGCCGACGGGCTCATCACCGTCAACCAGAGCCACGAGGCGCTGCGCGGCGTCATCGACGCCTACCGCGGGGCGGGTGGCCGCGGACGGATCGCGCTGCAGCTGCATCTCTCATGGGCCCCCACCATGGCCGAGGCGGAGGAGATCGCCTTCGACCAGTGGCGCTCCAACGTCCTCGGGGACCCGCTGTCGTGGGACATCGCGACCGTCGAGGGGTTCGACGCGGCGTCGAAGCACGTCACGATGGAGTCGGTGCACGAGGTCGTGCGGATCTCGGACGACCTGGAACAGCACGTCGACTGGATCCGCGAGTACGCCGCCCTGGGCTTCGAAGACATCTACCTGCACTACGTCGGGCAGCACCAGGGCGCGTACCTCGACGCGTTCGGCGAACATGTCCTCCCCCGCTGCCGGGCAGGAGAAGGCGCATGAGGATCACCGACACCAGCGACCTGTGGTGGAAGAGCGCCGTCGTTTACTGCCTGGACGTGGAGACCTACCTGGACAGTGACGGCGACGGCGTCGGCGACCTGGGTGGGCTGGCGGAGCGCATCGACTACCTCGCCCAACTCGGCATCACCTGCCTGTGGCTGATGCCGTTCTATCCCTCCCCTGACCGGGACGACGGCTACGACGTCAAGGACTTCTACGGCGTGGACCCCCGCCTCGGCAACCACGGCCAACTGGTCGAGGTCATCCGGACGGCCCACGACCGCGGCATCCGCGTCATCGCCGATCTCGTCGTCAACCACACCTCGGACGAGCACCCGTGGTTCGTGGCGTCCCGTCGGAGCACGACGAACCAGTACCGCGACTACTACGTGTGGCGCGACACCGATCCGGGCGACACGTCCGCGGAGGTCGTCTTCCCGGACGAGGAGGACTCCATCTGGACCAAGGACGACCGCACGGGCAAGTGGTACCTGCACCACTTCTACGCCCACCAGCCGGACCTCAACCTGGCCAATCCGGATGTCATGGACGAGATCCTGCGCACCGTCGGCTTCTGGCTCGAGCTGGGCATCGACGGGTTCCGGGTCGACGCCGTGCCGTTCCTGATGCAGAACGCCCACACCACCGGCACCCGGACCATGACCGTCGATCCGCACGACGTCATCAAGCAGATCCGGGCCTTCATGCAGCGCCGCCGCGGCGACGCGGTCCTCCTCGGCGAGGTGAACGTCCCCCACGAGGAACAGCTGAAGTTCTTCGGCGGCGACGTCGGCGACGAGCTCCAGATGATGTTCGACTTCATCGGCATGCAGGCCGCCTACCTGTCCCTGGCCAGGGAGGATCCCGCGCCGCTGATCAAGGCCATCCAGGACCGCCCGCAGATCCACCCCACCTGCCAGTGGGCCACGTTCCTGCGCAATCACGACGAGTTGACCCTCGACAAGCTCTCCGACGAGGAGCGGCAGGAGGTGTTCGACGCGTTCGGCCCCGACCCCGACATGCAGCTCTACGGACGCGGACTCAAGCGCCGCCTCCCACCGATGCTCGGCGGGGACCCGCGCCGCGTCCGGATGGCCTACAGCCTCATGTTCTCGCTTCCGGGCACGCCGACGCTGTACTACGGCGAGGAGATCGGCATGGGCGAGGATCTGGCCGCGCCGGGACGCATGGCGGTGCGGACGCCCATGCAGTGGGGCCCGGGACGCAACGGGGACTTCTCCTCCGCCCCGCCGTCGCGGCTCATCCAGCGCGTCGTGCCGGACGGCTACGGCCCCACGCACGTCAACTTCGCGGACCAGGAGCACGACCCCGACTCGCTGTGGGCGTTCATGCGTGAGCTGATCAGCATCCGCCGCCGGCGCCCCGAGCTGGGCTGGGGCGACTTCGAGGTCATCGACACGGGTGAGCCGGCCGTGCTGGCGCATCGGGTCACGCTGCCCGACTCCGCCGTCGTCACGGTGCACAACTTCAGCGCCGATCCCGTCGCGGTGTCGCTGTCGGGGGCGTTGACGGAGGAGGACGTCGTCGAGGACCTCCTCGACGGGGAGGCGACGGTGGTCCACCGCGGCGACCTGCAGGTATCCCTCGAGGGCTACGGTTTCCGCTGGTACCGGGTGCGACCCGCTGCCGGCTGAGCGGCGTCAGATGGCGTCGGCCATCCTCGGCGGGAACCACTGCTCAAGCTCGTCGACGGTGCCGAGGTCGGCGAAGTTGCCGGTCACGGCATCCGCCGCGGCCTTGACCTCGTCGGGGGCGTCGCCCATCGCGACGCCCCGCCCGGCCCACTCCAGCATCTCGATGTCGTTGCGGCCGTCGCCGATGGCCAGCACTTCGGCGGCGCGGACGCCCAGCTCGTCGCACACGATCTGCAGCCCGTGCGCCTTGTCGACGCCCATGGGCGCGATGTCGAGCCAGGCGGACCAGCCGATGAAGTAGGCCACCTCGTGCAGTCCGAGCTGGCTCACCATGCCGTTGAACACCTCTTCGGAGCTGTGCGGGTCCCGCACGATCACGCGTGACACGTCGCGAGAGGCGAGCTCGTCGATGGTCTCGATGCTGACGTCGCCCAGCAGTTCGCCCTCCGGGAAGGGGCGGTTGACCCGCCAGTGCAGCCCGTCCTGGACGGCGATGCAGGCGGTGGGCGCCAGCTCGGCCACCCGGTGCACGGTCTCGGCAGGGTCGAAGCGGGTCTCGTGGCGCACCTCGAAGGGCGGGTAGGTCACCACCATCGCCCCGTTCGACGACACGGCCCACCCCCGCGGCAGCCCGAGCTCCTCGAAGACCGTCTGAGTCGACAGCCACGAGCGGCCCGTCGACAGGACCACGGGCACGCCGGCGTCGACGACGCGCCGGACGGCGGCGTGCACCTCTCGGGGCATCTCACCGAACGGGTCGACGAGGGTGCCGTCGATGTCCAGCGCCACGAGTCGAGGGGTGAAGCTCATGACAGGGCCAGCACCTCACGCCCGCCCAGGTACGGCCGCAACGCCTCAGGCACCCGCACGGATCCGTCGGCGAGCTGGTGGTTCTCCAGCAGCATGATGATGATGCGGGTCATGGCGCACAGCGTGCCGTTGAGGGTCGCGACGGGGCGGACGCCGTCGGCGAAGCGGGCGCGGATCTGCAGGCGGCGGGCCTGGAACTCGGTGCAGTTCGACGTCGAGGTCACCTCCCGGTAGCGCTGCTGCGTGGGGAGCCAGGCGTAGCAGTCGAACTTGCGGGCGGCGGACAGGCCGAGGTCGCCGGAGGCGACGTCGAGCACCTGGAACGGGATCTCCAGGGCCGCCAGGAAGTCCTTCTCGTAGCCCAGCAGCCGGTCGTGCCAGGCCTCGGCGTCCTCGGGGGCGCAGTGGACGAACATCTCCACCTTGTCGAACCAATGCACCCGGAAGATGCCGCGGGTGTCCTTGCCGTAGGAGCCCGCCTCACGACGGAAGCACGGCGAGTAGGCGACGTACTGCCGGGGCAGGGTGTCGGCGTCGAGGATCTCGTCGGCGTGGTAGGCGGCCAGCGCCACCTCGGAGGTGCCGACCAGGTAGAGGTCGTCGGCGGGCAGGTGGTAGACGTCCTGCGCCGCCTGACCGAGGAAACCGGTGCCCTCCATGGCCGAGGGCTTGACCAGCGCCGGGGGGATCATCGGCGTGAAGCCCCACTCGGCGGCCTTCGACATGGCCAGGTTGAGCAGGGCCATCTCGAGCTGGGCGCCGACGCCGGTGAGGACGTAGAACCGCGAGCCGGAGATCTTGGTGCCGCGCTCCATGTCGATGGCGCCGAGCAGCTCGCCGATCTCGAGGTGGTCGCGGGGCGCGAAGCCCTCCGCCGCGAAGTCTCGCGGGGTGCCGACCGTCTCCAGCACGACGCCGTCGTCCTCGCCGCCCTCCGGGACGCCGTCGAGGACAAGGTTGCCCACCTGCTTCATAAGGTCGGTGAAGGCGGCCTCGGCGGCGTCGGCGTCGGCCTGCGCGGTCTTGACGTCGGCGGCGAGCTGCTTAGTGCGCTCGAGCAGCACGGCGCGCTCGTCCCCCTTGGCCTTGGCGACGTCCCGGCCGAGGTTCTTCTGCTCGGCGCGCCTGGTCTCAAAGGCGACGATCGCGGCGCGGCGGGCTTCGTCGGCGGCGATCAGCTCGTCGACGAGCTCGACCGAGGCCCCGCGGGCCGCCTGCGAGCGTCGGACGCGGTCGGGGTCGGTGCGCAGCCACTTCGGATCGATCATGGCCCCAACCTTACCGACGATGCGCCCGTCTCCCCGTGCGCCCGCCGCCTGAGCATCCGGCCTGCGGCGCGGTGACCTAGGGTGGGGCGTTGACCAGGACGATGGAGGACACGGTGAAGGTGGCGACGCGGCGGGCTCCGATCCCGCCGGAGATCTGGGTGCTGGTGGCCTCGGCGATGCTCATCGCGCTCGGCTTCGGCATCGTCGCCCCGATCCTGCCCCAGTTCGCCCGGTCGTTCGACGTCGGCCTCATGGCGGCGTCGTCGATCGTGTCGGTCTTCGCGTTCGTGCGGCTCGTGTTCGCCCCCGTCGGAGGGGAACTGGTCAACCGGCTGGGCGAGCGCTGGGTGTACTTCGTCGGCCTCCTCATCGTGGGCGCCTCCAGCGCGCTCAGCGGGCTGGCGACCGACTTCTGGTGGCTGCTGGTGTTCCGCGGGCTGGGCGGCATGGGCTCGGTCATGTTCACGGTCTCGTCGATGGCCCTGCTCGTCCGGCTGTCGCCCCCCGCCCAGCGCGGCCACACGTCGTCGCTGTACGGCACCGCCTTCCTGCTCGGCAACATCCTGGGCCCCATCCTCGGGTCCGCCATGCAGGGCCTGGGTCTGCGGATCCCGTTCTTCATCTACGCGGGCGCGGTGTTCCTCGCCGCGGGCGTCGTGCTGGTGTTCCTCCGCGGCCGGGCCGGTGGGCGGCCGAAGGCGGGCGAGCACCAGGAGCGGATGACGCTCGCCGAGGCCATGGGCATGCCGTACTACCGCGCGCTGCTCGTCACCGGATTCGCGCACGGCTGGTCGAACTTCGGCGTGCGCATCGCCCTCCTGCCGCTGATGGCCGCCGCGGTCCCGACGATCGGGGCGACGGCGGCGGGCATCGCGCTGACCCTCTTCGCCCTGGGCAACGCCGTCGCGCAGCAGGCGACAGGCCGGCTGGTGGACCGCATGGGGCGGCGCCCCTTCCTGGTCCTCGGTCTGGCGGTGTCGGCGCTGGCGACCGTCTTCTTCGGCTGGGTGGACTCGTTGTGGCTCTTCCTCGCCCTGTCCGCCCTGGCCGGCGCGGGAGCCGCGCTGATCGCGCCCGCGTCGCAGGCGCTGATGGCCGACATCATCGGCGCGAACCGCAACGGCGGGCAGGCGTTGTCGACCTACTCGATGTCCATGGACCTCGGCTCCATCGCGGGCACCCTCCTCGCGGGGGCGATCGCCGACGCCGTGGGCTTCGGATGGGCCTTCGCCGTCACGGGCTTCGTCATGGCGGCGGCCGTGGTGCCGTGGCTGCTCGTGAAGCGCCGCCCCGGTCGGCGCTGACGCCGCTGCGCCGTCGTCCGCAGTGGGACAATCGGCGCATGAGGCGCTCGCGCGTGACGGTCGCGGCGACGCTGGTATTCGGCGCCGCCCTCCTCGCGTGGACGCTGCTGCCGCCGTCGACCGTGGACGGCCTCTGGCCCTACTCCCCCGTCGCGAGCACCTCGCTGATCGGCCACGCCGCCGCCACGCTGGCGCTGCTCACCTCACCGGTCATCATCTACCCCGCCCTGCTGGCCGCCGCGTGGTGGGCGTCCCGGCGCCGCTTCACGGCCATGTCGCAGGCGATCCTCGTCGCTGTCGCGTTGGCCGTGCTGAGTACCGCGCTACTCAAGGTCACCGTCGCGCGCGACCGGCCGGAGAGTCCCTGGGACTTCCTCGTCAGTGTCGACCCCCTCAGCTATCCGTCCGCCCACACGACGGCGGCCACGGTCGCCGCCATGCTCGCGGGCGTCCTCACGACGACGACCCGCCGGCCGCGGCGCACCGTGCTGCTCACCCGGCTGCTGGGCTCGGTGGCCGTGGTGATGGTCGCGGTCGGGCGGCTGCTGCTGGGCGCCCACTACGTCAGCGACGTCGGGGGCGGGTTCCTGCTCGGCGGGCTGGTCGTGTCGGTGTCCTGCCTCGCCGCGAACGTGCACATGCTGCCGCCGCAGCCCGCCCGGACCGGACCCGGCCGGCTGGTCGTGGTGTACAACCCGACCCGGGTGCGCGACCTCGACGCCGTCCACCGCCTCGTGACGCACGAGACCACGGCGCGCGGCTGGGAATCTCCCGTGTGGCTGGCGACGACCGCCGAGGACCCGGGCGGCGGCATGGCGCGCGCCGCGGTCGAGTCCTCCGCCGACCTCGTCCTGGTGATCGGCGGCGACGGGACCGTCCGCGACGTCTGCGCCGGGCTGGCCGGCGCCGGCGTGCCGGTGGCGATCCTCCCGTCCGGCACCGGCAACCTGCTCGCGCGCAACCTCGGCGTCCCGCTCGACGCCGGCCGGGCGCTGGCCGCCGCGTTCACGGGCACGCCGACGGCACTGGACCTCCTGCGTTACACCGAGCCCGACGGCGGGCGCTCCGGCATCGCGGCGGTCATGGTCGGATTCGGCGCCGACGCGGCCGTGCTGCACGACACCGACGAGGCGCTCAAGCGCGCCCTGGGGCCAGCGGCCTACGTGTGGGCCGGGCGGGGCCACGTCAGGGCCCGCCCCGTGTCGCTCCGGCTCACCGTCGACGACGGCGACCCGCTCGAACGCGACGCGTCGCTCGTGGAGGTCGGCAACGTCGGTGACCTCTACCCGGGGGTCTCCCTCATGCCCGCGGCCAGCGCGCACGACGGCACCCTGGAGGTGCTGATCGCCTCCCCGCGGACGGCGGGTGACGTGGCCCGGATGATCGGCGGTGTGCTGCGGCAGTCGGCCGACGAGCCACTCCTCGACCGGCTGTCGGGCCGGGTGGTGGTGGCGGAGTTCGCCGAGCCTGTCCTCTGCCAGGTCGACGGTGACGTCGTGGGCGAGGTCCGCAGGGTCCGCCTCGAGGTGATCCCCGACGCGGTGCGCGTCGTGCTGCCCGGCTGACCGGTCAGCCGAGCGAGCGCACCCAGGCGGCCGCGTCGTCGAACTCAGCGTCCGAGAAGCCGTGGCCGACGACGGGCCGGGCGCGGTCCGCGCGCGGATAGGAGCCGAGGAAGTGGACCGTGGGGCAGATGCGGTGCAGGCCCTCGAGCGCCTCCTCGACGCGCTTGTCGTGGAGGTGACCCTCGACGTCGATCGAGAAGCAGTAGGAGCCGAGCGTCGTCTTCGTGGGCCGCGACTCGATCCGGCTCAGGTTCACGCCGCGCACGGCGAACTGTTCCAGGATCTCCAGCAGCGCGCCGGCGTGGTCGACGCGCATGTAGGCCACCAAAGTGGTCTTGTCGGCGCCGGTGCGCGGCGGGACCGGACCCGCGACCCCGACCTCCACGAACCGCGTGACCGCACCCGGGTTGTCCTCGATCTGGTAGGCCAACTCATCCAACCCGTACAACTGGCCGGCGACGCGGGCGCACACGGCGGCGTCGTAGCGCGAGTCAGGCCGGGCGACTTCCGCCGCCGCGCCGGCGGTGGAGCCGGCCTCGGTGACCTGGGCGGACGGCAGGGTCGTCGCGAGCCACTCCCGGCACTGCGCGGCGGCGTGGCCGTGCGTGAGGACCTGACGGACCTCGCCCAGTGCGGTCCCCGGCCGGGCGTAGAGGCCGAACTCGACGGGGATGACGATCTCGCCGCGGATGGCCAGCGGGGATCCGGCGATCAGTTCGTCGAGCGTCGCGGACACGCCGCCCTCGACGGAGTTCTCGATCGGCACCACCGCGCCGCGGACCTCGCCCGCCCGCACGGCGTCGAGCGCTTCCCGGACGCTGGCGAACGCGATCGCCTCGTCGTCGGTGATGGAGCGCAACGCCTGATGCGTGAAGGTCCCCGCGGGGCCGAAGTATCCGAGCACGAGCCTCAGCTTAGGCGCGTTCAGCTACCCTTACGCGCCGTGGTCCGGGCGCGGGCGAGGCAGAAGATGCCGTAGAGGATGAGGCCCACCGCGACGGCGATGAGCAGGGCCTGTCCCCCGGGCACCTCGACCAGCGCCTTGAGTGCGCCGTCGAGACCGCCCGTGCTGGACGGGTCGCGGGTGACGACCGCCACGACGAACAGGATCCCGACGATCGCCACGGCGATCCCCTTGGCGACGTAGCCGCCGATCCCGAGCCACACGAACGTCGTGCGGAAGTGGGGCGGCATGTCGACGTCGTCGAGGAACGACCGGGTCACGCCCCGGATGATCATGCCGACGCCGATCGCCACGATCACCACGCCGGCGATCACCAGCAGCCCGGACCCCCACCAGGACTGCAGCAGCTGCGCGCTCAGGGACTCCGTCGCCTCCTCGCCGTCCGACGAGCCGCCCGTGGCGTACGTGAGCGCGGCCGCGCCGACGGCGACGTACATGACGGCGCGCCCGGCACTCTTGGCCGCGTCGCTCTTGTCGTGTCGCGATTCGCCGATGGCGAGGATCACCGAATAGGCCGCCAGACCCAGCAGCGCGATCCCGACCACCCACAGCCCGATCGAGCCGAGGGGGTGGGCGTCGATGGCGCGCATGGCGCCGGACTGGTCCGCGGACCCGCCGCTACCCCGGGCGACCCCGATGGCGATCGCCCCGATGATGGCGTGCACGATGCCGTTGACGACGTGGCCGGCGGCGGCCCACCAGGCGGCGGCGGGATGGTCCTCGACCTGCTTCGCCTTGTCCCGGACCTCGCGCTTCACGCCCCCGTCAGTCATGCGCTCATCGTAGGGTGCCGCGGCCGGTCACTTGAGCAGTTTGGACATGCGGCGGTCGGCCAGGCGCTTGCCGGCCGTCTGGCAGCCGGGGCAGTACTGCAGCGACGAGTCCGCGAAGGACACCTCCGCGATGGTCGAGCCGCACACGTCGCAGGTCTGTCCGGTCCTGCCGTGGACGCGCATCCCCGCCCGCTTGGCGTCCTTCAGCTGATCGATGGGGACCCCGGCGGCCGACCCGATGGCGTCACCGAGCACACGCCGGAGGTGCCCGAACAGGTCCGCGACCGCGGCCTCGTCGAGTGTGTCGGCCGGTTTGAAGGGGCTCAGGCGGGCGGCGTGGAGGATCTCATCGCTGTAGGCGTTGCCGATGCCGGCCAGCACCTTCTGGTCGCGCAGGACGCCCTTGATCTGGGCGCGCCCGGCGCGCGCCAGGATGGCGCGCAGGTCATCGGCCGTGAAGGCGGGATCCATGGGGTCCGGGCCGAGCGCCGCGATCCCGGGCACCTCGGCCGGGTCCTCCACCACGTAGACCGCCAGGTGCTTCTGGGTGCCGGCCTCGGTGACGCTGAACCCCGACCCGTCGTCGAGCACGATCCGAAGCGCGAGCCCCGACTTGCCGGGCTTGGCCGGGACCTTGGGCGCGACCTCGTGCCAAGTGACCCAGCCGGCCCGGGCGAGGTGCACGATGAGGTGCACGCCCTGGGCGGCGACGTCGATGAACTTGCCGTGCCGGCTGACGCCGTCGATCTCCAGCCCGGCCAGTGCCGTCAGCGGCACCCGGTAGGTCTTGAGTGCGGCGAAGGACACCAGGTGGCCCTCCGCGATCACCCGGCCGCGCGCCTTCGCATCGAGGGCGTTGACGAGCGCCGCCACCTCAGGAAGTTCAGGCATCGGGTCCTCCTCTCAGCGACAGCCCGCCGCGGCTGCTCTGCCACGCGGCCGTCAGGGCCGCCCCGTCCATGCTGCCGCGTCCGGACCACCGCAGCCCCGGCAGCGCCAGCGCCCGGTCGAGGCGCGTCAGGTACTCCTCGCGGGGCACCTCGTACGCGCCCAGCGTCCCGAGGTGCTCGGTCAGCCACTGCACGTCGAGCAGCGTGACTCCGACGTCGGTCAGCTCCACGGCGAGCCGCAGCAGCGCCACCTTGGACGCGTCGCGTCCGAGCGTCGGGTGATGGAACATCGACTCGCCGGCGAACATGCCCCCGACGTGCACGCCGTACAGGCCGCCGACGAGCCGCCCCTCGCCGTCCCACGTCTCGACGGAGTGCGCCCAGCCTCCGCGGTGCAGGGTGCGGTAGACCGACGCGACGCGCTCGTCGATCCAGCCGTGCGGGCGCGCCGGGTCCGCGCAGGCGTCGACGACCTGGTCGAACGCGGCGTCGACCGTCGTGGTGTATCTCCGGGCCGAGCGGCGCAGCGACCTCGTCACGTGCAGCCCCCGGATGGGCAGGAGCCCCCGCAACATGGGCGACCACCACCCCATCTCGGGCGCGTCCGGCTCCAGGGGCATCGGGAAGACGCCGCAGCGGTATCCCTCCAGCGCCAGGGCAGGGCTGAACTCCTCGGAGTACCCGATGAGATCCTGGCCCGGCCAGTCGTGCGGCCGGCCGAACGTCACGCCCAGCATCGTCCCAGTCTGGCAGGCGGCACCGACCGTCCGGGAGGGGTCGACGGGTTTGGGTGCGTGTGCGACGCTTGAACTCGGAAAGGGGACCGCATGAGCGATCAGCGTGTCGTCGCGGTGGCCGAGGGGTTCACCGCCGACGTCTTCCACGAACTCCTGCAGCTGGCCATCGAGGGCAAGGGGAAGCTCCCGGGCGCCAAGCAGGCCGCCAATCAGCTGCTGGCCCAGCGCAGCGACCCCGAGGCCGCCGTGTCGCGGATGATCGCCCAGCACGTCGCCATGGCGGGCGGCCAGGGCTTCGCGACCAACTGGGGCGGCTTCTTCGTCTCCCTGCTCACGATCCCCGCCAACATCGCGGCGTCGTCGTTCCTGCAGGCCCGCCTGGTGTCCGGCATCGCCCACCTGCGCGGCTACGAGGTCGGCGACCCGCGCGTCCGCACGGCGATCCTCATGGTCATGCTCGGCCCCGGCGCCATGGCGCACCTGGTGAGCACCGGCGTGCTCCCCAGTTCGCCGCTGGTCGTGGCGACGGCGCCGGTGTTCGACGCGCGGCTCGACGGGCAGGTGTCGCGGGCGCTGCTCGACCGTGCCCTCAACCAGGTCACCGGCAAGCGGCTCGGCCTGCGCCTGGCCCGCGGGATCCCGCTCGTGGGCGGCGGCGTGGGCGCCGCGGTCGACGGCTGGTCCACCCGCGCCATCGCGATCCACGCCATGAACGAGTTCCCCAGCCGGCGGCCCCGGACCTCGTCGGGGCACGCGGAGGGCGCCTCGGAGGCCTAGGGCCCGGCGGAGCAGCCGGTCAGTACGCGCGCGGCACCCGATCCGTGATGAGGCAGGTCACCTCGTAGGTGATCGTGTCCATGAGCCGGGCGAGTTCGTCGACCCCGATGCGCTCGGCACCGCTGTCGCCCATCAGCACCACCTCGTCGCCCACGGCCGCCGTCGGCTCGTCCGGGCCGAGGTCGATCATCGTCTGGTCCATGCACACCCGCCCGACCACCGGGTAGGACCGGCCCGCGATGAGCATCCGCCCCCGCGACGACAGGAGCCGCGAGTACCCGTCGCCGTAGCCGACGGCCACCGTGCCGATCCACGTGTCGCGGGGCGCGATCCAGGACCGGCCGTATCCGACGCTCTCCCCTGCCTCCACCCGCTTGACGAAGCTCAGGCGCGACACCCAGCGGCCCACGTCGTGCAGCGCCCTCGTCCTCGGCGTCTCGGCGTCGGGGTAGGAGCCGTACAGCATGATGCCCGGGCGCACCATGGTCGTGCGCCCGAGGTCGTGGCCCAGCAGGGCGCCGGAGTTCGCGGCGTGCACGTGTTCGACGGGGCCGACGGCCGCCTCGACCTGCGCGACGGCGGCCTCGAACCGCGCGAGCTGGTCGCGGGTGAACGCGCTCCCCGCCGCGACGTCGCTGATGGGCAGATGCGTGAACACTCCCCCCAGGCGGAGGTTGGCGGCGCGGTCGATGCGGCGGGCCAGGTCGACGGCGTCCGCCGGATCGGCGCCGACGCGTCGCATGCCGGTGTCGAGCTTGAGGTGCACGTCGACGGTGGCGCGCGCGGCGGCGGCCGCGGCCTGCGCGGCGTCGATGGCCCCGGCCGTCCCGACCGAGAGCGTGAGGTCGGCGGCGACGGCCTCGGCGAGGTCGTCGTCGAAGGTGGGCGTGAACTTGAGGATGGGCAGCCGGACCCCGGCCGCGCGGAGCCGGCTCGCCTCGTCGGTCACGGCGACGCCCAGCCAGTCCGCGGATCCGCGCTGCTCGATGCTGCGCGCCACCTCGACCAGGCCGTGCCCGTAGGCGTTCGCCTTGACCGCGGCGAGCACCGTGCGCCCGCCGGCCAGGTCGCGGGCGACCGCGAGGTTGGCGTGGATGGCGTCGAGGTCGACGTGGAACCGGGTGGGCGCGGGCATGGGGACAGTGTGGCGGATCAGAACAGCAACGCCAGCGCGGGCTCCTGGAGGATGGACGCGACGTCGTGCAGGAACCGCGACCCCTGCTCGCCGTCGACGACCCGGTGGTCGAACGCCACCGCGAGCGTCGTCACCCAGCGCGGCACGACCCGCTCGTCGGCGCCCGTCCCGACCACCCACGGGCGGCGCTGGATCGATCCCATGCAGAAGATCGCGGATTCGTCGCCGTTGATGATGGGCGTCCCGGCGTCGACGCCGAACACGCCGACGTTGGTGATGGTGAACGTGCCGGCGGCGTAGTCGCCCGGCTGGAGCTTGCCCTCCCGCGACACCTGCACCAGCTGGTTGATCGCCTGGCACAGCTGCAGCAGGCTCAGCCGGTCCGCGCCCTTGATGTTGGGGACCATGAGCCCGCGGGGCGTGGCGGCGGCGATGCCGAGGTTGACGTCGCCGTAGTAGACGATCTCCTGGCGCTCCTCGTCCCACGACGAGTTCAGCTCCGGGTTCCGCTCCAGCGCCAGGCAGATGGCCTTGGCGTAGACGAGCAGCGGCGAGACGCGTAGCCCCGTGAACTCCCGGCGGCCCTTGAGGGTCTCGACGAAATCCATGGTGGCGCTGACGTCGACGGTGATCCACTCGGTGACGTGGACGTGCGTCTGGACGGACCGCACCATGTTCTCGGCCGTCACCTTGCGCACGCCCTTGATCGGGACGCGACGCTCGGAGCGGCCCTGGCGCGGATCGAAGCCGCCGAGCCCCTCGGACGGGCCGAAGCCCGCGCCGAAACTGGAGCCGCTGAACGATGTGCCGGCGTGCGGCTGGCCCGGCGCCGCGTCGGCGTCGCCGATGCGTGGCCCGGACGCCTGGAACGCGGCATGGTCGTTGAGGATGCGGCCCTGCGCGGGCTGCTCGTCCAGGTACCGGAACGCGGCGGCCGCCTCGACGTCGCGGCGAGTGATCGTGCCGTCGGGGCCCGTGCCCACGACGGTCCCGAGGTCCACGCCCAGGTCCTTGGCGTACTTGCGCACCGGCGGCTTGGCCTTCGCGTCGCCCGGGTCGGAGGCCAGGACGAGTTGGGACTCGGATGGCGCGGTGCCGGGGGTCGGCAGCGGGTCTCCGCTCGCCTGAGCCGTGACGACGGTGGCGGGCTGCACCTCGTCGGCCCGCCGGCCCGGCTCGTGCTGGTCGTAGGCGGCCGACATGGCCGCCGCAGCCGAGGCGTGGTCGGGGGTCTCGCGCGTGCGGCGTCGCCGCCGCGTGGGCGCACCGTCGGAGGCACCGTAGCCGACAAGGTTGGGTCCGGCGTCGTCCGGCTCCGGCTCGGCGCCGTCGTCGATCTCGACGATGGGCGTGCCCACCTCGACCGTGGTGCCCTCCGCCACCAGGAGCGCGGCGACGGTCCCGGCGAACGGCGACGGCAGCTCGACCAGGGACTTGGCGGTCTCGATCTCGACCAGCACGTCGTTGACCTCGACGACGTCGCCGGCGGCGACCCGCCAGGCGACGATCTCCGCCTCCAGGAGGCCCTCGCCCGGGTCCGGCAACAGGAACTGACGCTTCATCTCACCACTCCTAGTACGCGAGCGACCGGTCGACGGCGTCGAGGATCCGGTCCACGCCGGGCAGGTACTCCTCCTCGACGCGACTGGGCGGGTAGGGCATGTCGTAGCCGGCCACGCGCAGCACCGGCGATTCCATCACGTAGAACAGGTCCTCGTGCAGCTTCGCGGCGATCTCGGCGCCCAGGCCGAGGGTCTTCGGCGCCTCGTGCACGACGATGGCGCGCTTCGTGCGCCGCACCGACGACTCGATCGTCACCCAGTCGAGGGGGCTCAGCGTGCGCAGGTCGACGACCTCGAGCGACGTGCCCTCCTCCGCCGCCACGGCGGCCGCGTCCAGGCAGGTCTTGACCATCGGGCCGTAGCACAGCAGCGTGGCGTCGGTGCCGTAGCGCGACACCTGGGCCTGGTGCATGGGGGCGGGCCGGGCCGTGAAGTTGACCGCGCCCTTGACGTGGTAGCGGCGCTTCGGCTCCAGGAAGACGACCGGGTCGTCGGACTGGATGGCCTGCTGGATCATCCAGTAGGCGTCGTTGGCGTTGGAGCAGGCGACGACCTTGAGCCCAGGCGTGTGCGCGAAGTAGGCCTCCGGGGACTCGGAGTGGTGCTCGATCGCGCCGATGCCGCCGCCGAACGGGATCCGGATCACCATCGGCATGGGCGTGTGCCCGCCGGTCCGCATGTGCATCTTGGCCACCTGGGTGACGATCTGCGAGAAGCCGGGGAAGACGAAGCCGTCGAACTGGATCTCGACGACGGGCCGGTAGCCGCGCATCGCGAGCCCGACGGCGGTGCCGATGATCCCGGATTCGGCCAGGGGCGAGTCCACGACGCGGTTCTCGCCGAACTCGGCCTGCAGGCCCTCGGTGATGCGGAAGACGCCGCCGAGCTTGCCGATGTCCTCTCCCGCGAGGAGGACCTTCGGGTCCGCCTGCAGCGCGCGGCGTAGCCCCCGGTTCAGGGCCTTGGCCATGGTCAAGGTCTCGCTCATGCGTCCTCCTCCAGGGCGGCGGCGAACTCGGCGTACTCGCGGCGCTGCGCCTCCAGCGCCACGGTGGGCTCGGCGTAGACGGTGTCGAAGAGGCGCTCCATCGTCGTGGCCTCGAGCGTCGGGATGGCGGCCCGGGCCGCGGCCCCGAACTCCTTGGCCTCCGCCTCGACGGCGTCCTGCCACGCGTCGTCGATGGCGCCCATGCCGCGCAGGTAGGTGGTGAGGCGCGCGATCGGGTCGCGGCCGCGCCAGGCCTCCTCGTCGGCGCGCTCGCGGTACTTCGTCGGGTCGTCGGAGGTGGTGTGCGCCCCCATGCGGTACGTGAAGGCCTCGATGAACGCCGGCCCGTCGCCCGCCCGCGCGCGGGCCATCGCCCAGTCCGTGACGGCCTTGACCGCCAGCACGTCATTGCCGTCCACCTGGACGCCTGGGAAGCCGAACCCCCGGGCGCGCTGGTACAGCGGGATCCGCGACTGCAGGGCGATGGGCTCGGAGATGGCCCACTGGTTGTTCTGGCAGAAGAACACCACCGGCGCGTTGTAGGAGGCGGCGAACACGTACGCCTCGTTGACGTCGCCCTGGCTGGCGGCGCCGTCGCCGTGGTAGACGATGACGGCGGCGTTGTCGTCGTCGCGCTCGTTGCCGACGGCGCCGTCGAGCTGCAGGCCCATGGCATAGCCGGTCGCGTGCAGCGTTTGGCAGCCGATGACGATCTGGTAGTTCTTGAAGGAGTCGAGCTTCTCCCAGTAGCCGCCGTTGGAGCCGCGGAAGAGCGACAGCATGTTGGTCACCGGGACGCCCAGCACCATCGCGACGGCGTGCTCGCGGTAGGACGGGAAGACGACGTCGGCCGGCCGCAGCGCGTGGGCCGAGCCGACCTGGGCGGCCTCCTGCCCGATCAGCGGCGTCCACAGCCCCAGCTCACCGTGCCGCTGGAGGGCCGTGGCCTCCGCGTCGAACCGGCGGGCCAGGATCATGTCCTTGAGGTAGCCGACCAGGTCCTCGGTGGTGCCGTCGAACTGGAACTCGTCGTGCTCCACTCGGGTCCCGTCGGGGGTGAGCAGCTGAACCATGTCGTCGCTCTGACCGCGCACGCGGCCTCCTTCCAAGTTACGTTTCCGTAGCTTACGCAAGCGTAGCTTACGGGGTTTCGGGTCGATAGTTGTGACGCAGCGGGTACCCGGGGTGGCGGCGCGGTGACGGCAGCGTGAATCGGGCACGGAGATCCTCGTGCCCGTGACAGTCGAGCTCGCCGACGGCGCCCCCATCGACGACGATGACGAGCCCACCCCGCCGGTCGTCCGGCCCGGGCTGCCCTCCACGGGCAACTGACCCATCACGATCAGGGGGGCCGGGCACTGAGCCCGGCCCCCCTGATCGTTCTCCAGTCCGGTCAGCCGGCCAGCGTCGCGACCAGCACCGCCTTGATGGTGTGCATCCGGTTCTCCGCCTGGTCGAACACGATGCTCGCCTCGGACTCGAAGACCTCGTCGGTCACCTCCACGCCCTCGATGCCGAACTCCTCCTTGAGCCCGCGCCCCACCGTCGTGGCGAGGTCGTGGAAGGCCGGCAGGCAGTGCATGAACTTCACGTCCGGGTTGCCGGTGGCGCGTAGCAGCTCGGCGTTGATCTGGTAGGGCCGCAGGAGCTCGATGCGCTCGGCCCACACCTCCTTGGGCTCGCCGAGCGAGACCCACACGTCGGTGTAGACGAAGTCGACGCCCGCGACACCGGCCGCCACGTCGTCGGTGACGGTGATCCGCGCCCCCGTCGTCTCGGCGAGGCGGCGCGCCTCGGCCACCACGTCGTCGGCGTTCTGCTGCGCGACAGGCGCCACCATCCGCACGTCCATGCCCATCAGGGCGCCGCTGATCAGCAGCGAGTTGCCGACGTTGTTGCGGGCGTCGCCGAGGAACGCGAAGGAGATCTCCTCCAACGGCTTGCCGCTGTGCTCGATCATCGTGAGCTGGTCGGCGAGCATCTGTGTGGGGTGCCAGTCGTCGGTGAGGCCGTTGTAAACGGGCACGCCGGCGTGGGCGGCCAGCGTCTCGACGACGTCCTGCCCGGCGCCGCGGTACTCGATGCCGTCGTACCAGCGGCCCAGGACGCGGGCGGTGTCGGCGGCCGACTCCTTGTGTCCGATCTGCGACCCGGAGGGGTCCAGGTAGGTGGTCATACCGCCCTGCTCCGCGACGGCGACCTCGAAGGCGCACCGGGTCCGGGTGGAGGTCTTCTCGAACAGCAACGCGACCTTCTTCCCGACGAGACGGCGCTCCTCGCGTCCCTCGCGGCGCTGCAGCTTGAGCTCGGCCGAGAGGTCGAGCAGGCCACGCCATTCGTCGGGGGTGAAGTCCAGCTCCTTGAGGAAGCTGCGGCCGCGCAGGCTCATCGTCGTCGCCTTTCCTGGATCGGGTCCGTGAGGACCCACAGGCTACCGCCCCGCGTGAGCCCGGCCCCGGGTGACCGCCGCGAGCACACCGTCGACGGCGGCCTCGATGTCGGCCAGCGTCTCCTGGAAGCCGTCCTCGGTGCCGTACCAGGGGTCGACGAGCGACTCGCCCTCCGGCTTGTCGGGGTTGAAGTCGTTCAGGAGCACGAGGTTGGTCGCGCCCGGCGCGATGCGCTGCAGCCGCGAGACGTGCATGGGCTCGGCGGCGACGACGAGGTCCGCCGAGGCGATGTCGCGGGCGCCGATCTTCCGCGCGCGATGGCCGGAGGCGTCGTAGCCGTGCTGCTCGAGGATCCGGGCGGCCCTGCGGTCGATGGGGTTGCCCTCCTCCTCGTTCGAGACGCCGAAGCTCTCGATCCGCACGTCGAGCCCCAACTCGTCGGCCCGACGGCGTGCCACACGTTCGGCCATGGGCGACCGGCAGATGTTGCCCCAACACACGAACAGAAGCGTTGCCATGACGTCCACGATACCCACGCACGGCGCGAGCACCGAGTCCGCGGGGTGCGGGTAGGATGAGGCGCTGTATGCAGTGAAAGCAGACGGGGGACGGTCATGCAGATCTTGGTGGTGGACGACGATCAGGCGGTGCGCGACTCGCTCGCCCGGTCGCTGACGTACACCGGCGACGAGGTGCAGACCGCCGCCGACGGCGTCGAGGCCCTCGCGAAGCTCGTCAGCTACACGCCCGACGCCATCATCATGGACGTCATGATGCCGCGCCTCGACGGCCTCGAAACCACCCGCATGTTGCGCGAGGGCGGCAACGACATCCCGATCCTCATCCTCACGGCGCGCGACGCGGTCGGGGACCGGGTGGACGGGCTGGACGCCGGCGCCGACGACTACATGGTCAAGCCCTTCGCGCTCGACGAGCTGCTGGCCCGGCTGCGCGCCCTGACCCGGCGCTCGAAGCCGGCCCCGGAGGCCGAGTCCAAGGTCCTCACGTTCCAGGACGTCACGCTCGACACGCAGCACCGCGAGGTCACGCGCGGCGGCCAGCACATCTCGCTCACGCGCACCGAATTCGCCCTGCTGCAGGTCTTCATGGAGAACCCGCGGCGGGTCATGGAGCGCAACACCTTGCTCAACGAGGTGTGGGGATTCGAGTTCCCGACGACGGCGAACTCGCTCGAGGTCTACATCGGCTACCTGCGCCGGAAGACGGAGGCGGGAGGCCGCCCCCGCCTCATCCACACGGTGCGGGGGATCGGCTACGTCCTGCGTGAAACGCCCCCGTGATCGGGAGCTGGTGGATCCGCCTGCGGCGCGGGATCGGCCGGCTCGTCAGCGGGCAGTCGCTGCAGTGGCGGCTCGCGCTGCTCACCGGCGGCAGCGTCGCGCTGTCGGTCCTCGCGGTGGGGGCGACGTCGTACGGCGTCACCCGATGGTCGCTGCTTGAGCAGCTGGACCGGGAACTGGTCGGTGTCGCGCAGACCGCGTCGCAGACCATCTCGTCGAACGTGTCGAACATGGGCGGCCTGTCCGCCGACATGCTGGGCGCGTCCAACGGCCTGCTCGCGTTGGTGTCCGCCGACGGCGTGGTGAAGCAGGTTCCGGGGCAGCCGGTGGCGCTGCCGGCCGGGGCGGAAGAGATCACGATCGCGCGGATGCAGAGCGGGTCGTCCGCGCGGACCGTGGACGCCGACGGCACCGCCTACCGCGTCGTGTCGGTGCCCATGACCGTCGACGCCGACCATTACGCGGTCATCTACGGGCGGCCCACCACCGCGCTGGAGGCCACACTCGGCTCGCTGTGGATCGTGCTGCTGGCGGCCGGGCTGCTCGGCATCGTCACGACCACCGTCGCGGCGCTGTGGGCGGCACAGGCCGTGCTGGCCCCCGTCCGGCGACTGTCGCAGGCGGTGAAGTCCGTCACGCAGACCGACCAGCTCAACCCCATCCGCATCTACGGCCGCGACGACCTGGGCGAGCTGACGAAGTCGTTCAACCTCATGCTGCGCTCGCTGCAGACGTCGCGGGAACAGCAGCGCCAGCTCATCGCCGACGCGGGCCACGAGCTGCGCACGCCGCTGACGTCGATGCGCACGAACATCGAGCTGCTGCTGGCCGACGACAAGTCCGGCATGCTCCCCGAGGGGGCCCGCTCGGTGATCCTCGGCGACGTCGCGGCGCAGCTCGGCGAGTTCTCCGCCCTCGTCGGCGACCTGGTGGCCCTCACCCGCGACGACCACCTCCAGCGCCCCCACGAGCCGCTGGACATGGCCGACGTGACGGAGGCCGCCGTCGAGCGGGCGCGCCGCCGCGGCCCTGGCATCAGGTTCGACGTCGCCCTGGAGCCGACGCCGGTCATGGCCGACGCCGCGACGCTGGAGCGCGCGATCACCAACCTGCTCGACAACGCCGTGAAGTTCTCCCCCTCCGACGGCACCATCACGGTGACGCTCGAGGAGGGGACGCTGACCATCGTCGATGAGGGCCCGGGCATCGCGGAGGAGGACCTTCCGCTGATCTTCGACCGGTTCTACCGCTCGGACCGCGCCCGCAACACGCCGGGCACGGGGCTCGGGCTGTCCATCGTCGACCACACCGTGCGCGCGCACGGCGGGTCGGTGCGCGCCAGTAACGACACCGAGCGCGGCGCCAAGTTCGTGATGCGGCTGCCCGTCATCACCGAGACGGCCGAGCCAGCGCTGTGAGGTCCGGGGCGTGACGGTCGTGCTCACCCCCGCGCAGCGCCGCGGGCTGTCGGTCGGCGTCGCCACCGGTCTGTACGGGATCTCCTTCGGGGCGCTGGCGGTCGCGGCGGGCCTGTCGGTGGCGCAGGCGTCGGCCCTCAGCCTGCTGATGTTCACCGGTGGCTCGCAGTTCGCGTTCGTCGGGGTCGTCGCGGGGGGCGGGTCGCTCGGCTCCGCGACCGCCGCCGCCTCCCTGCTGGGTGTGCGCAACGCGATCTACGGCGTGACGGCCAACGCGATGCTGCGGCCGCGGGGCTGGCGGCGCTTCGCCGCAGCACAGGTGACGATCGACGAATCCATCGCCACGGCGTCGGCCGCGGAGGACGCCGACGAGGAGCGTCGCGGGTTCTGGGCCGGCGGCCTCGCGGTGTTCGTGCTGTGGAACCTGTTCACGGTGGTCGGGGCGCTCGTCGGCGACGCGCTGGGCGACCCGGCGGCGTGGGGCCTCGACGGCGCCGCGGTGGCGGCCTTCCTCGGCCTCCTGTGGCCGCGGCTGCGGGGCCGGGACCCGGTGGCGGTGGCGGTCGTCGCGGCGGTGGTCACGGTCGCGGTGGCGCCGGTCGTCCCCCCGGGCATCCCCATCATCATCGCGGCGGCGGTGGCCCTCGCCATGACGGCCGCGCAGCACCGGCGTCGCGCCGGGAGTGGGGCGGTGCGGCCGTGAGCCTGTGGCTGTGGATCCTCGCCGCGTGCGCGATCGCGTATGTGACCAAGCTCGTCGGCTATCTGTTGCCTGCCTCGTGGTTGGAGAACCCGTGGGTGTCGACGCTCTCGCACGGGGTCACCGTCGGGCTGCTCGCGTCCCTGGTGGCGGTGAACACCTTCGTCTCCGGAACGTCCATCGTTCTCGACGCGCGGGTCGTCGCGCTGGGCGCGGCCGCCGTCGCGCTGCTGGTGCGGGCGCCATACCTCGTGGTCGTGGTCGTCGGGGCGGCCGCCGCCGCGCTGGCCCGCCTGGCCGGCATGGCCTGAGCGGGTTGTCCACAGGGTTACGCACAGCTGTGCACAGGTTACGCCGGTGTAATTCGGCCTCCGCCATGGGTCGCCGAGGACGACTGTCGAGCCGCAACCTACTTTGTATAGACGGGGCTCTATATAATGTAGGTTCCAATCTGGATGGGCTGATTGCATGGCACTGGGGCCGGAGCTCCGATCCCACTCCACCAGGCTCTGGGGCTAGCGGTGCCCCCGAGCCCCAGATAGCCTGGGACATCAGAACCTCAATTCACAGTTGAGTCGTTCATCGAGGGCGTCCCTGTTCCCGCAGGGGTGCCCTCACTCATGCCAGGACGCACGCGTTCAATGCCACAGCACCCTGGGAGGCCACCCGCCTGACAACCAAGCGGGCCATGGGGAAGCGTCCGCGCGGTCCGCGGCATGACAGGGCGTGCGCTCGGGTACCGGCAAGCCCACAGGCTACCCTCGCGCACTGCGGCAGACATCCCAGGTTTTGTTTTGTCAAGCGGCAGCGCTGGATTGGTGGCTCCAGGCCTTGTTTTCGTCGTAGAGCTGGCCGGTTTTGAGGCAGCCGTGGAGGATGCCCACCCACCGGTTCCCG